>JAGPFW010000044.1 GCA_018056275.1 Patescibacteria group bacterium
GTGGTAATGCCAATGTCTTTCCTGAGGTATTTGTTAAATTATGGAAAGAATTTAAAGAGAATAAACTAAAAGAAGCCAGAGAAACTCAGTTAACTATAGTAAAAATATCCCAAATTCTAAAATATGGTAACATTCCTCTCCTTAAGTATGCCCTTAAGCTACGAGGTATTGGGAATGGTATCTGTAGAGAAGCCTTCTGTACTGTTAAGAGAGATGAGACAGTGGAGGAAATAGTAAAGCAGGTAAAAACTATACTTTAGCCCCTAATTTTGAACAGGAAGATGGTTTTTATAGAGGTCAAGCCCCTTTTTTCCTGACATTGGGACATTTTTAGAAGGTCTCGATATCAGGTTGGTACTATTGTATTTGATTCAACTTCTCTCTTATGCTTCACTCTTTGGTATTCTTAATAAGTGGATGGCCTCTTCTCTATAAAATTTCCATAAAATTTGCTTTACCACAAAAGCCATCCACTTATTTAAGAGGATATAGGTCATAATCGAAAAAGAATTTCTTTAGATCGACCTTGAGGACTAAGATATTTACAGTGAGGAGTATTCAGTCCTTTCTTATTTTTTGACACAGTATCTGGCAGTTAGAGGACATTTTAGTCTGGCAACTGCAGGACAAAATAGGCTGGTAGAAACAATTTTTTCGGAAAGTGATAGGAAGTTTATAAGTGGGCAATGTCCCCATTATGCTGGAGTAGAAAAAATTCCCCCCAGTGGTATTTGCTTTTTACATTTTTGCTTTTTTCACGTTTTTGATCTTTTCTTGCGTCGTCGACTGTTTAATATTATTATAGGACAGCTACGATAGAATCCTGACGCGATATAGGAAACATATTTTTGTTCTCTTTTTTAATTGGGATACGAGAAAACTTTCAAACAGTTTCAAATTTTAATTGATAATGTTACAACATTACAATATTGTATTTTAGTAAACTTAATGTTATAATTTTCTCACTATGAGAGTCAGCAGAAATTCAGCCATTCCTCTCTATTACCAAATTGAGAGAGACTTGTTAGAACTTATTGAAAAAGGAAACTGGAAAGTAGGAGAGTTGATGCCTACTGAAGAGGAACTACAAGAAGCTTATCAGGTAAGCCGGACTACTATTAGACAAGCTTTAAATTCTTTGACCCAAAAAGGATTGCTTATTAGGATTCCGGGTAAAGGTACTTTTGTTGCTAAGAACAAAATAACCCACCGCGTAGGAACGATAACCAGTTTTACCGAAGAAATGCTTGCTCGGGGAATTAAACCTGGTACTAGAATTCTCCTGTTTGAGAAGATAGCTCCTCCTAAGTTGATAGCGAATGATTTGGGAATTTCGGAGAACAATAAAGTAATTCTCCTAAAAAGATTGCGCTTTGCCGATGGTGAACCAGTAGCGATAAGTGAGATTTTTTTGCCCGATGACCTAGTTCCAAATTTAGTAGAAAAGGGTTTGCGCTCGGAGTCTCTTTATAATTTCTTAGAAGATGAATATGGCTTGATTTTTAGAGAAACCCATGAAACGGTAGAAGCTACCCTTATCACTGAAGAAGAGTCGGAGTTGCTTCAGATTCCCGAGGGTTCTCCTGGTCTTTTGGTAGG
Organism: Patescibacteria group bacterium; assembly: GCA_018056275.1. Lineage (GTDB taxonomy): Bacteria > Patescibacteriota > WWE3 > UBA101185 > UBA10185 > JAGPFW01. The sequence continues at coordinate 1,600 of JAGPFW010000044.1, forward strand.
ACGGATTTCTTATATCCAAACTGGTAGAGCGATTGAGCGGGCTTACACTATTTACCGGGGGGATAAATTTACTTACCATGCCACACTGGTTGGTCGGAACTAAGAGAAGGGTTTAGCATAGAAGGTAATTTTACAAGCTGGGTAGAATTTAGACAAAAAAAGAATAGGAGGTGGTGTTTTTAGAAGATTAAGCTTGTTTCTTTTAGTTTTAAAGCTTGTGTAAAAAATCTAAAAAAGGAGGTTTTTGAAATGAAGAAGATTAGACGGTTTATTTTTTTGGTGGTAGTTGCCCTTACCATTGTTCCTTTTTCAATCGTTTATGCTCAAGATAAGCCTTTTGAAGGGAAAACTCTAAATATGATTATGGTTGCTGATCCTTTTGTTTCTGCTTTTGAAGATATTAATGCCATGTTTGAAGAAATTACAGGAGCTAAGGTTGTAATGGACAGTTATCCCTACGATCAGTGTCATGAAAAAGAAGTAATTTCTCTGGCTGCTGGAACCGGGGATTATGATGTAATTGTTTACGACATTCCGTGGTGCGGTGAGTTTGCAGAAGGTGGATTTATGGAAGAATTAGAACCTTATATTGCGAAAGAAGATCCAAACCTCATTGCGATGGATGACTACTTTCCCGTAGGCGTAGAAGCAGGAAAATGGAAGGGTAAGACATACGGTTTGCCATTTGGGTTGTATTTTGTTCTTACTCATTACCGCACTGACCTTTTTGAATCAGCTGGAATAACACCCCCGAAAAGCATAGAAGAGCTAGAAAAAGCAGCAGCTCTATTTACTAACAACCCTAATTTCCCAGGTGTTTATGGAATTGCTATGAACTTTAGAAGAGGATCTCCTGTTGGGCAAGCATGGTTTGAGTATATCTGGAATTTTGGTGGTAAATATTTTGAGGGAGTATATCCTGGTTCCACAAAAGTTGATTGGACGCCGACATTCAACACCCCCGAAGGAGTGGAGGTAGTCAAATTTTTTCAAGAAATGCTCCAGTATAATCCTCCTGGTGCACTAAGTTATGCTTGGGATGAGCGGGCCACTGCTTTTCAGCAGGGGAAAGTTGCTATTGCTTCAACTTGGACGTCCAGAACATCAATGTATTTTGACCCTAATCTTTCCAAAGTACTTGGAAAAGTAGGGACTACTGTTTTCCCTGCTAAAGAGGGTATCACGCCAATACCTCCTGTTGGTGGTTGGACAATGGGAATTGCTTCAAGCAGTGGTAATAAAGATCTTGCTTGGGAATATATAAAGTGGTTTTGTAGCAAGGAAATTCACAAAGAATTTTGTAAAAGAGGAGGGCCTGTCAGTCGTTTATCTGCCGTTAACGATGAAGAGCTTATGAATGAGTTTCCGTGGTACAAAACTGTAGCAGAGACATTTCCTCTAACCTATGTAGATTGCAGGCCAAGAATCCCGGAAAGTTTTGAGATTATTGATGTAGTTGGATTAAAAGTGTCTGAGGCTCTTGTAGGAGATATCACTCCCGAACAAGCAATGAACGATGTTCAAAATTATGTAACTACTTTAATGAAAACCAGAGGATATCTTGAATAATAAGTGATATTTATGATTTGAAGTTTTTTATTCAAATCTACGGGCAAGAAAGGGGAGGAATTCTCCTCCCCTTTAAAATAAGGAGGATACATTATGCAAAAAATCCTTGGCCGTGTTGGTTTTTTCCTTATGTTACCTGCTATTATTTATTTAGTTTTCATTTCTGTTTATCCCACGATTTATACTGTGTTCTTGAGCACCCAAGATTTTAATCTTACTCAGCCACATAAAGCGGTTTTTGTTGGATTTGGCAATTTTGTGCGTCTGTTTCAGGATGATCTATTTCTAAAATCTACAATGAATACCATAGAAATCGCGATTCTTAGTATTGTTTTAGAATTAATATTTGGCTACATTGTTGCCGAAGTTTTTGATAATAGATTAAAAGGGATGGAAGTTTTAAGAACTATTTATATGTTACCAATGATGATAACACCTGTAGTTTGGGGATTAACGTGGGTTTATATTTTTAATCCCAATTTTGGTTTGGCTAATTACATTTTTGAAAGAGTTGGCCTAGGGTTTCAACCGTGGTTTTCTTCAGCAAACACTGCTCTTTTGTCTTTAGTAATAATAAATGTTTGGCAGTGGACCCCTTTTACTGCAGTAATTTTTCTCGCTGGTCTTTCTGGAATTTCCCCTGATCTTTATGATGCGGCCTCAGTGGACGGTGCTAAGTGGTATCAGATAGCTTTATATATTAAGATTCCTCACCTCAAGTATGTGGCTATGGTTACTATTTTAATTCGTTTAATGGATAATTTAAGGTTATTTGATCTTGTGTATTCTACTACTCAGGGAGGACCGGGTAGCGCTACGGAAACCATGAGCTTTTTTATATATAGGTACGGGTTTCATTTTTTTAATACTGGATACTCTTCAGCTGCTTCCTTGATAGTATTAGTTTTTACTATTATCATCAGCCAATTTTTGATTAGAATATTTTATAGAGGAGAGGAAATAAGTGAATATTAAAAGCAAATTTCTTATATACTTTTTGGCTATAATAATAGTTTTGATCAGTGTTTTTCCTATAGTTTGGCTGGTAATGACTTCTTTTAAAACTAGAGTAGAAATTTTTTCCATTCCTCCGATTTGGTTTCCGAAAATATCTTTTGAAAATTATATAGCTGAGTTTTCAGGCGGTAGTTCTAGACTTCCCTTTTTGTTTAATTCTCTAAAGGTAGCTTTTTTCAGTACACTTATAACAATTATAATCGGTTCTTTGGCCGCTTTTGGTATGGCTCGTTTCCCTGTCCCAGGAAAGAGAAATCTGGAGTTTTGGATTCTGAGCATAAGAATGATGCCTCCGGTGGCAGTTATCATTCCTCTATATCTGATCATGAGAAGTCTTAAGTTATTAGATACTAATATTGGTTTGATAATTGTATATGTGAGTTTTAACTTGCCATTCGTTATTTGGATTCTTGCTGGATTTTTAAGAGGTATCCCCAAAGATATTGAAGAAGCAGCATTAATAGATGGTTGTAATTGGTTCCAATCTTTAGTAAGGATTTCCTTACCTCTTTCTGCTCCTGGGTTAGCTACTGTGAGCATTTTTAGCTTTATGTTTTCGTGGAACGAATTATTGGCAGCATTAGTCCTGACTGGGAGAAACGCTAAAACTCTTCCTGTGGCAATTTCTGAATATTGGTCTACTACTCAAATAAGATGGGAAGCAATGGCTGCTACTTCAGTCATCCACATAATTCCAATTATAATTGTAACGTTTCTTATCCAGCGATATATTGTTAGAGGTTTGACCATGGGAGCGATAAAAGAGTGATACAAATCAAAAATAGATTTCTTTGGAAGGTTAAATTATGAGCAATCTACCAAACACGCTTTTGTTAGTTTTCTCAGTAGTCTATCTATCTCTCGTTTTAAGGTAGCTGGATTATGTTTTGTATTTCCCGAGAAAGAAAATCAATTTTCTCTCTGACTGGTTGAAGAAACCATTTATCTAAAAAAGTATTTTTTTGTCTTGTTGAACTTTTATATGGTACTTTTCTATTAAATTATTGTAGATGGGCAAAAATTCTTTCTCTTTCTCTCTGGCATACGCTATTTCATCAATTTCTTTGCTTCTTACTCTTCTTTTAACTCTGGCGAAGG
>JAGPFW010000006.1 GCA_018056275.1 Patescibacteria group bacterium
TAGTCCCGATGTCCTAGATAAGACAAGGAAAATCGTTTATGATGCCGAAAAGTCTTTGCTAAAAGAAAGACTAGCTAAGAAAGAATCTAAATGAGTTTAATAAGTTCTGTTACTGCCTTTAAATATCTGAACTCAAGGGCTAGATGGACTGTTTGTGCTAGAGTGCAACTGGATGATGGTGTGGAAGTTATTCAAACCGTACCCGATGGAGCTTCAAAAGGCGCCAAAGAGGCAATAGCTCTTCCTGTGGAAGAGGCAATACAAAACATAAATATTGTTATTGCTCCCGCATTAATAGGTCTTTCTCCTTTGGATCAAAAAAATATAGATGACCTCCTGATAAAAATGGCTATTACAGAGAATAAGTCTGGAATAGGCGCTAATGCTACATTAGCAGTTTCCTTGGCTGTGGCAAGAGCGGCCTCACGAGCTGAGCACAAATCCTTGTATCTTTACATAAGGGATTTATTTAATAAATCTGGTCCACTTGTTATGCCCACTCCTGTTTTTAATATCCTCAACGGCGGATTACATGCTCAAAATGGTCTTTCATTTCAGGAATTCATGCTTATTCCTGGAATGAATTTTTCTTATGAGCATAAAGTTGAAATTGGAGTAGATGTTTACAATAAATTGAGGGCTAAATTACAAGAGAAGGGTTATGGCGTGGGCTTGGGAGATGAGGGTGGGTTTGCCCCGGAAGGATTTACTACACGTAAGGCATTGGAGTTCCTAATATCTTCCATAGAGGATGCTGGTTATGTTCCCGGGAAAGACGCATTTTTAGGTATGGATGTGGCGGCAGGATCTTTCTATGATAAAAAATCCTTAAAATATGAAATTAAAGAAGAGAGTTTATCTTTATCTGCCTTAGAAATGAGCTCCTATTACTCGTCGTTATTAAAAGATTTTCCAATTATTTATTTAGAAGATCCTCTTTACGAAGATGCCCTTGATGATTGGTACGGTCTATACAAGGCATTATCAAAAAGAACAATGATAGTGGGAGATGATTTGGTAGTAACAAACTCTTCTATTCTAAAAAAAGCCTTGGATCCTAAGTGTCTAAATGGCGTTATTGTTAAGCCCAATCAGATTGGTACGCTTTCTGAAACCTTGGAATTCATGAGGCTTGCCCAGAATAACGATCTAGTTACAATAGTTTCCCACCGGAGTGGCGATACTGCCGAGGACACATTTGTCTCTGATTTAGCATTAGGCACAGGTGCTGAATTTGTGAAGTTTGGTGCGCCAGCAAGGGGTGAAAGAGTTGTTAAGTACAACCGCTTACTTGATCTTTATCATCGGATATAGAAGGGCTATTTAATAACATAAGCCGCGTAGTCTTGCCCCAATTGTGTTTCTACTGTTGCAGTTTCTTCATCACTTAACCCCTCAAAGTATTTTCTAAAGCATCTTATTGAATTACCATGGCAAGAAATTGCTACATTGATTTTCTTCTCCTTCATCTCTTTTACTAATTCATCTGCAAAATTCTTTGTTCGTTCGTAAACCATTGCAATGCTTTCCCCACCTTCTGGTTGGCCATGGTATGTTCTACGGACTTTGTGTAGATATTCTTCATCTTCTTTAAAAGCTTCTAGCTTGTTTTTACCTTGTAAGTTGCCGTAAGATCTTTCTTTTATTCTTTCATCGATTTCAATTGGAAGGTTTTTAGCTCTTTCGTTTAGGGACATTCCTAATTTCATGGTCTCAATAGCTCTGATCTGGGGGGAGGAAATAAGTTTATCAATCTTTTTATCCTTTAATTTCTCCGCAAGTATCAGCGCCTGTTTTTTCCCTTCTTCGGTGAGGGGTGAGTCCCTCCATCCGCTGAATATTAGATCCCTATTGTCTTCACTTTGGCCATGTCTAAATATGTACACTGTGGGATATGTATCAGATTCCTCTTTAGGTAACTCTTCCGCATTTTTGTATCTGAGGGATTCTTCAGCCTTTTTGATCTCTTCTTGGGAAGGACTCGTTGATTTGGTTCTGTTTTTATTTGTAAGTATTTCACCTCTTTCTCTTTTTCTATAGTAATAAAGATAGATTCCTATTAATGTTAATACAAGGAGTATTTTCATAATATTGTCTGCTGTATTTAGTCCCTGCATAAATGATTCTGTTGCAGAAAGACCCATATATCCTATATATAAGAAAAATATGTTTCTAAAAATATTTCCAATAAATGTTCCTACAACAAATACTTTGAAATTTAATTTAATTAGTCCGCAAATGACCGAAATAGGAGAACTAGGTATTATTGGTATCGCTCTTAAAACAGTAAGTGTAATGTAGTCCTTAGCTGTTCCATTAAACTTTTTCCCGATCGACTCAATAAAGTCATGTTCCAACCCAATAAATTTACCGAACTTTCCAATAACAATATCTTCCGCAAAATCAGATATCAAATATAAGAAAGAAGCCCCCACGATTCTACCAAAGGCTCCGATGATTGCTATTACAATAATATATCCCAGTGCTTTGTTTTGTGCTTGCGCTATTGAACCCGTTATTCCCATAACAAACGGAGAGGGAATTGGCGCAAGCATTTCTTCCAGAATAGTTCCCAAAAAAGTAAAGAGTTCCAACGGTATCTTGTTGGCTAGGAGTTCTAAATAAGCCATTATTTGTGAAAATATTTGCATAATAGTAGATTACATTAGTAGAGGATTTGTTTCCACTCTTTGGTAAAGAATGCTGCTAGTGTAGCTAGGATACTTATTTATTGTATTTTCTTACTACGCCCGTAACCTTACCTTGAATTTGCAATTCATCGGCATCCACAAAAATAGGATCCATCTTTGAGTTAGCAGGTTGCAGTCTTATTTTTCCATTTTTTTCTTTGTAAAAGCTTTTTAGTGTTGCAAAACCATTATCAATAAGAGCCACAACAATATCACCATCATTTGCAGTATTCTGTTGTTGAATTACAACAAAATCTCCGTCAAAAATCCCTTCTTCTATCATGGAATCCCCTTTTACTTGTAAAACATAACACCTTTTTGACTTGGAAACTAAGTCAGCGGAGACCATAACAGTTTCTAAAGAATTTTCTATGGCTTCTATTGGCTTTCCCGCCGCAATAAAACCCATCAAAGGTAATTCCACTCCCTGCATGGATGTATCCAATAACTCTGTTAATACCTCAATCCCTCTAACGGAACCATCATATCTTTTTATAAAACCCTTTCTTTCTAGAGTTGCCAGATGCTCGTGAACAGTTGCCAATGAGGACAAATTCATTGCGTCCGCTATTTCTTGAAGCGTTGGGGAGGTATTATTTTTTTGTATAAACTGGGAAATAAATGTAAGTACTTCTTTTTGCCTTTTGTATAAGGTAATTGGACTCATGTTTTGCCTTTCTTAATTTAATACATCCCAAGAGGTATTTAAAAAGATTAAAGACTTTGGGTTTTATTTGTATAAATTAAGTGTACCGAAATTTTTACGAAGATGTCAAGAATTTTTTATCACTTTCCAAACAAAACCCGAACAAAATATGATAAAATTCTCCAATGTTTAAGTTAGTTTCCAATTACAGTCCAACAGGAGATCAACCTCAAGCAATTCAAAAGTTAACGCAAGGTTTGAAGGAAAATAAAAAGCATCAGGTTTTGATGGGGGTTACAGGATCTGGAAAAACCTTTAGTATAGCCAATGTTATCCAAAATGTGCAAAAGCCCACACTTATTATTTCTCACAACAAAACTTTGGCAGCACAACTATATCAGGAATTTCGTGATTATTTTCCTCAAAACGCGGTTGAGTTTTTTGTAAGTTATTACGATTATTATCAGCCCGAAAGCTATATGCCCGCAACTGACACTTATATAGAAAAGGATGCTGATATAAATGAAGAGATTGACAAGCTTAGGTTGGCTGCGACAACCGCTCTAATGACTCGCAGGGATGTTATTGTTGTCGCCTCGGTTTCTTGTATATACAATTTGGGTTCTCCCGCAGAATATTCCAAAGTGGCTCTTGAGCTTAGAAAGGGGATGAGGTTAAGACAAAACGATTTATTAACTAGACTAACTCAAATACATTATGAAAGAAACGATATTGATTTTAAAAGAGGAACTTTTAGAGTTCGTGGAGATGTAGTGGATGTATTTCCAGCTTATCAAGATTACGCTATTCGCTTGGAAGTATTCAACAACATCTTGACTCTTGTTGAGTTTTTTAATCCATTAACAGGGGAACGTTTAGATAAGGAAGGGTTGCCCTTTGAGAGGAAAGGTTCAGCTTTTAGAAAAAACACCCAAGACCAAAGAGATTCCTCTGATCATATTGCGCAACAGGAAGGTTTGGTTTTAATATATCCTGCTAAGCATTACATTACAGCGGAAGAGCGTAGAGAGGAAGCTTTTTTACAAATACAAAAAGATCTGCAAGATCAACTAAAGGTTTTGCGTTCCCAAGGGAAGAACTTGGAAGCTTATCGGTTGGAGCAACGTACAAAATATGATTTAGAAATGATGAAGGAGATTGGTTATTGCAAAGGAGTAGAAAATTACTCTCGTTACTTTGATGGTAGAAATCCCGGAGATGCCCCTTATACATTGTTGGACTTTTTTCCTAAGGACTACTTGACCATAATAGATGAATCACATATTACTATTCCTCAGATTAGGGGTATGCACAATGGAGATCAATCAAGGAAGGATACTCTAATAGAATATGGGTTTAGGCTTCCTTCCGCTAGGGATAACCGCCCTTTAAATTTTGCAGAATATCAGCAAAAAATTGGGCAAGTTATATATACAAGCGCAACCCCTTCCGAATGGGAAGTAGAACAAGCAAATGGGGAAATTGTAGAGCAAATAATTCGCCCGACTGGCATTGTAGATCCAAAGGTTACAGTTCTTCCAACTAAAAATCAGGTTCCAGATTTAGTAAATAGAATAAAAGAGAGAGTTTCGCGTGGGGAAAGGGTTTTGGTTACAACTTTAACAAAGCGTATGGCCGAAGAATTGGCAAACTTCCTTTTGGAAAAAAACATAAAAACAACTTACTTACATTCTGACATTGATACTTTGGAGCGTACGGATATTTTGGATAAACTTCGCAAAGGAGATTTTGATGTATTGGTAGGTATAAATCTGCTAAGAGAAGGATTAGATTTGCCAGAGGTATCTTTAGTAGCGATTTTGGATGCTGACAAAGAGGGTTTTTTAAGATCCGAAAGCAGTTTGATACAGGTAATGGGAAGAGCTGCCCGTCACATCTTGGGAGAAGTTGTAATGTATGCAGATACAACCACCGGAAGCATGGCTCGCGCCTTAGCTGAGGTTGATCGTAGGAGAGTTATACAGGAAGCTTATAACCAAAAACATAACATTACTCCACAAAATATTCAAAAGCCTATAAGGAAAAGATTGATAGAAGAAGTTATTGACGATAAGTCAAAGAGAAAGGAGATGGAAAAAGACTATTCACTCCTTCCTCCTGATGAGTTACAATCCGAAATAGCGCGGTTGCAACAGCTTATGCTTTATGAAGCTGAAGTATTAAATTTTGAAGAAGCTGCCTATTATCGGGACAGAATTAATGAAATTAAAAAAATGTGTAATTAAACTTCTTTATTTTGGTCTAATTTCCCCTTTCTTGCAGTTACTTTTGGCCTTTAAAAGATTTACGATATTTTTGGGTTACATTCTTATTGGGCTTCTTATTGATTTTTACTCATTTTCTAGAAGCTTCCTTAACTTTGTAAAATCCCTATTTTTATCCCGAATCTTTTATTTAGGTGGTATTTTTATGTGTTTAATCGGAATCTTTCTTTTTGCGCAAGACATTTATCAATTCGCAAATGATTTGCCTGATCCAGATTTACTTATAGAAAAAGGCACTAGGGGAACCACAAAAATCCTAGATAAAAATGGCGCAACATTATATGAAATTTATGAAGATCGTAGATATGACCCCGTTGACTTAGACCAAATTCCTTCTCATGTTGTTTTGGCAACATTGGCAATAGAAGACTCTGAATTTTTTAACCATTTTGGATTTAGGCCTACAAGCATGTTAAGGGCTGTGAGAGCTTACGTAAAAGATCATCGTGTAGAAGGGGCCTCAACAATAACACAGCAACTTATAAAAAATGTTCTTCTCTCGCCGGAAAGGACCTTTGACAGAAAAATGAAAGAATTGGTTTTGTCTGTAATGGTGGAGAGGAGATATACAAAAAGTGAGATTCTGGAGCTTTATTTAAATAATATTTCGTATGGAGGGACTGCCTGGGGGATAGAGTCGGCAAGCCAAAAGTTTTTTGGGAAATCTGTGGGAGAGTTGAGTTTGGGGGAGGCCTCCTTATTGGCAGGATTGCCCTCTGCCCCTTCCATTTACTCCCCTCTAAATGGAGGAAATGATTTGGCAAAAGCCCGTCAAAAATTAGTGTTGCAAAGAATGGTAGATCTAAACTTTATATCTCAAGAACAGGCAGATCAGGCTTTTGATGAAGTCTTAGAATTTGCTCCCCAAGCCGATTTTATTAGAGCTCCTCACTTTGTGTTTTATGTTCGTTCCTTGTTAGAAGAAAAATTTGGAAAACGCTTGGTAACCGAAGGTGGTTTGACTGTTATAACAACATTAGATTTAGATATGCAGGATAGAGTTCAAGAATTGGTAAAAGAAGGCGTGGAAAAAAATTCTTATGTAGGATTAACCAATGGTGCGGCAGTAGTTTTGGATCCAAAAACTGGAGGTATATTGGCTTATGTTGGTTCCGTAGATTTTTTTCAAGAGGATTGGGGTGCCTTTGATGTAGTTCAGGCAGAAAGGCAACCCGGTTCTGCAATAAAGCCAATTACATATGCCTTAGCTCTTTCCAATGGATATACTCTTGCTTCAACAATAAACGACTCCCCTGTTAGTTACGCTCAGCAAGGACAAGCACCTTATAAACCTGTAAATTATGATGGTAAATATCATGGGTTAGTTACTTTAAGGCAGTCCTTGGCAAATTCCTATAACATTCCAGCCGTAAAATTAGCCGATAAAGTAGGTCCCGAAAATATTGCAGATTTGGGGATCAAAATGGGTCTAAAATCTTGGGAAAACCATGGGGGTTATTATGGATTAGCAATAACACTTGGTGGGAAGGAAGTTAAACTTTTAGAATTAGCGAATACTTATGGAACTTTGGCTAGAGGGGGGAAATATTTACCCGTTAATCCTTTGTTGAGCGTAAAAGATATGCAGGGAAACGACCTTTTAGAATTGGCCATACCTAAGGAACAGGTTTTAGATCCTGGAGTGGCGTTCTTAATATCGGATACTTTGGCAGATAACAATGCGCGCTCACAGGCTTTTGGATTGCATAGTCCCCTTAATATTGCAGGAAAAACTGTTGCGGTAAAAACTGGAACAACAGACAATAAAAGGGATAATTGGACTTTTGGATATACACCTTCCTATGTTGTAGGGGTTTGGGTTGGGAATAATAATAACTCCGCTATGAATGGATATTTGGCTTCTGGTTTAACTGGTGCGGCTCCCATTTGGAATAGTATTATGACGGCTGTTTTGGAAGATGTTCCCAATGAGATTTTTGTGGTTCCAGAAAATGTGTTTTTAAAGGTGGATGCATCTTGTGGTAGAAAGGAGTATTTTTTGGAAGGCTCAAGTGTGCCAAAGTTTTTGTGTCCTGCAAAGAATAAAAAGCAAGAATAGAGGTATTTCCCAAACCCGAAGAAATACCGTATAATCCCTACTTGATGTCAAAAAACCTTACAGAAAAGACACACAAAACACATAAAATGCCCAAAACAGAAGATACCTCTAAAATACTTACCAAAAATAGTGCAGATGTAATTACCATAAAAGGAGCCCGCCAACACAACCTTAAAAATGTGGACCTAGAAATACCCAAAAACAAACTCGTAGTATTTACTGGAGTTTCTGGTTCTGGAAAATCCTCTCTAGCCTTAGATACACTTTATGCGGAAGGGCAGCGCAGATATGTAGAAAGTCTTTCTTCTTATGCTCGGCAGTTTTTGGGAGTTATGGATAAACCTGATGTTGATAGCATAGAAGGGCTTTCTCCCGCTATAGCTATTTCTCAAAAAACTACCACTCAAAACCCCAGATCTACAGTTGGTACCATTACCGACATTTACGATTTTCTTCGGTTGCTTTACGCAAGAATAGGTCACCCGCATTGTCCCCAATGTGGCCAAGAAGTTATGCGTCAAAGCGTGGATCAAATTGTGGATGCCATTATTTCTAATTTAACCGCTGATTCTGATTATAGGAAGCCCAAAGGTGTGCGCTTCTTTATTCTTTCCCCAATAATTCGGGAGAGAAAGGGAGAATATGATTCCCTTTTTCAAAACCTTAAAAAGCAGGGGATTTTACGAGCTAGAGTGGATGGGCAGATTATTTCGGTTGATGCAGATATAAATTTAATAAAGACTAATAAGCACACAATAGAGGCTATAGTTTCTCGGCAGGTTTTTACAAAAAAGCGCTATGAAGAAGAGCCAGATCAAATTAGAGGGATTATCTTCTCCGCAGTAGAGAGTTCTCTTCAACTAAGTGAAGGACTTGTAACTTTAACCATAATAAAAGATGACTCTTTTGATTTCCCTGAAAACCCCGAAAAGATGGAGGATTTAATATTTTCGGATAAGTTTGCGTGCCCAAAATGTAATATTTCCCTGCCTGAGATTGAGCCTAGAGATTTTTCGTTTAATGCTCCTCAAGGCGCTTGTGAGGAATGCGATGGTTTAGGTAGTCTTCTGGTGATTGACCCCGAATTGTTATTAAACCCAAATCTTTCTGTTGAAGAAGGCGGAGTTTTACCTTGGGCAAAACTTACAAATGGTTCTACTTGGTCGTATGAAGTTATAAAAAAGGTAGCAGAAATTCATGGCATAGATTTAAAAGCTCCAATTGGAAGTTTGCCAAAAGAGGATTTGGACATTTTACTTTATGGTACGGGAAAGCAGAAATATGAAGTTTCGTATTATAAAGATGGCTTAAAAAGAGTTTATTCAACTTCGTTTGAAGGAATAATCCCAAACTTAACTCGTAGGCATAGAGAGACGCAGTCTGATTTTATTCGTAGACAGATACAAGGGTATATGGTTAAAGAGCCTTGTCCAAAATGCGCAGGAGCAAGATTAAAAGAGATTTATCTTGGCGTTACTATAGATGGAAAAAGTATACATGAACTAACTCAAATGCCTTTGCAGGAAGCAGAAAATTGGTTACTAAATCTGGAAAAGAAGCTTTCCTCAAAAGAATTGCAGGTTGCCGAAACAGTTTTAAGAGAAGTGCATTATAGATTGCGTTTCTTATTGGATGTGGGTCTTGATTACATAAATTTAGCGCGTAACTCGGCTGATTTATCTGGAGGTGAATCTCAAAGAATTAGATTGGCTTCACAAATTGGATCTGGTCTTTCGGGAGTTTTATATGTTCTTGACGAGCCTTCTATTGGGTTGCATCAAAGGGATCAAGCACGGCTAATTAAAACTTTACAGCATTTGCGGGATCTGGGAAATACTGTTGTAGTGGTAGAACATGATAAAGACACAATGCTCCAAAGTGATTTTCTAGTGGACTTTGGTCCCGGTGCAGGTGATTTGGGAGGAGAGATTGTTTCTTTTGGTACACCCAAAGAGGTTATTGCTGATAAAAACTCCTTAACTGGGCTCTATTTGTCGGGAACAAGAAAGGTTGGAGACGCTGTTGAAAAAGCGGATGACATGGGTGAAGACCTTTTGGTTGAAAATGCAGGTTTAAAGGGAAAAAAGTTAGTTTTAGAAGGTGCCTCTGGAAGAAATTTAAAAAATATAAATTTAGAAATCCCTTTTGGAAAAATGGTTTGTATAACAGGAGTTTCGGGTTCGGGAAAGTCTTCTTTAGTTATGGATACGCTACTTCCAGCTTTAAAAGAGCATTTTGGACTAAAAACGGATGAGAGACCTTTGGCATATAGGGAGCTAAAAGGTGCATCTCATCTGGATAAAGTTGTAGCCATAGATCAAACGCCCATCGGAAGGACTCCACGATCCAACCCGGCTACTTATACCAAAGTTTTTGATGATATTCGGCAGCTTTTTGCTCAAACTTCGCAAGCAAAAATGCGTGGATACAATCAGGGAAGATTTAGTTTTAATGTTAAAGGTGGTAGATGCGAAGCATGTGCAGGTCAGGGTGAAATCCAGATTGAGATGCAGTTTATGCCTGATGTTTATGTAAAGTGTGAAGTCTGCCAAGGTAAAAGATATAACCGTGAGGCTTTGGAAATTAAATATAAGGAAAAAAACATTAGTGATGTTTTGGATATGTCTGTTTCGGAGGCTTTAAAATTTTTTGAAGCCTTTCCAAAGATTAAACGCCAATTAAAGGTTTTGGAAGAGGTAGGTCTTGGGTACATAAAACTTGGGCAACCGGCACCAACCCTTTCCGGTGGTGAAGCCCAAAGGGTTAAGTTGGCTTCGGAGCTTTCCAAAAATTCTCGTGGGAACTCCTTGTACATTTTGGATGAGCCAACAACTGGTCTCCATTTTGCTGATTTAGAAAAGCTTATAAGGGTTATAAAGAAGTTGGTTAAAAGGGGAAATACTGTTTTAGTTATTGAGCATAATTTGGATGTGATTGAAAGTGCAGATTGGGTGATAGATCTAGGTCCGGAAGGAGGAGAAAAAGGAGGAGAGGTTATTTTTGTTGGTAGTGTGGAGGATTTGAAGAAGTGTAAGGGTAGTTATACTGGTAAGGCTTTGAGGGGGGATTTATAGAAGTAGAGTAATGAAGAAGGTGATACCTGAAAAATTTGTCTTAACCTAATTCTTAATTAAATAAGTTTTATCCCCATATTTGGATTAGGCTTGTTACAAGCATATGTGTATTCTAAGCCTCAAAGGTGTAAATAGTCCCATAGCGGTCTTGCTTAATAGGATCTGTAGTTTTTATACTATTAAGAATTATTTGATGGGAAAATTTTCTTCAGGTGAGGTAAGAGTGAGATAGGAATGATTTATGTACCCCATAGCTTGACAAAGCCAGATATTTTGGTATACTGGTTCCGTAGGTAATAGAGGGGTTCAGTATACCAATTCTGTAAAAAGGGAGGGGTTAGATGAAAAAGTTTTTTGGTGTACTCTTTCTGTTGTCGTTTTTTACGTTAATAGCTGTGGGTTTTTTGGAACTCGTCGAAGGAATTAACGCCAAATTTGTATCTATCAAGGGGCTGGACGCCCCGATGAGGATTCTGTTTTTAAGTGAGGATTCGGTAACCTTCGACTACAATGATACCCCCTATCGGGTTGAGTTGAAAGATAGGTGGGTTGCGTCGACGGAGAATCCCACTTTGGTACAGTTCGAGTGGGATCTGGGGGGGGTTTGACCTTATCCCCATATACTACTACAATACGAGGTTCCTGTTTGAGGAGGCCTTGTATGTAGTTCTTGAGTGAGAGAAATCAGGCCTTAACTCAATCAGGTAGGATGTTACTGGATGAGTTAAGGCCTTTCTTTACATAGCAGTTTATAAGAACTGGGAAAATTTGATTGAAATCTTGAGAACATCTTTTTAGTAAGCAAGTCCTTACATAGAAATTTTTTCCAAATTCCCCCCAAAATCCCTATACTCCAACACATTTGCACTCCTTTCCAAATACACACTTTCTTTACTAAAAGGAAATATAATCCTCTTAGAGTTTTCACCACCAACTCCATATAAAATAGGTCCTTCTTTGTGTGTTACAACGTACCTTCTCTTGCCTTGAAAAATCTTCAACAAGTTCCAGGGAATAGCTTTTTTAAACTCCAGTTTTGGTTCAAAATCAATCTGTTTTTCTGCAAAATCCACATTAATTTGTTTCTGGTTAGTGTCTAACCTATATGCTCCGGCAGGATAAGGTTCTTCTGAGCTCACTCCTTTAACCACAAAGGCCAAATGGTTAGTGTCTAGTTTTGTAAAATAATCTATCCCCGAAGTATTCCCCCAAGTTGGGTCAACCTGCACCCAACCAAAATTGGGATCATAAAATTCTGCCCATGCGTGTAGCATGTCGCCAGTATTAAAATCCACAGGAGTAGGGACAATGCTTTCTCCTTCGGAAAAGGCAAATCCGTTTAGCTCTCTTGCTGGAATTCCCATGGCTCTAGTTAGTGCTATGAATAAATCCGTAAATTCCATGCATGCCCATGCTCCTTTTTGTGTTAAGGCTTTTAATGCTCCATGTCGTTGAATAGTGTTTTCTTGAGTTATTTCTGTGTCATATTCTAAATTTTCAACTACATATTTGTAAGCTTCATAAGCATTTTGGGCAACATTCTTTTTAGGGTCAAATAGCTCTAAAGCCAAGTCTTTTATTTTAGAATTTTCCACTTCCCAATAAGTATCCGCCTTTGTATAAAGTTTTTTTAAGTCGCTAGGTATCTCATGCATTTTGCCTCCCATTTCTGGTGAGATTTGATTTCCGAATATTTTTGCGGATCCTCTCACAATCACCTGAACTGCTTGATTTGGTTTTATCCAAAAAGTAGCCATTATATTTCCGTCGGTGTCTTTTTTTAAAAAAGTCGGTTTTGGCTCAATTGAGGAAAAATATATCTGTTGATGCTTAGCAATGTCCGGAGGTAGCGCAATGGATTGCCTTCTAGGTAAAAAAGTGTTGTTTAAGAGATCGTATTTAAGCTCAAAATTTAAAATTTGGTTTTTTCCAAATGTGGCGGTTATAGACTTATTTTCAATGTCTTGTTTAGAATACGAATATACGGTTTTATTATTCTCTTCACCTGTAACCGAAGGGGTGGGTGCTATATAAATTTGTGGCCCAAAGGCTTGAGGTACTTTTATAATGACCTCATATTTTGCGATCTCTTCTAAATTTGAGGGTTTAGGTAGGTTTACATTCCAAATTTCCCCTACTTTATTTGCAAGATCGCTTGTTTTATACGAGATATTTATTTTACTGGATCTTCCTTTTCCAATAACCTGATCTTTTAACGGGGCGGAGATTGTAGTTCTATTGTTCTCCCCGTCTCTCTTAACGTCAACTTCTAGTTGTCCTGCTGTATCAAATCCCGAGACATCATAAATATTCATCTGGCTAAGAATAAAGGAATAAACTGTTACTAAGACATCATCATCTTTATTTGTAATTTCAATTTCTTGAGTAACAAGTGTCTCCCCCGATTCTCCAATGTCGTAAGTGATCTTGTATGCTGTTTCAAATTGGGTTTGGGAAAATGTCTTTTTTAAGCTTTCTGCTCCTCCGAAGATTGCAATTGCGTAAAGAACAAAGCTAATTGCAAGGGGAAGTTTTATATTTTCTTTGTTTTTTCGCATGTCTGGGTAATTATATCGTATTTGGGATGAATGCTTAAGGACTTGCAGTTAATCTCATAGTACTTTACGGATGGGTGATTTTACCCTATAATATTTGTGTTTGACATTCTAAAAACAATTGGAGGAAACATGAACAGCGTTGTGGAATCAGATTTCTATAGTCTGCTTTGGCAGATTCAAGCTATTCAGGATAGAGGCTATAATGAACTCGCCGTTTCTACTTCGTTTCAGAAAAAATTGGACTCCATCCTGGATAAGTGGGAGGACGCAAAGACTTCCCGGGCTAAACGAGAGTTAGTTGAGCAGCTTCAAGAACTGGCACTCCCAGTTTTTGAAGCCGAGGTTGTTTGGCAACTTAACCGTTTTGTTCAGTTTAACGTTGTCAATCGTGATTGTGATAAAGTCCAGGAGCTTCTGGAGCAGGGTCGGGACAAAAAATTACCCGTTTATGAACGGGTCAAATGTCTTCGAGCCGCGCTCCGCGAAATTGCGGCTGTCAAGCGCAATCTCAAGCAGAAGCCGTAAGTAATAGGTTGGAACCCATGTGGTTCGCAGATCCTGCACTACAACCATAGTGCTTGTATCTGCGAACTACTCTTCATTTCTACGAACTCTTAATTTTATCAGAAACGAGATTTGTTAAAATTACCCTAACAACAATATTTTAGATTAATTCGTAAGCTTATTTAAATTAACCTTATGAATATGGCTTTTTCTAAAGAATTATTAAAGACACAAATCCAAAACCTTCCTCATTCCCCAGGTATATACAAATTCAAAAACGTTCAGAATAAGATAATCTACATAGGAAAAGCAAAAAATCTTAAGCACCGCGTGGGGTCCTATTTTTCCTCGGTAGTAGAACCTAATTCCAAAACAGGGCAGCTTGTAGCACAAATCCATTCGGTGGAGGTGATAGAAGTAAAATCCGAAGTAGAAGCTTTAATATTGGAGGCTTATCTTATAGGGAAACATAAACCTTTTTATAACATTGTCCTAAAGGATGACAAATCCTTTTTGTATATAGAGATATTGCAGGAAAAGGTAAAAATAGATGGCAAAGAGACATTACTACCTAGGGTAAAAGTTTCTAGAAAGGGCGACATTATAAAATCATCGGTTGTTTTTGGCCCTTTTCCCAATTCTAGCGCCACTAGGTTTGTTTTAAGAAACATACGAAGACATTTTCCCTACAGGGATTGTTCTTTATCAAAATTTAATTTGCACAATAAAATGGGTAAACCTTGTCTATATGGAGATTTAGGTCTCTGTTCTGCCCCTTGCTCAAAAAATATTACGCCCGCAAAGTATCGTGGGCAAATTTCTAAAATTAAAGACTTTTTAAATGGAAAGTCGTCAAAGATTATTAGCTCTCTTGAGAAAAAGATGTTAATAGCATCTAAAAATCAACAATATGAGGAAGCCGGTAAGCTTAGAGATAGGCTTAGGAATTTTAATTATGTGAGAGAAAAAAGAATCCCCGCCAATTTATATGTGGAAAAACCTGATTTGTTACAGGATTTACAACAAAAATCTCTAACACAGCTTAGGGATGCAATCCCTATTTTAAAGGAAATCCCTACAAGAATAGAATGTTTTGATATTGCGAATTTAGGTATGGATGCCGTTGTAGGTTCTATGGTGGTCTCACTTGATGGGAAGTTGCAGCGCGGATTATATAGGCGGTTTAAGATAAAAACTCCTGGCTTAAAGGATGATTTTGCTCGTTTGGCTGAAGTTTTGTATAGACGATTAAAAAGGGGTTTATTGGCAGAGAAAGATTGGGAATTTCCCAGTCTGTTAGTATTGGATGGAGGGATTCCCCAACTTTCGGTTGTGATGCAGGTTTTAAAAAAAATGAATCTTAATTACATTCCTGTTATTGGCATTGCCAAAAAGGATGAGAAATTGATTTATTTTAATGGAGGAAAATTTGAGGAGATATCTTTGCCTAAGCAAAGTGAGGCCTTGCAATTAATTATTCGTATGAGAGATGAGGCTCACAGATTCGCGCAGGATTATCATCATAGCCTTAGGTTGCGTGATATACTTTAGTTATGAAAGCCTTTATCAGAACATACTTTTTTGTATTTCTCGCCGTTTGTGTAACCCAATACCTTGTTGGTGGTTTAAAATATTCCAACGAATTTTCCAGCTCCTTTATACTATTTATTTTAGCGCTTACGTTGGTGCAGTTTTTCATTTTTCCCTTGCTTAAGATGATTGGTTTTCCCGTAAAAGGTTTAAGTGGACAACTTTTACAAGTTATTTTAACTGGTCTCACACTATATGTTTCTACCACTCTTATTCTTAATTTTTCAGTTGTAGCTACCGTTCTTCCCGAAGTTCATATAGCCAATATTATTCTTCCTTCAAAGTATTTGAGCCCCCTTGAGTCCCTAATAGCTTCCTCGTTAGTTTTTAGTATAATATATGGGTTCCTTAATTGGTTATGTTCAGGTAAGAAATAATGTTAACAGTATTAAAAACAGGTCAACTTATTATATCTTTGCTACTTACTGTTTTTGTCCTTGTTCAATCAAGAGAAGGGGGTTTAAGCTCTGCAGTAAGTAGTGGTGCAGGTTACAGGTCTAAAAGGGGTTTAGAGAAGATTATTTTTGTAGGAACGATTGTTCTAGGAATTCTTTTTTCATTCAACTCCTTGTGGCTTATTTATCTTTCGGAATGAGATTGTGATACCCAAAACATTTGTTTTGAGGAGTGGGAAATGCATCACTTTGAGGGAACATTCTTATAAGTGTATAAATGAAGCCTATATAAAATAAAAAATCTTTTATGAATGCTGTAAAAATAGAAGGAAAAACACCTCTTAATGGTTCCGTTACTCCGTCTGGATCAGCCATATCTGCATCTAAATTAATAATTGCTTCTTTATATTCTGGGGAAGAGGTTATTCTGGAGAATATTCCTAAAGTTGGGTTTACAGAAGATGAGGTATCCTTAATTCAATCTTTGGGGGGAGAATGCTTTTGGCTTGAGGGTAGTAAGCTTAGAATTAATACCTCTGGGGTTAACACCCATAGGATACCCTATGAAATTGGCTCAAGAAACAGATCCGCCCTGTTAGCTGCTGGGCCCTTGCTCTTTAGGTTTGGGAAAGCTGTTATCCCAAAGCCTGTAAATACCCCTCAAAAAGCAAGTCCAATTGATAGATTTATTTTAGTTTGGGAGGATTTGGGTTTTAAGGTTTCTCAAGATAGAGAATGGATTAGCATAGAGACCTCAGATGAAGGTTCAAAGGATATTAGTTTTAAGTCAAACACTCATTCTGGTACCGAGAATGCTATTTTATCTTCTCTTTTTATTAAAGGTACTACTGTGATTAACAATGCTGCCGAAGAACCAGAAGTTGATGATTTAATCTCTTTTGTAAATTTGATTGGCGCAAATGTAAAGCGTACTGAATCTAGGAGGATTGAAGTGACTGGCGGTACTATATTTAAAGGAGGGGTTTTTGAGGTGCAGCGAGATAAGAATGAGGCAATATTCTTTGCTGTTGCGGGGTTACTAACAAAGGGATCCGTAACCATAAAGAATGTGAACAAAGTTTCTGTTTCGGCCTTTTTAAGTGTTTTAAACAAAATGGGTGCAAATTTTGAGTTTCAAGGTAATGACTTGTCTGTTTGGTATGGCGGTGAGACGTTTGTTCCTGTGGATGTATCCTCCAATCCCGCTCCTGGGTTTCTCACGGATTGGATGCCCGCCCTGTGCGTGTTGGCAACCCAAGCACAAGGAGTTAGTGTTTTAAGTGAAAATATTTATTCGGATGTTTGGGGATATATTAGGGATTTGAATCGTATGGGTGCAAGGATTTCAATTTTGGAAGGCACCCCAGAAAAAGTTTCTATCACAGGTCCTACTGTTTTTCACCCTGTGACTTTGGATATATCTGACATTCGTTCTGGGATGGCATTACTTTTGGCTGCTCTCTCTTCGGAAGGAGTGGTTGATATAAGAGGAATTGAATACCTAGATGCAGTTTTTGAAGATTTAGTTGTAAAACTGCAAAAGCTTGGAGCAAAGATTTCTTCTTGCAAGTGATATACTAAAAGTATGTTGATAGACTTACTTTATCTTTTTGCGTCTTTAATTATTTCTGCGGTCTTATACCCAATATGGATAAAGTTTGTCTACACCTTTCAGATGGGAGAGAGAATAAGAGAAGATGGTCCTGCCACCCATTTAAAGAAAAAAGGTACTCCCACTATGGGGGGTTTGGTCTTTATTTTTACAGTTTCTGTAATTACTTTTATTTTTAATCGCTCAAGGACCCAAACCCTTTTTCCTATTTTTGTGGCTTCATTGGCGGGACTTTTTGGTTTAATTGAAGATTTTACGAAAGTTTTTAGGTCTACTTCTGGCTCTACGGATGAGAATCCGCTAAAGCTTTTGTTGTTACGTTTTATTTCCCCCATGGCCTCTTTTTTTGGAAATTTGCTTTCTCGTCTATTTGGGAAGCCTTTCGCTTTTATTAAAGAGTTTTTTTCTGTTTTGGGGAGCCGCCCGGAGCGGGGATTGCAATCCTATCAAAAATTTTTATTCCATTTAGCAATCGGGATTTTTGTGGCTTATTGGACTTACTTTAAGTTGGGATGGCATACTATATGGTTTCCTTTGGTTGGCGATGTTAATCTTGGCTTGTTTTACCCAATATTTATAGTGTTGCTTTTTATTACCATCCTCAATTTTGTAGCCTTTACCGATGGCTTGGATGGTTTGGCCGGTGGTTTGGGTTTTATATCTCTGTGTGCTTATTGGGTTTTGGCAGTCTCTTTAGGGTATTTTTCACTTTCAAAGTTTATTGCTACGTTTGTTGGTGCCTTAATACCTTTTTTATATTTTAATATTTATCCTGCTCGAGTTTTTATGGGAAATGTTGGTTCTCATGTTTTGGGGGCCACT
Source organism: Patescibacteria group bacterium (assembly GCA_018056275.1). Classification (GTDB taxonomy): domain Bacteria; phylum Patescibacteriota; class WWE3; order UBA101185; family UBA10185; genus JAGPFW01. The sequence continues at coordinate 18,236 of JAGPFW010000006.1, forward strand.
TTAGTAATGTTATCAATAATTATGCACCGTGAGTTTGCTTTGTTTGTTTTATTAGCAGTATTCATAGTCGATGGGATTTCAAGCCCCCTGCAATCTTGGTCTGTAAAGCTTACAAAAAAAAGAATTTTTAGAATGGCTCCCCTACATCATCATTTTGAGCTGTTAGGTTGGCCGGAGACAAAGGTTACTATGAGATTTTGGCTTTTTGGCATATTTTTTGCATTCATAGGTATATTTGTAGCTCTTTTGTAGATTTCCTTACAAGTTGGTTCTATGCCCAGAAGAAAAAAAGAATTATTAAAAAGTTATCAAAAGACTACGCCACTTTTGATTGTTGTATTTTCTCTGCTTTTAATGGGAATTTTTGCTATATATAACTCTACTATTTTCTACTCACAAAGCATTTATGGTTCCCCATATAGGTTCATGTTTTTACATTTGGGTTGGGTTATTGTTGGTATGGTGGGTTTTTTTATCTTCTATACTTTTCATTATAAGACTTGGATACGATATAGCAGTTTTTTGTTTGTAATTACACTTGTTGTTCTTTTTATTCTTTCCTTCTTTGGGTTTTTTACTTTTCAGGTAGGTTTAATTGAATGTTCCCCATCGCGTGCATTTGTGCCTTGTATTAATGGTGCTTATAGGTGGTTGCATATAAACTCCGCCCCATTGCCAGAGATTCCCTTTTTGGGTGTGCTTAGTCTTCAGCCGTCTGAACTTGCAAAATTAACGACAATAATCTTTGTATCTGCTCTCCTTTCAAAAAGGCTTTCTTCAGCCAAAATCTTGGATAAAAATATATTTATTTCGTTTATTATTCCTGTGGGTTTGGTTTTTGTTATGGTTTTGTTGCAACCAAATATGTCAACCGCAACGCTTATTCTTTTAATTTCCTTTGCGATATATTTTTGCTCAGGTGCCTCTCTAAAGCCTTTTTATCTGTTGGTGCCGGTTATATTGGTGCTCTTTTTGGTTTTAATGCTTGCGTCGCCTTATCGTCGTCAACGTTTTATGACCCTAGTAATGGGTGGTGATTCTGGTAATACTGCGCTTTCTTCGGGTTACCATACAAGACAGGTTCTTATTTCTTTAGGATCTGGTGGCGCTTTTGGAGTTGGAATAGGGCAGTCAAGGCAAAAATACCAATATCTACCAGAAGTCGCTTCTGACTCAATTTTTGCAATTATAGGTGAAGAACTTGGTTTTTTTGGAACCGTTTCTCTTGTTATCCTGTATTCGTTTTTAATTTATCAAGGTTTTAATATTGCTTCTTCTGCGCCAGATATGTTCTCAAAATCTGTGGCTGTGGGAGTTACTTCTTGGATGGGATTGCAATTTTTTGTAAATGTTGCCTCTATGGTTCAATTGATCCCTTTAACTGGAGTTCCAATACCTCTAATCTCTTATGGAGGCTCTTCGCTTTTTTTTGTAATGTGTGGGTTGGGACTGTTGGCAAATGTGAGTAAATATTGTGATTAGTTTCTAAAGTAGTGTACATCTCCACTTGGTGCACCTTTTGCTATTGGGGTGCGTCCCGTTTTAGGCCTTACAAACTACTATATCTTGGCTTACTTAGGAGGAGGCATAAAAAAATCTCCTATTGATATAAAAAAACACCAGAAGGAAGTTTTCTTTACCTGAGAACAAGAAACAGGGAATCTAGCTTCGGCATTTTTTATTAGAAAGGTACTTATCAAAAAATAGGTAATCGCCATTATCAAAACATTTTTGTATACCAAACACCTTCTTGGCGTAATATGTATTATCTTTGCGGATATAGCAAAGATGGTTGGAATCCATTTATGTTGGATAAAGCATAATCTTGCCAAACATCAATTAAGGACCCGCTTGAGAGGAAAATAGCTGAAGGTGCCATCGCAAGTAGGAAATAGAGCCATTCTCATAAAGTATGGTATAATGCTAGTGGTTCCTTCCCTTTCCTTTTCTTTTATAGGTAGCTTAAAACTACTACGAGGCTAAGAGCAGTAAAAGAATCCGTGGAGAAACCACGGATATTTTTTTAAAGGAGGTGATTATTATGGAAAAGTCAAAAAACCTAATAATGGGACTTTGGAAGTTTCACGAACGCGTGGGTGAAAAAGAATTAATTGAAGTAGCTAATGAGTTAGCCAAGGACGCTAGGTATGTGCAACTCTACATTAGAAAAGTAAGTAAAGACCAAAATGGTATTGGCTTTGCTTACGAAAGTGATGGTACAGATGAGGCATACGATACTTATTTCGATAAGACCTCGGATAGCTTGAAAAGGATGTTTGGTAATGACTTAGTCGGTTGGGATATCGCAAGTACGGCAACTCTTATAAAGGGGTTTTAACATGCCCTTTTGGTGGGAAGGAACCACCAAAAATTTTTAATTCTCTCTATTACTTCTTCCTTTAATCTTCTAAGGTAATAATTCACAATTATCTTTCTGAAAAACCACAGTAATTAAGATAAAATAAACATATGAAAATTGCCATGACTGGTGGACATCACTCAAGTGCTCTTCCGCTTATTGACTATATTCAAGAAAAAGATCCTTTAGCAGAAATCATTTGGTTTGGACATAAGAATAGTGCTAAAGGAGATGAAAATCCAACTTTGGAATATATTCAGATTATAGAAAAGAACATTCCCTTTATTAACCTTCCTGCAGGAAAGTTTTACAAAACATACAATATTTTTAGACTTGCAAAAATTCCATTGGGGTTTATTTATGCCCTTTATTATTTATTGAAATATAAACCCGATGTAATTTTTTCCTTTGGGGGATATTTGGCGGTTCCTGTAGTTATTGTTGGATGGCTTTTGGGTATTCCTTCTCTTACCCATGAGCAAACTGTTGTAGCGGGATATGCTAACAAACTGATTTCTATATTTGCAAAAACTGTATTAATTTCCCACGAAGAATCTTTTAGTTATTTTCCCGACTCAAAAACGGTTTATTCGGGGCTTCCGTTACGAAGAGCCCTATTTGAGATCCAGTCAAATAATTTTATATTTAAAAACAATTTGCCTGTCCTTTACATAACCTGTGGAAAAACGGGATCGCACAAAATTAATGAGGCAATTTATCATTGTTTACCTGATCTATTGAGAAAATACAACATAATTCATCAATGTGGAGATCATTCACTTTATAGAGATTTTGATAAGTTATCCGAATGGTATAGCAGGATTGTGCAAAATGCTTCCAAAGAAAAAGGATATTCCGACACTATGTTGGGTGAATATTATTTAAGAAAATTTGTTATGGATTCAGAAATAGGGGAAGTGTTTTCAAAAGCAGATGTACTGCTTACCCGTGCGGGAGCTCACATAGTTTTTGAAATAAAGACCTTTCAAAAGCCTGCGGTACTTATCCCCATCCCATGGGTTTCTCATAATGAACAATATTTAAACGCAAGAACACTAGAAAAGATTGGGTTGGGTGTCATACTTTCGGAAGGTGATTTGAATTGCAAAAACATAATTGAGTCTTTGCACAAAGTCAGACAAATATCTCGTTCTTTAAGTCAGAATACCCCATGTTATTCGGAGGCGACCTTAGAAATAATGTATAAAGAGATGTCTAAACTTGTAAAATGATATATGTTCGCAAAAAATCCTTAGAAAAAGCAGCAAAGAAAAAACCTAGGAGGTTCTATCTTGCTTTTAAGAAAGTAAAAAAAGCATTGTTGACTGGTTTTTTAGTATCCCTGCTTCTTTATGGAGTTTACTATGCCCTTTTTAGATCACCATTTTTTATTGTAAAAAGTTTGGAGATAAAAGGCGCATCTACATTTGTTAATTCTGTGGATCTTTGGAACTATGTCAAGCCAAAAACGCTTGATCAACGAATATTTTTGATTGATACAAAAACCCTTTCTAAAGAAGTGAGCGAGATTTTTTTAGGTGCCAAATTCATTGAGGTCCAAAAAAGATACCCGTCTGGCATCATTGTTTTTGTTGAAGAAAGAGTACCGTTAGCTTTATTAAAAAGTGACACACTTCCGGAATATTTTCTAGTTGATGAAGAGGGCTATCTTTTGGGTATTGTTGATCCCGACTACAAAAACCTTCCGATCATAAACTATGTTGGGGAGTTAAGAATAGGAGAGTTTGTTAATAGAGAGCTTGTCTCTACGTATTTTGACCTTATAGCTTCTTTAGCAGAAACTAAAATAAAATCATCTAGCATGTCTTTTCACAAAGATTATGTAAGCTTTTACACAAAAGAGGGGATACTTGTGTTGATAGATAATGAAAAAGATAAGTTTTTTGCCTTATCTACGCTTTCTCAACTTCTCAAATCGCTTGATTTTGAAGATAAAAATCCCAAATCCATAGATTTACGGTATGATAAAGTGGTAGTATCATACTAATAGACTTTTATGCCCAAGGAAAAAATAATTACAGGAATAGATGTTGGCTCCGAAAAAGTAAGCACTGCAATTGCAACAGTTTACGAAAATAAAATCTCCATTATAGGTGTTTCTGGTGCTGTACCTTCTAAGGGAATAAAACGAGGGTGTGTGGTTGATATTGATGAGGCTGTTGAGTCAATATCTACAAGCCTAGAGAGGGCAGAAAGAATGGCGGGTGTTTCTGTAGCAAATGCTTTTGTTACTATT
>JAGPFW010000045.1 GCA_018056275.1 Patescibacteria group bacterium
TTAATACTCAGTGGAATACTCTTTGCATTAACTTCAGCCGCATCTTCAGCTCCTTTTTTTGCCGCTTCAATCAATTTTTTTGCAAGATCCCTATTTTCAATCAAAGCCGCACCAGCTCCCACATTTACCACTGACTTATCAGGGCAACCCATGTTTATGTCAATCCCATCAAAACCAAGCTCTGCCACAAGTTTGGCGGATTTTCTCATATTTTCAGGATTAGTTCCCCACAATTGCGCAACAATTGGCCTTTGTTGTTTGGAAAATAAAAGTCTTTTAATGACTGCTTCTCTCCCAACAGACATAAGACCTTCTGTATTGGTAAATTCGGTGAAAAAAACATCGGGAGGGGCTATTTTTGCCAATATTTCCCTAAAAGCATAATCGGTAACATCTTCCATTGGAGCCAAAGCCAAAAAAGGTTTTTTGGCACTTCTTAAATTTTCCCAAAATCCTAGATTTATGCTGTTTCCCAACACTGCATGATTTTTGACCATTTTTCTCCCTCTCCTTTTACATTATCCGTAAATTGTTTTAACTCTCCTGTTGAATCGCCCAATTCTTCAATCAACCCTGTGTAGAACAAAATAGATTCCCATTTGTTTTTACTAGCCTGGTATTCTCCCACCAACCTGACTATTTCTGTTTTTGTTGGGAATTTTGCCAAAATCTTCTCTAAATACGCTTTTTTTAATTTTTCTGCATGCTCACAACTTGTGTATTCAAAAAACAGATTTATGGGAGTTGTTATATCGGTTAGGATGTAGTCATATTTACAATGATCCCAGTCTATAATAGCTATTATTTCTTTTCCGTCTTGAGAAGTTAGGATATTTTTTTGATTTAAATCCCCGTGCAAAATGGCCTTTGGTTCTCTACTCTTAAAAAACCATTCTAGTTTAGGTTCATTTTCTTGTTCCCAAAACATAAAGGCTTCAAATTCCTTGGGGAGCATTTTCTTCAAAAAATCTTTGTGCCTATGAACTCTTCTTATAAAAGTAAGCCGTTCCTCTTGTTTTGGTGAGCTTATTCCCATTATTTTGCTAAAAATTTTCTTATTTTTTGTAAAACTAATATACTTTGCTACTTTTTCGCCTAGTTGTGAGGCTGTATTTGGCGAAAATTTGGTTACATCGCTATCAATGCCTCCTATAAAGCTAGTCATTGACCAGTAAATCTCTTCGGTTTGGGCGTTTTCTTCTATAATCTTGATTTTGTGTGAATAATTTTTTCCTTTAATGGTTTTTATTGGAGTTCTAACCAAAAACCCCTTTTTTAGCAAAAACTCCATTAGGCGCATTGATTCCATGAAGCCTTTTCTTTGTTCCTTTGTTTTTCCTTTTAAAATATAGCCTTTTACATTTGTCTTATTTGTAAGCGCTGTTGATGGTTTTAAGGGTTTTTCTTCTGTGTATATTTCAAATAAGTATTTGGTACTCCACCCTTGTTTAAACGAAATGTCTTTTATTTCTAATATTTTTTCTTCTCCCAAAAAGATTTTGGCTATCTCTTGTATTGATTGTTTTTCTGGGACTGGAGGTTTTATGATCATTTTTGCATTTTACCTTATTTTATAAATCCAAACTTATTTTGTGAAATAAGCCGGATATTTGTCTAGCACTTTCCTCCCACGAATAATTCCCTGCCAACCTCTTAGCCCCCTCAACCTTTTTTTTGGTTACTTCCTTATCCTCCTCCAAAAACAAATTAATTTTTTGAGCAATATCTTGAGTTGAATTTTGGTCTATGTAAATGGCAAATTCCCCTGCCAGAGCTTTATGTGCTGGAATCTTTGAAATTATTAGTGGAGTGCCAACGGTCATTGCCTCCAACACTGGTAGTCCAAATCCTTCGTCTAGGCTTGCAGATATAAAAGCCTTTGCATTTTTTAGCAATATCACTAGATCTTCATCTGGCACTCTTCCCACAAAAAATACTTGGTCTTTAACCCCAAACTTTTGAGGTGAATTTAGATCGTCTTGGTAGTTCCATCCCTTTTTGCCGCAAACTACCAAATTTATTTTTTTGCCATATTGATTTTTGACTATGGAAATGGCTTCTACAATCGCTTTTAGGTTTTTTCTGGGTTGTATTGTTGAAATAAAAATTAAGTATGGCTCATTAGGGATATTATATTGTGCCAGTTTGCCTTGGTAGCTCTTTTCAGTATAGGTTTTATGCTTCATAAAAATATCGGCTACTCCTTCGGGTACAACCTTAATATCCTTATTCTTTAAAATCCATCCATTTTTTTGCGCCATTTTTAAAATTGATTCCCTTGTTGCATCCGATGGTGCCACAATTTGATCAGAAAACATGCATGTAAGCCTTTCGGGTAAACCCTTGGTCATTTTTTGAAGAAGCCTTAAAGGTTGTTGATTGGTTAAAAATTCTAAGCCATGAATTACAGAAATCGTTTTTATTTTAGGCGAAGTTAAAACTAAGGCCAAAAAAGGAAGTGTGTGAATTGGTGAAAAAAGCACATCAAATTGGTTGGATTTTTTCCTAAAAATACTTGCGCGCTTTATTAAAGCCAAAGCAAGACTAATCTGTGTCCATGAAAATACTTTTGGTAAAATCTTTAGCTCAAAATTAGGAGGAAGATTTTGCAATTTTGTAAGTGTTTCTTGTGGGGGCTTTTTAGGCAAAAAAATTGTGTATTCATTTTTAAAGTCTGTTTTTCCCAACCCCAAAATTATGTTTAACGCATAAATTTCTGGTCCAGCGGGAAGAGGCTCTATTAGTTGGCTTCCGTTTATTGCTACTCTCATATCTATATTATGTCTACTTTCATGCCTTTATTGTAGCATTACTTTTATTGTAGTATTTTTAAGCCCTATCCTTTCCCCTTTCTCTTTTTGTTCTAAAGAAAAAAGCTCATTATGTTAAAATAAAAAAATGATAAATCAGCAAGTTATAAATTCTTACCTTAATACTCAATTTTTGCCTGGCACTGTTTCTGAATTTTATGTAGATCTTGCTATAGTTGCGCTTCTTTCTTTAATTTTGGCTCAGATATATGTTAAATTTGGCAATTCACTTTCTAACAGAAAAGCCTTTTCTAACAATTTTATAATTCTTGGCTTAACTACCATGTTCATTATTACTGTTGTAAAAGCTTCTTTGGCGCTTTCGCTTGGGCTGGTAGGCGCTCTTTCCATTGTTAGATTTCGTTCTGCCATAAAGGAACCTGAAGAATTGGCTTACCTGTTTTTTGTTATTTCTATTGGTTTAGGAATTGGTGCAGGGCAAAGGTTTATTACACTATTGGCGTTTGCTTTTATCTCGCTTATTTTAATTTGTAAAGCATTACTTACCAAAACTTATAAAGAGCAAAATCTTTTTTTAACAATCTCTTCCAAGGAGATGCAGAAAGTAAATCTAGACCAAATTGTGAATGTATTAAAAAAATTTGCGTCTCTCGTTGTTTTACGAAGAATTGATAGAGCCCAAGATTATACGGAGGCAGTTTTGTATGTAAGGTTTTCAAATCTTTCAAATCTTAACTCCGCCGAAGAGGCGTTGCGCTCAATGGATAAAGGTATAAAAGTAAGCTTTATTGCCGACAAGGGTATATTTAGCTAATGGGAGTTTTAGTTGATTCTTTTCCAAGAATTTGAAAACACATTTTTTGCTGTTATACGGCCAAAGTCTTTGATAAAAAGAGCAAGGCGTTTTTTTGCGAAAAACCTTAACCGATTGGTTGCGCTAGCAGTCATTGTTTTAACCCTACTCTTTTTTTCTAGCATGTTTGTTACCTCAATTTTAGCCGAGAAGCCTTATATAATTTTCTCCCAAGCCAGTGGATTTTATGCCGATCCGATTACTTTGACTTTGGCCACTTCTAAATCAGGAGCAGAGATTAGATATACAGTAGATGGGGCTATTCCAACGGAAGAATCTCTTCCATATACTAGCCCTATATTTCTAACTAAACCCACAGTGATCAGAGCCCAAGTTTATAAAAACGATTCTTCTGGCAAAAAACCTATTGGAAAGGTTTTCTCAAATACTTTTATTATAGGAAGGAACTTTGATTTGCCTGTGATCTCCATAATCACGGAACCTGATAATTTATGGAGTAAAAAAACTGGGATTTATGTTGGGGGCGAAAATAAAAATTTTTTCCAACGAGGTCGGGATTGGGAAAGGCCTGTTTTTGTTCAGTACTTTGAACCTGATGGAAAATTGGGTTTTGCCATGGATTTGGGCCTAAGAATTCATGGAGGAGCTACAAGGAGTAATTCTCAAAAAGGTTTACGGCTAATAGCTCGCAGAGAATATGGACAGAATTTGATAATTCACCGCATTTTTCCCGGTGTGGACTATCATAGATTTAGGCGGTTATTGTTGCGAGGCTCTGGAAACGATTGGTGGTCTACCATGATGCGTGATGCTCTTATGCAATCCCTGGTTAAGGATTTAAAGATAGATACTCAAAATTACCGCCCTTCGGTTGTTTACTTAAATGGGGAATACTGGGGGATTCATAATATTAGGGAATATTTTGATGAGAGGTATTTTAAAAATCATTATGGTGTAAAGGATGATACGGTTGTAGTTTTGCATCCTGATAGGTACAACAACGGATATCCTGAAATAATAGAGGGAGATATTGGGGATGAACAGCACTATTTGGAGATGTTTGAATTCATAAAAACACAGGATATGTCTTTACCCCAGAATTATGCCTATATACAAACTCAGATGGATGTGGAAAACTTTATTGATTACTTTAACTCCCAACTTTATTTTTGCAATGATGATTGGAACCACCCCAATTTGCGTGTGTGGCGATTTAAAACCCAAGAGTATGATCCACAAGCTAGGTATGGCTTGGATGGAAGATGGAGATGGCTTATGTATGATACAGACACTGGTTTTGACAAGGCGGGCTCGAATTTGCTTGAGTTTGTTACGGCACCCAATATAAAAGGCCACGAATTTGCAACAGTAATTATTCGTGGACTTTTAAATAACCCTGAGTTTAAGCAAGACTTTATAAATAGACACGCCGATTTGTTGAATTCCGTTTTTTTACCTCAAGTTGTTATTGCCACCATTGACTCTATACAAGCGGGTATTGCTAATGAGATACCCTTTCATATACAA
>JAGPFW010000007.1 GCA_018056275.1 Patescibacteria group bacterium
GTCACATGGAGAAAGTACTGTCATGTTGGGTAAAACTCGCATTAAAGCAATGTCTTCCAAAGCCTCATGGGTAGCTCCATCTTTACTAGGGGAAAGCCCTGTATGTGTTGCCACAATTTTTACATTTGCTTTGTTATAGCAAACGCCTAGCCGAATTTGATCCCAGTTTCTTCCTGGGGAGAAAACTCCAAAGGATGTCATGAAAGGTATTTTTCCAGCTAGGGCGAGTCCTGTTGCAACTCCCGCCATGTTCTGTTCCGCCACGCCCACTTCTATAAATCTCTCTGGAAACTTCTTTGCAAAATCAAGGGTTTTTGTGGATTCTGATAAATCCGCGGAGACCACAACTACTTTGGGAAGTTCATTTCCCATTTCTACTAATATCTCTCCAAAAGCCTCCCTAGTGGACTTATATTCACAATTGATTCCTTTTTTGTTGTCTTTAAAATTCATTACAGGGCAGTTTTCTTGTTAATGCTTTAAGTTCCACTTCCCAATTGGTTTTGCTAATTTGAATCATATCTACAATTATTGCTTGTGTGGTTTCTTCCGCGTCCGCTTTATCCGTTGTCTCCTCTTCCTCTTTTTCTTCAGGGCACTCTGTCACAGGGACAGTTAGCTCATGCTCTACGGTTAGCTTTTGTTTTCTAGAATCCCTTTCCACCCTCTTTATCCTATATTTAGTCCAGGGATCTTGGATTGTTTCCGTTGAGACTGCCACCAAAAAATTTTTATTAAAGTTAAAATTTTCTCTAAGGTCAATTTGTCCCTCTGGGTCTATTTCTGCCATATATGCGGTTAGTTCTTCCTCTGATTTGATAATTTTTCTTGTCTTTTCTCGTGGTTCTTTTACATTTATTCTATAGGGGAAACCATCTATTCTTGTTACCTTAATGGAGTCCTCTGGCTTGAAGGAGGGGAGCTTTATGTCTTGCCCAAATAAAAAGTATCCTGCCCCGCCAATAAGCAGGAAAATAATTATTAAAGGTACAATGTTCACATAAACTTTGATGCTAGATTTATTTTTATTTGTCATTCTGGTTGTTAGATCCTTACTTCTTAATTTAATAATTTTCTAATTTGTCTAATTGCTTTGGTTTTTTCCTCTTCATTTGGGGCTTTCCCATGCCAGTCTGGTTTGTTTTCCATAAAGTCCACTCCTTTTCCAGGTACGGTATGTGCAATTATAGCAGATGGATGAGTTAAAATCCTCTTGGTCATTTTAAATGCACTAAGTATTTCTATTACGCTGTTGCCGTCAATTTCAAGCACATACCAATTAAAACTTTCCAATTTTTCTCTAATGTTCTCTAGAGGCATTATCTTTTCGGTAGGGCCGCTAATTTGGATATTATTTCTGTCTATTATCCAAGTTAGATTAGTAAGTTTATACTTTGGAGCAAACATCGCTGCTTCCCATGTTTGCCCCTCGTTTAGCTCGCCATCGCTTGTCATACAGTATATATGTGTACTTAAATTATCCATTTTATTGGAAAAAGCTCTTCCTGCGGCTATAGAAAGTCCTTGACCCAGGGATCCTGAACAGGTTTCTATGCCAGGTATCTCAAGGGAAGGATGCCCCTGTAAAAGTGAATTTATTTTTCTAAAATTGGCAAGCTCCTCTTTTGCAAAGAAGCCTTTTTTGGCCAAAGTCGCATACAAAACTGGGCAAATATGTCCGTTTGATAAAACAAAGATGTCCCTTTTTGGATCCTTTGGGTTTTTTGGATTTATAATTAGGCTAGAAAAATAAAGGCATGCGAAAATCTCTGCAGTTCCCAAAGAACCTGCGCCATGTCCCGATTTTGCTTTATACAGCATCTCTAGCACATCTATTCTTAACTCATTAGCTATGCGTTGTAGTTCTTCTACTGATTCTACTAAAACATTGCCTTCTAAATTTGGCAGATTTTGTTGTGGCATCTTTTGTTTTTAATAATTTTTTGGCTTTAGATCCCCAAGGGATCCAATTATATTCCCTACTTATGCTTTTGAGTTTAACTCTTGTACATAATCCAGAACTTCTTTTGGAGTTAGGCAAATCTTAAGCAATTCCATTTCTCCTGGTCTAATTAATAAGTTTTTTTCTATAACTTCCAGTATTTCCTGCCAAAAATCCCCAAATAATACTATTGGCTTATGGTTGCCTTCGTGAATTCTAGAGCTTGCCCATGTCATGCCCCATTCGCTTATTGTGCCCGTTCCTCCCTTAAAAACAATATGGAGATCCGAATTTTGAAGCATAACCTTTGTTCTATCAAAGTAATCTAATGTGATTATCTCTTGGTCAAAATGGTTTTCGGGATCAATGCCCTCGTAATTTTTCTTTTTTTTGTTAGGGTGATATGTTACCGCCAAGACTTTTCCGTTTACTGCATTTGCACCCATTGTAGATGCTCTCATTACGCCAGGTCCCCCTCCATTCACAATTTCATATCCGGTTTCTGCCAATAATTTTGCAGTTTCAAAGGCTTCTCTAAAAACCTTGGAATCGTTTTCCCAAGCAGCCCCTCCCAGAAAGGCTATTTTTTTAATTTTTCTGTTATCCATTTTTGTTCCTCCTTTACAAAACTTAAATATTCTTCTTCTGGTTTCTCCTTACTAAATATTGCAGAACCAATTACAACATTATCCGCCCCAGCTTGCAAGATGGCTAGAAAGTTTTGTTTCGTCACACCCCCATCTACTTGAATATTGGTTTCCGTAAACAGTTTTTTTGTATGTTCTACCTTTTTTAGCGCTGTGGGAGCAAAAATGTTTCCTTGTTTTCCTGGTTTTACACTTAAAAGTTGTATAAAATCTAGCTCTTTTCTGTATGGGATGAGGTTTTCTATGGGAGTCTCCATATTAACCGAAATCCCTGCTAATAATTTCATGTTTTGAGCTTTGTGCAAAAAACTTTTAATATATTCTTTCTCAAAACCTTCCAAGTGCATGCTGACTTTTTTTATTAGACGGCTTCTGTTTAGGTTTTTCACTTTTTCCAAATAAAATAGGGGATTGTTTACCATCAAATGAAGCTCAATTCTTGTGGGTGTCTCTATTTTTAGAATTTGTTCAATATCAAGTGTAGTTTTTCCTTCAACTTGAATTCCATCTGCGATATCAATCTGGATAAGGGGCGCTGTTTCATCCAATTGTTTAACTTTTTCCCTGACTTTTTCTATAGTCTCTTCTAATATTCCTGGGATGATCATGAAAGACCCTCAATTTGTTCAATTCTTTTAATATGTCTGTCTTCTTTTGAAAATTCTGTTTTAAGCCATTCTATCGCTATTTTTGTTGCTTGTTTCTTGGTTACATAGTCTGCAGGTAGTGTTAAGACATTTGTATTGTCATCCAATCGATGCGACTTTGCGTGTCTAGTTTCCCAAGAGAGCCCCGCACGAACATTCTTGTGCCTATTAGCAAAAATATTTACTCCTACACCATTCCTACAAATTAAAATGGCTCTGTCTTTGGGATTTTCCTGAATTCTTTTTAGTGCTTCCTTTGTGGTTTCTGGGTAATTGTCTAAAGCGTTATATTCAAATGGTCCCGCGTCTTCCACTACAAATCCGTTGTTTTTGAGTTCTTTTACAAGAAAATTTTTAAGTTCAAATCCTCCGTGGTCGGATGCGATGTAGATTGTCATGGTTTAATTTTAGCAGAAGTCCTCAATTTTTAATGCATTCTCAGAGGTTGCAATAAAATCCTAATAAACATATATCCAAATGTATAAGTTGCAAAAACAGTTCCCTCTTTTAGCCCATTTTTTTTCTTATCTGCTTCGGGTTCCTCTTGTTTTTTCCACATTTTTTGAAGCACAAAAAACAAACACAGATCTAATATTGACTCGTACAAAAACAATGGATGGTGCTTTTGCCCTTTTATTAGGATACCCCACGGAAGCGATGTTTCTATTCCATAAATTTCTTGGTTAAAATAATTTCCCCAACGCCCCATTGCTTGCGCTAGTGGTAATCCAAGTACAAAGGTATCTAGCCACAGCCAAATCCTTTTATGTTCACCTTTTAAGAAAAGGGTTAGTATTATTATAAAACTCCCCCCAATCAAGCCCCCAAAAATTCCTAATCCCCCCTTCCAAATCTCAAATATCTGTCTAAAATTTTGGCTGTAAAACCACCAGTAATCTATTACGTGCCAAATTCTTGCCCCAACAACCCCTCCAATAATTGTAAAATTCACAGTTGGATAAAAAATTCCTAGATCAAGCCGTTGTTTTTTTGCTGCTTTTTCGGAAATTAAAAAGGCTAAAATACCCCCTATGCTAATTAGTAGCCCATACATAGGTTACATAAATTGAATCATTATTAGTAAGGCCAATACACTTATGATGATGTAAGCCTTTACTCCTTTTTGTGATGGGCGCTCTTTTAATAGCCAAAACCATTCCATAACATTTTCGGAAAAATAGCTTTCGGTTATTCTGTAGAGGGAATTTGCATATCCGGAAATAATCATGGTTTTTGTAAATAAGTTTAGTGGTGAGAAGATCATAAAGAAGGTTAGAGCCAGCAAAATCACTTGGAATAACACGCTGTGAAGGGTTTTTTCTTTCACATCGTTTTTATGGTAGAAAACATAAGAAATGGCGTTGATATAATCCTTGTGCCTAATAAATCCCTTTAATGTAACCGAAAAATCTTGATTGGGGTCCGTAAAATAAGCGTAAATAATATAGTCCAGATCCAGAATAAAAGTTCCCAAAATGCATCCCAGTAAGGTCATTACTATATTGGTCGGACTTCTTATCCCCAGTAGTGCTAAAAGTGTAATAAAAAGTGTTAGGGAAAGTAGTATCTGAACTTTGTATATCTCAAAAATTTTCTTAATTAGTTTCATTTTTATTCCCTTTTGTTTTTCCTTATTCCTAAAATTTAATTATCCTGGTCTTTATCGCTTTTTGCTTCCTTTGCCTTTCTTAACTCGGTTAATTTCCACATAAAAAGTTTTCCTTTGGTGGTGGCTCTCTCAGATCTCATCACATACTCTCTAGCCTGTTCCAACAGGTTTCTATCTTCATCTTTTGCCAGTTTTATGTATAAAGCTCTGTGTTTTGGATCGGCAAATTCTTCGGAAAGTCTGTTTCCATAAGCTTGATATTCATGCTTATTTCGAGGGTCAGACTTTACATTTTTTTGTCTTATTATATCGGCAATATCCTCCACTAAAGCTCCTCATTAGTTTTCAAAATTGTTTTTAGGTGCGCTTTCTCCCTTTTCTGCTTGCTCTTTGGCCAACTTTCCAATAACAGGAAGTTCTACTCTTTCTTTATTATAAGTTTTCCACATCATATAAAACCAAAGCCCTGTTATTCCAATGTTAAAAATTGGTGCCAAAAATATTCCAATGATTAAAAATTTTAGGGTTTGGATTATACTGGCTACTGCAATAGCACAAATCCAAAAAAATATTGATTGAAATGCGTGGAATCTTGTGTTTCTGTTTTCCTTTTCTGTCAGCAATACTACAATGCCCAAAAAGGGCAAATAACACAGTGCTGATTCTATGTGGGGTTCTATGTTGTATGGCTTTTGTGAATCCATTACTTAATATAGTACTTTTTTCGGTGAGGTAGTGCAACCATATATTAAGTATTTGAGTAACATTAGGAAGGTTATGAATATGGTATAGGCATTAATGGTAGGTTATTTTGTGCGGATGTATCTTTATACCAACTCATATCTTGAGGACTTAGTTTTTCCTTTTTTTACAACAATTCCCTTGTCCATAAGCACTTTTAAATCTCTGAGAACTGAATCTTCCGAAACGTTTGGTAAAATGATTTCAAAATCTTTGTTTTGAATTTTTCCATAATCTTGCAGGTACGCTACTATTATTTCTTGTCTTTCAGTAAGTTCTGCACTTCCGCTTGCTTGTAGAATCTTTGTGTCTTTAGAAAGCAGTAAAATTTCCTCTCGCTTTTTTTCTGCCATAAAAGCCATTGCCTCTGTGTAGAAATTTATCCATGTGGTCATATCGCCTTCCTTTGTGATTGATTCTAGCGCGTCTTTGTATCCTAAAAGGTCTTCTACATACGCCATTTCTAGGTGACAATAATCGTTTAGGTTATATTTTTCCTCTCGCAGGTACTTGTATGCAAATAAGTTGCTCACCACTTCATTATTTGTTACAAAGGGTTTTATTAGCATTAGACGGCCTTTTATTATTCCCGCTTTCACCACCGGATGTGTTTCCCGCCCATCCAAGCTGTTAACCCAATCCAAAAATTCTGTGATATTAGAGAGTATTTCTTCCGGAGCGCTTTCTGCATCTGAATTGTGGTATTTCCTATCCCTAAAAACTTGAAGTGGTTTGGTTGTATCCTTTGTTGCCATATAAAGTTCGGTTAAGTCTTTTTCATTTGCTTCAAGAGAAATAGTAGGGTATTGAGTAATTTCTAACCCCTTTTTAATCCCGTGAATTATTCCTGCAGGAAATGGCGTTATTTCATCTATGTATTTTTTGATCTCTTCCTCTGATGTCTTTATCCCTTCTAAAAGGAGATTTTTTCTTATAAAGTCAATTGTTGCCTCTTTTTGTTGCCTTTTCCTTAGGGAATCTAGGATCACACACATTTCTGTAATGGCCTTTGTGTGTTCTATTTTTGCTATATTCTGAAGTATCTTATTTGTAATTGTGTACTCTGGAATAAACATCTTATCTTTCCTTTTGGAAGTATGGGATAATTCTCGCATAATTCCCGCAGGGGGTCTAGTTTTTAGGTTTGGGCTTTGGTATTAAATTCTTAGGTTAAAGCCTATGAATGTAAATATTTTTACCAAGTTGAGAAGTGTTTTCACTTGCGCTGGTTATAATAGTTTGTTGCTCACCAATCACATTTTTTAGCGCCATCTGGTGTTTTTCATCCAACTCGGAAAAAATATCATCCAAAAGTAAAACAGGTTTTTCTCCAATCCTTTGTTCCAAATAACTTAATTCACATAGCTTTAGTGCCAAAATCAAGGTTCTCTGTTGCCCCCTTGACGCAAATTTAGAAAAGTCTTGAGTTTCTCCATACTCCTTAGATGTAAAAATAAAATCATCTCTATGTGGTCCAACAAGCGTTGCTCCCGCGAATATCTCTTTTTGTTGATACAAAACCAACTTTTCTTCTAATGCGGGATTTATCAAATATTTTACCTTGGTTTCAATGTTTGGGTCTATTTTTTTGATTACATCGTTTATATGATCATTAATGTACTCAAAGAATTGTTTTCTTTTTTCCTGTAGGGATTTTCCGTGTTGGATTAGCTTTTCATTCCAGAATTTAAGTTGGGCATATCCCGATCCTTTTTCCCTTAAGGTTTCTAATATTTTATTCCTTTGTCTTCTTACTTTTGTAAAATTGGATAAATCTTTTTTGTAGGCATCATCTCGTTGGAAAAGAATTGTATCTAGAAAATCCCTTCTTTTGGAAGGTCCATTGACTAGTAAATTCATCTCAAGAGGGGAGAAAAGGACAGTATTAAAACTATTTGAAAGATTTCCAATTTTTAGGGGTTTACCGTTTATCTTTGCTGTCTTTATGGATTTGTTACTTTCATCCTGATCTTTTTGTATTAAAATGCCCATTTTTATTTCTTTTTTTAAAGTATCGTCATTTGTTTCCCTAGTAATATTTCCTTTTATGGTAGAGCTCTTCTCCTTATAGTTGATAACTTCCCTGTCAAAACTTGCTTTAAATCCCTTCCCTGTAGAGAGCATGTTTATCGCTTCTATAATATTTGTTTTCCCCGAACCATTTCCCCCAATTATTAAGGTTGTATTTTCTGCAAATTCCATAGAGAGGTTTTTGTGGTTTCTGTAATTTATAAGTTCCAATTTTGTAATCTGCATTATTTCTCTTTCAAAATTTTTGGTTGGCAGTTAGGACAAAAGTAAGAATTTCTCCCAGATATTTTTACAGTTTCTACGTTTGACCCGCAGTTTGGACAAGAAGTTTTGTTGTAGATGCACAAAAAAGTTTGATTTTTCCCTTTTTTACCAAAAATGTCTACAAACATCTCATCATTTAAGGTTGTGCCCCTGTTTTTTATACCAGACTCTATAACTTTTTTTATTGTTTTTGCAAGAAGTTCTATTTGGGGTGTTTTCAGGTCATTTGTTCTTGTTTCGGGGTGTATCCCTGCTAAAAATAGGGCTTCTGTTGCATAAATGTTACCCAAACCTCCTATTTTATCTTGCTCCATAAGAAGATTTTTGATTTTTGTGTCTTTTGACCTTATTATTTCGCCCAGCTTTTGAGCGGTGAAGCCTTTTTCTTCAGGAGTTATTCCATGTTTGTTTTTTAGTTTTGTGTAATCTTCTTCCCGTAGAAACCTTACTTTCCCAAACATTCGCATATCTCTAAATGAAAGAAAAAAGGTCTTCCCCTTATTTTCAATTTTAAACCCCACCCGCTCCCATTTTAGTGGTTTATCTGTTTTCTTTACTAGCACCTGCCCAGCCATGGCAAGATGTATGTTTAGGTATCCTTTATTTGTTTCTATGACAATATTTTTCGCTATTTGTGTTACTTCCTGAACTACACTTTGCGTTAGATTTTTTATGAAGTCATCGCTGTTAGGTAAAAGTGGGTATTTTTCTTGTGGATAAATTTTCTTTATAGTTGCCCCAACAAGTATCTTTTTAAGGTCATTTGTAATTGTGTAAACTTCAGGATATTCGGGCATGTTCTGTCCATTTTTCTTTTACGAAAGCTAAAAATTCCTCCTGGAACTTTTGTTTGGTAAAATTTTTTGCATAATTAATTAGTCTCTCTGGGTTATAAGTGTTTTTGTCTATAGACTCCTGGAAGGACTTTAAGGATTCAATGAGGTCTTCTAATTTTAGGGATTCAAAAAACATTCCTGTTATCCCTTCCTTTATGTTTTCTGTGGCACCCCCCGATTTGTGCGCCAATACGGGTTTTCCAACTGACATTGCTTCTAGGGGAACAATACCCCAATCCTCATCTACAACTGGGTTTATTAAGCCTTTTGAATTTGCCAAAACCTCATATTTTCTCTCGTCTGTTACTCTGCCCAAAAACTTTATGTTCTCCTTTGCTAATTTCTTCAATCTCTTTTCTTCTGGACCTGTTCCCATTACGACTAATTCCCATCCCAGAAAGTTAAAAGCTGCAATTAGGTGGTCAAAATTTTTGTAGGCCGCTAACCTTCCGAGGGTGCAAAAATAAGGTTTCTGTATAACATCTTTACTCTTTCTCTCCACATCGGCTATTTCCACGGGAGGATTTATTAAGTGAGAGTGTCTCCCATAGAATTTTCTTATTCTGGCCCTTGTAGTTTCGGAATTTGCCACCAAAAAGTCAGGTCTTTGTGCCGCGCAATAATCCCAAACCCTTAAAATGTGGTCAACTATACCTATAAAGGGTTTATAGTACCACCTGTACCTCATTGGGCTTTCTACGCTATATCCATATAAAAACCTTGGGGGAGTGTGAATGTAGCTGATATGTAATTGATTTGGCTTTGTTAAAACGCCCTTTGCCCAAGACGCAGAATCTGAAATTACAATATCGTATTCTCTGAGGTCAAAGTTTTCAAAAATCAATGGCATTAAGAAGGAAAGGTGTTTAGTAAAAATTCTAAAAAGAAAATTCTTGGGTGCGATTATCTTTTTTTCGTTGATGCAGTTGGGAAGGTTTTTTGGAGAATATATTCCTGTGTAAATGGGTGCCTCTGGAAATAGTTCCATTATAGCCTCTAGTGTTTTTTCGGCTCCTCCATACTGTAATAAATAGTCATGCACAAGTGCTACTTTTGGTTCCTGCATACGCCCATTATATCAGGTTACTTAAAGCTTTGCGGTTTGACCTTTGTCTTAGCTTATTTTATGCTCTTTTTATGCAACTACTTTCAAGGGATTCTATCTTATGGGATTATTTGGAGCAGGATATAAAGGGCTTAATTTCTGACGCTGAACATCTTTTGGATCTTGTTAGAGAAGAAGACAAAGGTACCACTGACTTTTCTTATCTTGTTTTTCCCGTTTCAAAAGCTTATGAGGGTTTTTTGAAAAAGCTTTTTTTGAATGTGGGAATAATAGATGAAAAAGATTTTTATGGAGACGATGTTCGTATCGGAAGAATTCTGAGCCCCAATTTTAGGAAATCAAATCCCAAGCTTTTTAAAGGAATTTGTTTAAGGGAGTCTGCAAATGTGGATGAAAGAGGGGAGGATTTGGCGGATAGACTTTGGGAAGTTTGGCATGTGGGCAGAAACAGAGTTTTTCATTATTTTCCTCATAATTTTAGACGTCTAAGTTACAGTGAAGCCCTTGAAATAATCCAAAAAGTTATTGCGCAAATGGAAGAAGCGGTTAGTGTTTGTGCATTGTAATTTTTGACGATGATTGTAGCTTTTGGAGGTATAATCCTTTTGTAATGAATTTTCTTCCAAAGGAAAAATCAAAAATAGCTGTAGGTCTTAGTGGTGGGGTTGATTCTGCAACTACTGCTATGCTTTTAAAAAATCAAGGCCATGATGTTACCGGAGTTTACTTGCAATGTTGGGAGCATAATGGGACTGGATGTAGTGGTGACCCCGCAAGATCCGATGCTGTAAAGGTTGCTACTCATTTGGGTATTAAGTACGCTCATTTGGATTTCATACAGCCTTATAAGGATCAGGTGATTGACTATTTTTATAAGTCTTATGAGTTGGGGTTAACGCCAAACCCAGATATTTTATGCAATACGGTTATAAAATTTGGTTTGTTTTTGGATTGGGCGTTAAACGAGGGTTTTGATTATGTTGCTACGGGGCATTATGCTCAAAAGTTCTTAAATGCAGATTCTACTTATGATTTGTATTCTGGGGTTGATTCATCTAAGGATCAATCGTACTTTTTATACCGGTTGGATCAAAAAAAATTGAGTAAGGCAATTTTTCCCATAGGGGAGATGACTAAAAAAAATATTAGGATCTTGGCAAAAGAGAATGGTATTCCTGTCCATGATAAGCCCGATAGTACTGGTATATGTTTTGTTGGTGATGTTGATATTAGGGATTTCTTGAAAGAGAGGCTCAAGGTTGAAAAAGGGAATGTAGTTGATACACAAGGTGAAATCATCGGTACACACGAGGGAGTGTGGTTTTATACTGTTGGGCAGCGCCATGGGTTTGAATTGACTAAGTATGTTGGTGTCCCTTTATATGTTGTTTCAAAGGATGTGGAGAAAAACAACTTGATAGTTGGTCCTATTAGGGAGGCTTTTAGGTCTGAATTCTTGGTAAATGATTTGCATTGGGTAAATAGTGTACCCGAAATAAGCTTTTCTTCTTTGGTAAGGATTAGGAATCTTGGTGAGTTTTACGAATGTGAGGCTTTGGTTGATGGGAGTACATTGAGAGTATCTTCTTCACGAGAAGTTTTTGGAGTAGCACCGGGCCAAAGCGCAGTTTTTTATGAGAAAAATTCCTTTGGTTTAAGGGTTTTAGGGGGAGGGATCATAGAATAATCCGTTTAATAGATCTTTTGAGTTTAATGAGCATTTTATGCGTGGTTTGGCTCTCACGCATTTTCTTTATTGAATATTTAGTTGAGTCCCATATATAAACATGGTCTTTTTGACTTTATTCATGGTATCTATTCTTACCCAAGCAACTCTAACGGATTCAGTCTCTCCGTTGGGTCTCATAGAGCGATACCTAAGCCTAACAATCCCTTCTTGTTCTATATAAAACGGTTGTGTATACTCTTCCCAAAATTCCCCAAAGAGGGAATAAAAGATTCGGCAATTTGGTTCTGTAGACATTGTTACCAAAGGGTATTCTGTAAACCAGTGATCCGAGCTGTTGCCTGTATATAGTACGGTTGTAGTAGGCTCTGTTTGTTCCAGCTTTTCCCCAAAGACCGCAAAACTACTTATACTATCCGTTTGTGCTTCAATAAATAATGTATCTTCATAAAATACGGACTCAAGTTTTTCCCAAAGCTTTGTAATTTCATTAAAATGGTAAATTGCTAGGGTGTCTATTTTTATGTTGGTCAACTCCTCCATTGAAAGGGCTATTCTTACTGTAATGAAGTCTTTAAGTTGAGATATTTTTTCTCCAGAGAGTTCGTATGCTTGTATTGTAATGGAGGAGTTTTGCGCATACTCCAGCTTTTTATCTGGTGGTGTTGGGGGAGTGGAGTATGCCAAGTGAAAAGCTAGGGGAAGGTTATGCGTTCCCGAAGGGATTTGTATGTTCACATTGTTTAAATCCAAAAGAAGCGGTTGCCCAGAAAAAGCTTTTTTTACGCCCTCTAGCGTGATTTCTTCTTTCCATAGGTATTTGCTAGAGTTTCCCGAATGTGCGCCAAGAGCATCCTCCCATTGGAGTAACGCAAAAGGGTCATGTTTATTGTTGTTCCACCAACCAAAAGGGTCAATGAGGCTTTTAGGGTGTAGAAATATATTGGAATTGGAGATTAAATGCACCTGAAAATGTAGATGTGGCCCTGTTGTATTCCCTGTCATTCCAACTTTACCTAAAACATCACCTTCTTTAACGGGTATATTTTTTTCCCAACTTTGGGCTTTTAGACCCTCTGATTGCAAATGCATATAAACGGTTCTGTACCCATTGGGGTGGTCTATATAAAGCATGTTCCCGCAAGAGATGCAATAATGCCCGCTTAAGAGTCCATCTGCAGGAGCTGTGATTTTAGTTCCAAATGGCAATGCAAAATCGTAACCGTTGTGTGACGAATAATAAATTTCTGGCTCCTTTCCCTCTTGCCCCAAGAAATTGAGTGTTTTGTCCGCTACATCTTTTTGCTCTGTAAATAACGAATAACCCAAAAGGGGGTATTCGTGATCAAAAAAGGAAGTAATCCTATTTAAAATCTGATTTGGTTTTTGATTTTCCCACAGACTCCCTAAGAAAGGCTCCTTTTCCTTAGAGAAAATAATTTTTTTCCTATAAATTCCTTTATTTGGAATCAAGGCGAAAATCCACGAATCAATGCCGTGTGTACCTTTTATTATTGGTGTACCTCTTGCGTTTGTTATTTCTAGGAGTCCTGTACTTTGCCAGTTTCTCCCTTGATCTTTTGAAATATATATTTCTAATCTGTTGCTTTCTCTTTCCACTGAGGCAAGGAAAAAATATATGCCGAACTTATATATATTAGGGTTTGAGGTATTTGCTAAATCAATTAGCATTTTGTGCACAGTTTTATAATCCTTTGAAATAAGTATTCCATGCCACTCTGTTCCTACATACAAAAGGTTGTCATATTCCCAAATATCATGAGCGTCAAATGTTTCTAACCAAAACTCTCTTTCCCATGTTTCTCCATTATTTTGTGAGCTAAAAAACCTTTTAATGCCTCCGTAAGCTTTTACATAGATAATATCTTCTAGGATGAATATATCTTCTACTCTATATATTGGTTCGTCTTCCTGGACAAACAATTCCACCTTAGTCCATGTTTGTCCACTGTCTGTTGATCTCCATAGCCCCTGTGTATAAGTTCCCAATAAAATACTGTCTCCTGCGACAGCCACACTTTTTGCTGGGGTATTGATTCCTATATTTGTCCAATTTTTCCCCCAATCAGAGCTTTCATATAGTCCCGCCGTATTCTCTGCACTAGAATACATTGTGGTGGCGTAAATTTTTTCCTTTGCATAGTAAATGTCGGTTACTCCTTGATTTTTCAGGCCAGTTTTTTGCCAGATTGTCCCATTGCTACTAGTTGGTGAAAAATGAATCCCATTGTAAGGTAGCTCCCAATAATTTGGATTTAGTTCCCCAGCAAACATTCCTATGGGTGTAACTTCTAGCGATGTGAGATAAGGCTTCATTAGACCTGCTTCCTCCCAAGGTGTTTCTGCTAATACTTTTTTATAGGTTCCCCCAAAAATAAGGAATAGTATTCCCATTACGGATATCAAAAACAGCTTTCTGACCGTATTTCTGCTTTTTTTTCGCATAATTGTATTTTCTCCAAACCATTAAAATATTCAACACACATTGTTCTATTTAGGCTGGAATATTGGTATAATGCATCTCAGATGCTTTCAATAGAAGACATAATAAAAGCAAATAGCGACTTGTCCGCGAATCAAATTGAGGGAATTTTGCAATTAATTTATTCGTCAAAGCAAATTACAAACGCTGACTTAATAAGGAAAACTAGGTTGCCAAAAGAGGTATTGAAGAGATTAAAATCTTTCTTATCTCCGGTTTTAGTGGAAGCAACATCGGATAAGATTCTATTTAAAGAAGAATTTATTAAGTATCTAGAGTCTCAGGAGTTGAAACCCTACAAATGGACTTTGTTGGAATATACATCTCCTGTTTTAGAGTCTAAACTGAAAGATATACGAAAGAATTATTCGCTGAATCCAAAGAGAGAGTACGATCAGTTTTTTGCCACAGAGAATACTTCTGTTGCAAAATATATGGTCATGACAGATTTAGATGAGGTAAGGGGTAAAAAGATAGTTCTTTTGGGGGATGACGACCTTCTTTCCGTTGTTTTGGGTTTGTCCGGAGAAAATTATGAAGAAGTATTAGTTTTAGATATAGATCCAGATATTTTAAATTCTATAAAGAACATCTCAACCGATTATGGTTTAAGGAACATAAGAACAGAATTTTATGATGCAAGAAAAATACCTCGCAAGGATCTTTTGAACAAATATGATGTAATAGTTATGGATCCCCCCTACACCCCAAATGGTGTAAAGTTGTTTTTAAAGCAGGGATTGCGTCTACTTAATAATGCCACCCCAAAAACCATTTTCCTTTATTATGGGAATAGCTTTAAATCCCCAGAAAAATTCTTTCAAATTCAAGAAATTCTAACGAACTATAAATTGCTTTTAAGAAATAAGGTTGAAAATTTTTCTTCTTATTATGGTGCGGAATCTATAGGGAGCTCTAGCTCATTATATGTTTTGCAGTCTTTTAGTGATTCTGGACCCTCACATCAAGAGAAAATTTCCGACATTTATACCTATCAGAGATCTCATTTAGGCGAGTTTCCCTATGTGGAGCACTATGTGTTTAAACTCTGTGGAGTTCCTAAAACCTTGTTAAATTCCAAATCGCAACTTCAACAAGCATTAGGTAAATTTTGCCAACTTCATAGATTAAGGATAATGAATACACAGGTTACTCGATTTACTGGAGGAGGTTATACCTTTAATTATACTTTGGCGAGTTCAAATTTAACGGTACATACTTGGCCCGAAATGGGTGCTCTGCATTTTGTTCTGGTTACTTGTTCACAAATTCAGAAATCGGAAAGATTTTATGATAATTTATCTTTGCTTTTTAGAACCGAGAAGGTGGAGATAGAAAAGATTGCCTAATATGGTATTGACTTCCTGGCACATCCTTGTTATCTTGCATAATGCTAATCACTCGATTGGCAAATTTTTGCACTTTGAAAAATTATTGCAGGTCAGAATGCTTTGTTGCATTTTGATCACAAATTTAAGTTTTGTTTGAACTTAAACAGAGCAAACCGTTTTGTGCTTTTAGTAATTTCCATTAAAAGGTTTCCACACTTACCATTTATGTTATGCAAACCAAAAATCTTGAGTTTGTGTTGTACTTTGTGGCTTTATAATCTTATTTGGAGCAACTAAAGGCAAAAAGAATGTTTTTTTGAGAATTTGATCCTGGTTCAGGATTAATGCTAGCGGCGTGCCTAAGGTATGCAAGTTGAACGGACAGTTACATTTCTAGCTTGCTAGAGCCGTAACTGTTAGTGGCGAACGGCTGAGTAATATATAGGAATCTACCCCTAACTTGGGGATAACCAATCGAAAGGTTGGCTAATACCCGATGTGGAGGAAACTCTAAAGATTTATCGGTTAGGGAAGAGCCTGTAGCCTATCAGCTAGTTGGTGGGGTAAATGCCCACCAAGGCTATGACGGGTACCGGGCCTGAGAGGGCGAACCGGCAGAGGGGCACTGAGACACGGGCCTCACTCCTACGGGAGGCAGCAATCGGGAATCTTGCGCAATGGACGAAAGTCTGACGCAGCGACGCCGCGTGGAGGATGAATGCCTTCGGGTTGTAAACTCACATCAAAAAGCACCGGCTAACTACGTGCCAGCAGCAGCGGTCATACGTAGGGTGCAAGCATTATCCGGATTTACTGGGCGTAAAGAGTTCTGTAGGCGGTTGTGTAAGTTGAGGGTAAAATCTTTCGGCTCAACCGAAAGGCTGCTTTCAATACTGCATAACTAGAGTCATCTAGGGGACAGTGGAATTCGTGGTGGAGCAGTGAAATGCGTTGATATCACGAGGAACACCAAGGGGGAAGCCAACTGTCTGGGGATGTACTGACGCTAAGAGACGAAAGCTAGGGGAGAGAAAAGGATCAACAAGGTATCGGTCCCTCTATGGGGGTGACCCTTTAGAGCAAATTTGGCTATATGCTGGAAAATCTGAAGTATCTGGTGCTAGGCATTTATTATAATAATATTTGTTATAATTTGTGTAATGCCTAAAAATGCATCCAGTGCAGACAATCAGCAGGAAAGATCCAAAAAAGTCATAAAACAAAGATTATTTTGGAAATCCTCAGAGACTACACGCCAAATATCTCAATTTGATATAAGTCTTGCTTATTTATTGGGCTTTTTGTATACCGATGGGTGTTTATCTCCCAAAGGCAATGGGAATTGGAGAATTTACTTTAGTGTTACTTCTCTAACTCTCGCAAAAACATTTAGGGATAGTGCCCTTAATGTTTTTAATATAAACTCCAATAAAGTAAGATTTAATAGTACACATTCGGGTTATTATACGGTTATTATCAACTCCAAAGAGATTGGTGCCTTTCTTACAGAAAATTTTGGGTGCTTTCGTACTTTAAGTTATTCGGGTGGTATTCTTACGGATGCACACCTTCCTGTAAAAGAAATTTTATGTATGGGATTGGCTCCGAACTTCTTAAGAGCTGCTTTTACTTGTGATGGTGGGGTGAGTTTTTATTCCGTTACACAAAGTAATAGAGCTTGGTTGAACAGATGCATTTTTCTTTCTTGCTCACATCCTGTATTGCGCGATGAATATTGTATTTTACTTAACTCCATTGGGATTACTCATAAGAATGACCCAAAGGATGGTAAAATACGAATAACTTCTCGTACCGCAATGGAGGAGTTTAGAAAGAAGATTGGGTTTATTGAAGGTGTTGAAATAACAAATCATTCCAAGAATTGGAGTGGGTACCCTAAGAATGTTGTCTTAGACTACTTATTGGATTCATATAATTGTCCCTCTAAGTATCTAAATAAATTGAGATAATGATATAGTCCGATCCTCACAGCGATGTGAGGCGTTGGTAATCAATCCAACCTTAGTAACATAGATGTAGATACCCTTGTATTCCTAGCTGTAAACGATGCCTGCTAGATACTTGGTCTTATGACTGAGCGTCGAAGCTAACGCGTTAAGCAGGCCGCCTGGGGAGTACTGTCGCAAGGCTGAAACTCAAAGGAATTGGCGGGATCCCGCACAAGCGGTGGAGCATGCTCTTTAATTGGTTGCTAACCCAAGAACCTTACCCAGACTTGACATGTATGTAGTAGTGAACCGAAAGGGGAACGATCTTAATTTATTAAGAAGCATACACAGGTGTTGCATGGCTATGCACCTCACACCTGAAAAGAAAAAAGAGGAAGACGATGGCCCTTTAGCGAGTAATTGCTATCGAATAAATTGGCTAATAACGGTGGAATCCTAATACAAATTGAGATAATATTTATGTATGGACAATACCGTGGGAAGTCTAGGTAGTTTACTTAATAATCCACATGAATCTTACATTCTTGGCTTATGGGGCGCGGATCGCTATTTGCGAACGAGCAGCATAGGTTTAAGTAATACAAATGTGAGGTTGATTAAAATCTTTTTGGAATACCTATTGGAAAGGTTTCCTATTAGTAGAATCAGATTTCGCGTTTATGGAGTTGAGGATACCTCACTTACTAGTGGATTTAAAGTGTCTTATTGCAAAGGTTCCAAGAATGTCTTGACTGCATATCATATTTATGTAAATTCAAGGCCTCTAGTAAGAGAATTTTTATTTTCTCTTAGAAACAGGAACTTTCTTGCTAAAGATTGTATTTATGCTTATTTTGCAGGGAGATTTGATGGTGATGGCTCTTTATCTTTAGATAAGAAGATTTGTTGATTGATCAATATCTGCTTACAAATATAAATACTTCGGTTTATGAATACGGGTCTGCAAGAACCTATTGTATGTACTTTAAAAAGAGTACATTAAGTAATTTTCTTGAACAGATAAGACCTTATTCCATATCCGGTAAACTATAATGACCCCGTATCGACTTCTCCTGTGTTTATACACTGGAGGGATGGAAGAACCTCTCATTAGAATGAGTAAAGGGCTTTCATAAAACGCCAGTCTCCCAAAACATAATTTGGGATGATGATATAGTCAGTGCCATTAGGAATAGTGGAGATTACACATGGTCGTCAGCTCGTACCGTGAGGCGTACCCTTAAGTGGGTTAACGAGCGCAACCCCTACTGCTAGTTGTATCACTCTAGCGGAACTGCTATCGTAAGATGGAGGAAGGTGGGGACGACGTCAAGTCGGTATTGCCCTTATGTCTGGGGCCAGAAGCATGCTACAATGGCGCGTACAAAAAGTTGCAATGCAGTGATGCGGAGCCAATCTTTAAAGCGCGTCCCAGTTCGGATTGAAGTCTGCAATTCGGCTTCATGAAGTTGGAATCGCTAGTAATCGTCGGTCAGCGATACGACGGTGAATACGTTCTCGGGATTTGCACACACTGCCCGTCACATCAGCAAAGCTAAGGTCACCTGAAGTACCTCTTTTAAGGGGTCCCATGGTGAAATTAGTGATGATGGTGAAGTCGTAACAAGGTAGCCGTAGGGGAATCTGCGGCTGGATCACCTCCTTTCTAAGGAGTAATTAAGTGTCTTTGATTTTTAGAAACTTTTTTGCATGAATTTGCAATAAAAAACTAAAGAAAAAAGAGACACCTTTTGGGCTTGATTATCCCTATAAAGCCTAAATAGTAGAGCTGTAATCTCACAGACAGCTTTGGGAAGGTTTGCGAGTGAGCCGTTGCGTATTAAATATTGATACACAACAAAAACTCGCACACGAGCATTCTTTTTGCCTTCGGTTTCTTCAATTTTCTATTTTTTAA
The DNA here is from genome assembly GCA_018056275.1 of Patescibacteria group bacterium. GTDB lineage: Bacteria > Patescibacteriota > WWE3 > UBA101185 > UBA10185 > JAGPFW01. The sequence continues at coordinate 19,172 of JAGPFW010000007.1, forward strand.
TAGGGAATTTACTTACAATTGGGAATCTACGGAAGAAGTCTCTATTAGTTTCTTACAAAATTTTAATTGGATAAGAGACCACTTGCGAACCAAGTAGAATTTTTTCCAGCAATCCATCCACTGTTTCTTTAAGCTCTCTTAAGTATTAACATAAAATTATATAGACATCTTACAAATTATTGGATATTTGACATTCACTTTTCAACTTTAGTTAACAAGGTTTTTGAAACTTGATATTTGTTTGGGTAGCGTTACAATGTTGATATGAATAAGAAGCGTTGCTTTGTGTTGCTGTTTTTTTCTACTATTTTTTTTATTTTTTTGCTGTACTTTGGAATTTTCTCTTTTCATGGTTTGTGTGGTTGGCGAGCCGTTGGTTTAAACCAGCAAAAAGGTAAGGGATGGCCCTGTAAGTGTATTGGTATTCAGCAAGAGATTGGGAATAGCTACGAAGAGACCACTTTCTGTACTGGTATCAATCTTTCCTATAATATTTTAAACAATTCCTTTAAATCCAATTCACAAGTTCCTGTCTATTCAAGAAAGCCTTTGTACATGTTAGAAGTTACTTCTTTGACAATTCCGATTTCTTCCGAACAGTCTGTTTTGTCAAATATCTCAATCGATGTATTGAGTAATGAGGGGGTTTTAGTAAAAAGGGGCATAACCAGTATAGATGGAAAAGTTAACTTCACTCTTCCCAAAGGAGATTATAAAGTTAAATCTTCTGGGGGATATACAGGTACAAAGGAAGTTTCTCTGGATTCGGACACGAGTATTGAGCTGCGTCTTTTACCCATCTCTAATTGAATACAATACTGAATACCATCTAGTACTGATTCACTTGTAGCACTTGTTCTTTATATTTTGGTAAGGATCGCGAATTTGTTGAGGGTTCAGAAAAACCTTCTTGGTGGGCGTTCATGGACTCGAACCATGGACCTTTCCCTTATCAGAGGAATGCTCTAACCACCTGAGCTAAACGCCCTTATATTCACATTTTTGCCACTATTCTTCTTATCGCCCTTGAGATAAAATCTTTCCAAACAGCTTTCGCATTATATCTTATCTATAGTTTTTCCACCAACTTTTTGGGTTATTCTTGTTCTTGCTCGCCTCGTTTTTACAAATTTAAGCCAGTCCTCGCTAGGTTTCTTTCTTTGGCCGCTTACCTTTATTCTCACAATATCTCCTGTCTTTACCACATGGTTTAGTTTTACAATCTTATTATTTACAAATGCCCCAACACATTTATCTCCAATTTCCGAGTGTACTGCGTATGCAAAATCTATAACGGTTGCCCCAACGGGTAATTCCACAATATCTCCTTTTGGTGTTAAAACATATTCCTTGTTACTAAAAGGAGTGCTTGGAATATATCCTTTCTTTTTTTGCAGTTCCCAAAAGTTTAAATCTTTAAACCATTCTGGGTGTTTTTTCAGATATTTTTTGAACTCTCCTACTGCTTGAGACTTTTGGCCTTTATCCCCAATTTTATATAACAAATGGGAGCTTATCCCAAATTCTGCTTTTTGGTGCATTTCCAAAGTTTTGATTTGTACTTCTGCAATTAAGTCTTTATTTATATGAAAGACATTGTGAATTGCCTCATATCCGGTTGTTCTAGGTTCTTTTATATAGTCGTCTCTCTCCGATGGGATGTTTTCCCACAATTGTTGTAGCAAATTTTCCACTATGTAGCACTCTTCTGTTGTTAAAACCACAATCCTTAGAGCGATCAAATCGTATATTTTATTCAGATCTTCCTCTGAAAGATTCTCCATTTTTGAATTTTTATATCTCAACAGTTTTTTATAAACACTATAAATTCCTTTTATACGGTAACTTATTTGAAATTCAGCAAGACCCTGTTCCAGCAGTATTTCGTTTAGAAATTTTTCTATTTCAGTAAAAGTGCTTTTTACTCCCCTTGTCTTTTTTGTAATAAACTTTTTTAGAGTAAAGTATTCCATTGGAAAAAGTACCTTAAATGCAGCATCTTCCAAATCCTTTGAAAGTGCATTTATTCCAAGAATTTTTGCCAAAGGAGCGTACAGATAGAGTGCTCTGTAAGCAATATCTTCTCTCTTATGCTTTTCAAACATCCAACAATTTTCTAAATCTGTTAATTTCTCAGTAATTCTTACCGCAAGAGGTCTAACATCTTCCACTAGGTTTATACATGTCTGCATTAGGTATTTCTCATTAAAATTTTTTAAAGCCTCTGTTTTTATTTTTGTTCCCGCAAATTTACGATATTTTTCTAACAAAGTTTGCATATCGGCATCAATGCATTTTTTAAGTTGCTCTCTTTCTGTTGGATTGGCTTCTTCTAAAGCTTTTTGTATAAATACAAGTTTTAAGGTGGTCTCTTCTTTTATTCCGTAGGTTCTAAGTCTATTTACGACCTTTTGTGAGTGGTCAAAGAGGTTTTCTCCAGAAAGCCTATTTTTTCTTTTTAGAATCTCTTCTGTGAACTTTACTGTCTCGTTAAAATTCATATCTTTATTATAGAATATTTGCTTTTTTGCTCTTCTTTTGGGGTTATTGCGAGGAAGCCTATTTTTTCTGTGATACTCATTTTTAGTTTAAGCAAGTGCTAAAATAAATCTGTTATATACAATATGAGAATTGCAATTGTTACTACATCGTCAATAGATAGTCTTGGAGGTGACGGAAGGGTTGCCGTGGAATTTGCTGAAGTTCTTTCGCAAAATCAACAGGTTCTTCTAGTTCTTTCGGGTAAAAGGGGTCAAGAACTTCCAGTTGATTCTAAGGTGCTACATTTTTTTGTCCCAGGGCCTGTTAAAGGGAGTTACATTCTTCCGCTTTTAACACCCAAGTGTCTTAAGGATTTACTCAGAACCCTGAATAACTTCTCTCCAGAAGTTATTCACTTACATGATCAAGGTCCTGTGCCTTTTGTTGTCTTATTATGGGGATTAAAGCATAACATCCCGGTGGTTTTTACTTGTCATACAATACCTTCGGAAGTAGTGTCTTTTGGTCTTTCTGAACTCTTTCCAAAGTCCAAAATCCTTTTTGATAACAAAATTTTTGATAGTTATTTTGATTTTTTTCTGAAAAAAGCATCGGGGATCATTGCTATAAATAATTCAATTTTGAGGGATTTACAGAAATTGGGAATTAAAACTTCTACTTTCCTTGTACACAACGGAAGAAACCTAGAAATGTATAATAGTGTTACTCTTCCCGATATAAATGTTTCTCCCAAAAGACTTTTGTTTATTGGTTTTCTTTCTCACCGTAAGAATCAGAAGTTTCTGATTGAGGTTTTGAGTTTTTTGCCCAAGAATGAGTATATCTTGGATCTGGTT
>JAGPFW010000046.1 GCA_018056275.1 Patescibacteria group bacterium
CAAAATCTCTTCGTTTAGGAAAATTTTATATAATGCGAGCACCACATCCGAAGAATTGACCAATCTTCTTTCTAGTCCAGAATTTTTGGAAATATCGGAATATTTACGCTCAAAGAACATCTCCCACATGGATATAGACTCTGTGGAGAAAGCACTCTCCGAATACAAGGAGTATCTTAAAGGGCTTCCTGTTATAAGGATAAAACTGGCTAATGAGAAAATAGATACTAGTAGAATTTATGCGTGGTTTAGGCAACATGTTGTGTCAGAAACTGATTTTTCCTTTGATATAGATATAGATGAATCTATTTTAGGGGGTATTGTAGTCTACTGGAAGGGAAAAGTTGTTGATTGTTCACTAAAGACCTTATTATCTGATTATTTTGGAAAGGAGGATAATCATGTATTTGGGTAAAAGTTTTGACGATTATCTTTCCTCTTCAAATGAGATAGGTTTTGTTGAAGTACTTAAATTCCCTTTGGTAGGTGTTTCTGGTCTTCCAAATGCTTTTATAGGAGAGGTTGTTGTTTTTTCTAGCAATTCTCTGGGTATGGTTTTTTCTTTGGAGGAGGACACCGCGTTGATTTTGTTGCTTGGTGAATTTCCCATATCCGTAGGTGAGAAAGTTACTCGCACTGGTAATTTATTGCAAGTCATGGCGGGGTCTTCTTTACTTGGTGGTGCTTTTAACCCATTGGGCAAGGAAATATTTGGAAGGTACCTACCTCTTGAGGAGATGAGCATCATGGATGTATTTGCAGAGCCCCCAGATTTTTCCTCTAGAAACCATATAAAGGATCCCTTAGAGACAGGTGTTTCTATTGTGGATCTTATGGTTCCATTGGGAAAAGGTCAAAGGGAATTAATAATAGGGGATAGAAAATCTGGTAAAACTGAGTTCCTTTTGCAGACAATACTTTCTCAAATAAATAAGGGTAGTATATGCATATATGCCTCTATAGGAAAAAATAAGACTGATATTTTAAATGTTTTAGATTTTGCACGCGAGAGCAAGAACTCCGATAATTTTATACTTGTATGTTCAAGCGCCTCCGATTCTCCTGGGGAGATATATTTAACTCCTTATACGGCAATGGCCTACGCTGAGTATTTTAGGGATCAGGGTGAAGATGTGCTTTTAATTTTGGATGATCTGACAACACATGCCATTTATTACAGGGAAATGTCACTAATTGCGGGGAGTTTTCCGGGAAGAGGATCTTATCCTGGTGATATTTTTTATACTCATTCACAACTTCTAGAAAGAGCTGGTAATTTTAATGTAAATGGTCGCCCTTGCGCTATAACTTGTCTTCCTGTGGCAGATACTACTGAAGGGGATATATCGGGTTTTATTCAGACAAACCTTATGTCAATGACTGACGGACATATATTTTTTGATGAGTCTCTCTTTGATTCTGGTAGAAGACCCGCCGTAAATACTTTTTTGTCGGTTACCCGTGTGGGAAGGCAGGTTCAATCAAAATTACACAAGAGCTTAAATAGGGAACTTACGGGGTTTATGAATCTTTTAAGAAAACATGAGAAATTTGTTCATTTTGGTGCGGAAATTAGCGAGGGGATTAAATCCTCCCTGGAGACAGGAGCAAAGCTAGAAGCTTTTTTTAATCAATCTCCAAGGTTTGTTTATCCCCAAAAAATTCAGTACTTACTCTTTACCCTATTGTGGGGCGGTCTTATTACTGTCAAACAAATAAACGGTCTTAGATTTTTGGGTGAAAAATTAGTAGATTCTTACTCTCAAGACAGTAACTTTAGAAATTACGTTGACAGCTTATTTAATGAGGACATGGATTTTAATGATCTTTTGGCTAAGGTTATGCAAGAGAAGGAAAGTATTAAGGAAATTTTAGGAATTCAGTAATGATTGATGTAAAAAGAGAAATGGCAGAATTAAGCAGCTTTAAAGATATTGCTCAAACATATCAGGAAGTTGCCGCTCTTCGTATGAGGAAAATCAAGGATTTTGTTTTGAGAAACAGAGAGTTTCTTTCGGGTTTGGCAACTGTTTTTGCTCGGGTGAAATTGTCATATGAGGAGGGTCTTAGGGAGTTTTTGAAAAGTCAAGGTATAAAAGGGGAGGAAGCCCAAGAGGAGTATATTGCGAAAATGAATTTCACCGTCAAAAATGGTCGTGACGCATTAATTTTTATTTCAGCAAATACTGGTTTATATGGAGATATTATTGTGCGCATTTTTGATTATTTTTGTAAGCATATTGATACCAAATCAGATGTTTTTATTGTGGGCAGGGTTGGTAAGATTCTTTTTGAACAAAGATTTCCGGGTAAGGAATACAGGTATTTTGAAATCTCCGACAAATCTCCTGAGCCTATGGTAGTGAACGAAATGATGCATACTCTAGAAGCTTATGACCACATTATAGTTTTTCATGGGAAATACAATGACATTTTGACCCAAACACCTTCGCAAACTAGTGTTTCTGGTGATAGATTGTCTCTGGAGGTTAAAGAGGACCTTAAAAAGATTAATTGTATATTTGAGCCCAATATAGAAGAAGTTTTTAATTTTTTTGAAAAGGAAATAAAGACTACCTTATTTGATCAAGCTTTATATGAGGCTTCTCTAAGCAAGTTTACGTCTCGTATGGTTAGTTTGGATGGCGCTACTAGCAATGTGACTGACCTTTTGGGAAAATTATCCTTTAGACAATCTTCCTTAAAGCACAGGAAGCTAGATAAAGAGAAGAATACAGTATTATCAAATGTAGTTTTTGGAGAATAAAATGACAGATAATAACATTATAAATAATGATGGGGACCATGGAGTGGTTATTGGAATTAAGAAGCATGTTTTGGAAGTGGAGTTTTTAGGTAAAACCCAACCCTTTATTCATGAAGTGCTAAAGGGGGAAAAATCAGATCTTTTGGTATATAGATCCTCTGGTAGAAACAGGTTTTATTGCATAGCTTTGGGGTTTGCCGCCGATTTTAAAAGGGGATCCAAGGTCTTTTGTACAGGCAGTACAATTAGAATTCCCGCAGGAAATTCAGTTTTAGGGCGTGTCCTTAATTCAGTTGGTATACCCCGTGATGGTGGTTCTCAGATTGACTCAGAAAAAAAGATTCCAGTTTATAGAGAATCATCTAACTACGATAAAATATCCAATTCAAGGACAGTCATGCAAACAGGGATAAAAGTAATAGATTTTTTTACGCCTCTTCTTATGGAAGGTAAAATTGGGTTGTTTGGAGGAGCTGGTGTAGGGAAGACCGTTCTTTTAACAGAAATATTGCACAATGTCATTAATAGAGGTGACAATAACACGGTATCTGTTTTTGCTGGTGTGGGTGAAAGGACTAGGGAGGGACATGAACTATACTCTGAACTAGCAGAAAAGGGTGTACTCTCAAATACTGCGCTTGTTTTTGGCACAATGGGTGAGAGCCCATCTAAAAGATTCCTCGCGGCACATTCCGGTGTAGCTTTGGCAGAATATTTCAGAGATGAAGAGAAAAAGAATGTTCTTTTCTTTGTAGATAACATGTTTAGATATGCACAAGCAGGTAATGAGATCTCTCTGCTAACTAAGAGTATCCCCTCTGAGGATGGTTACCAACCAACACTAATGTCAGAACTTTCATACATACATGAGAGGCTAATATCTACTAAGGAAGCACATGTCACAACAATAGAAGCCATCTATGTACCAGCCGATGATCTTTTGGATAGTGCTGTTCAATCTATTTTTAAGTATTTAGATTCTGAAATCGTTTTATCCAGAGATGTATATCAGGAAGGAAGGTTTCCAGCTGTTGACATATTGTCTTCTGATTCTAGTGCCTTAAGTCCTACAATTGTCACATCTTTGCACTATAAAGTGGCCTTAGATGCGAGAAGCCTTTTGAAAAAGGCACAATCTTTGGAGAGGATTGTTTCCTTAGTTGGTGAGTCTGAATTAAATGAGGAAGACAGGACATTATATCAAAGAGCCCAAAAAATAAAGAACTATATGACCCAAAATTTTTCTGTGGCATCTAAGCAGACAGGGAAGGCTGGCGATTATGTTCCGCTTGATACTACTGTGGCGGATGTAAAGGAGATATTGGATGGAAAATGCGACAAAATAAATGCTGATAAGTTTTTATTTGTTGCAGGTTTAGATTCCATTCAAGAATAGTATTAAAATAGCGTTTTTTTCGCGTAGTTCTTTAGAGGTCTAAATAATACAAGTATGTCAAAAATAAAACTAGTAAAAAATACTCTACCTTCAAAGCTACTTGAAAAAGGTCTAGAACTAAGAGTGTCTATACGAGATAGAAGAAAAATATTGTTTGATGGTACCGCCAATTCTGTTAGTTCCTTTAATTCAGTTGGTGAATTTGATGTACTTCCACAACATGCGAATTTTATATCCTTAATCAAGGACAAGGTAATTTTAGATAAGGGAACCCCCCAAGAAGAGGTATTTGAAATTGAAACAGGCCTTATAAGTGTGGACGAACAGGGAGTTAATGTTTACGCAGGAATAAGCGGCACCACAATTCCTTCTGGAGTTAAGGGAAAATAATTTATTTTTTATTTGGTCCACTAAGACACCTCTACTTCAAAGCTTTTACCCATTGTGGTTTTTATAAAAACGGATTTTATGAAAGTTGATGCTGCTTTAGACGGCTTATTTTGTCTCAAAGTGGTGAGTAATTTAGATAGATTCTCTTCCAATTTTTCATTCTCCCAAGAGGATTTTCCAATTATGGTGTGAATTATAGGAGCGTTTGGTTCAACTCTGACTTCCATTTGACCCTGTTTAAAATTCTCTACAGCTTCTTCAAGTTTTTCGGTTACGGTACCGCTCTTTGGATTTGGCATGACCCCTGCAGGTCCCAAGATCCCTGCCACTTTGGCTATTTTTGGCATAAATTTGGGTTCGGTAATTAGTACATCAAAGTCTCTTCCTGGTAATAATTCTCCTTTCTCAATTTTTTGAATGTCTGACTCCACAAGGTTTAAATCTGCAGTCTCAACATTTTTTGATCCAAAAACAGCTATCTTTTTACTTTTTCCTGTACCGTGGGGAAGGGTGGTTGTATATCTTACAAT
>JAGPFW010000047.1 GCA_018056275.1 Patescibacteria group bacterium
ACCGAAGGAGAGATAAATCTCAGATGATCAAGGTTCTTACTCATATCTAAATCCCCTACTGTTTTGTTCCCTATTTTTGAATATCCAAAATCCACTACCGAAGTACCTTTCGCCAAATTCTGCGGATCCACTAACAGCGGGATTCCAGCACTCAAGACCAAAACCTGATAATCAAGCTTGGTTTGGTTTTTGTAATAACCTATTACCTCTGTGCAATATCCCGAAACACTACAATAATGAGAAATTGGTCTTCCTACAAGTTCACCGTATCCTACCACTCCAATTGTGGGCTGTTCTTGATCTAGTTCCGTGTGTTCCAAAAAATAATCAAAAGCCCTAACCGTAGGAGGAAGCCTACTAAAATCTCCCGCATAAAAACGCCGTTTACTCTCTGGAGACAATAAATCCAAATCTTTTTCAACAGGTATTACACCTAAAACAGGATCAAGGCTTTTTCTTGGTAAAGGGAGCTGAACAATCCCACTTAATACACTGGGATCTGCGAAAAAATCCTTCACTTGGTCTATTATAGCCACATCCGAGAGGTTGTCATCAATTGACAGGATAGCTACTGAAATACCAACGGAATCACAGAATTTTTTTTTGAGATTTACATAGGTTTTAGAGGAAGGGTTATTTCCAATTTGAACTATACCTAGTTTGGGTGCATTCTCTCCAACCACAGAGGAATGAGTTTTCAAAAATCCCTTTATTTTCTCCTCAAGTATTTGAGCATGAGCGTTACCATCAAATATTTCCATAAAGGCATTTTAACATATTAATAGAAGCAGTTTTATTAGAAATCTCAAGGGATATTGCTTGACATGGAAGTCTTTTTTTTGTATTTTCTTTTGGCTTGAAATCTTAACTAGGAGGTGTTGTTGTGAATGTTGTTGTGAATAGGTATGAAGCACGTCCAACTAGCATGGGTTGGTGGGGTGTCTGGGACACCCAAGATAAGCGATTTGTGCGAACCTTAGACGATCAGGGGCGGCCCCTCAAAAAAGCGGAGGCGAGGAAACTCGCCTTAAACCGCAATATTGCGGCAGCGGCTGGGGATCGCCCCCGGCCCAAACGCAGGTAGAACACAGGCAGTTTGTTTTGTTGTGGCAAACCCTTAGGAATTTTAAGGGTTTGCCTTTTTCATTTTTTTTTAATTAACGCACCATTCCCTTACCACAAAGCCAAACCACCTTCTACCACAATTATAAAAAAGGCATAAAAAAGGACCCCGCCAAAATGGCGGGGTCCCTTTTTAGATTTAGGTTTCTAAAATAAACTCATTCCCGATGTGCCGTAGGCTGAACGAAGAATTCCCTATATATAGTGTGGGTTCCTGTTTTGGGGCTTTACTCCCAAAAACCTCAGAGCCCGTTATCTAGGGCGTTGGGAAATTTGCACTCTTTTTCAGCTTTTCCCGTACACATCAGGACGCAAGAGAGACTATAAACTCTCTCGTGATGTAATTATATCAAAACTAAAAAATATGCAAAAATTTCTAGAACGAAATACCAAAAAATCGCAAGAATAAGCCCATTAGTGGAAATAAGATTCTCTCCAACGAATTAGTAAAAACTAAAAACATTAAAATAAATATTCCATACGAAGCCAGTTGTTCCCATTGGTAAGATAAATTCTTAGGTAAAATTCCGGAAACAACTTTAAACCCATCCAATGGAGAAATAGGTAAAAGATTAAAAATACCCAAGCCTACGTTATAAAAGGCAAAATAGTACAAAAAGGATGTAAAAAGGCCAAGAAATACTCCACTAGAAGAACCAACTAAATTAAGCAAAAGTGCTGCTAGAGCAGCTAAAATAAAATTGGACAGGGGCCCTGCAACGGAAATAAGTGCTAAATCTCTTTTTGGATCAGACAAATTTAAGGAATTGACAGGAACTGGTTTTGCCCATCCAAACCCTGCAAATAATAAAAGCAATGTGCCCATAGGATCCAAATGCGCTAAAGGATTTGGCGTTAATCTTCCCGAAAGCTTTGCTGTAGAATCACCTAATTTATACGCCACAAAAGCATGTGCCAATTCATGCAAAGAAAGGGACAATATTAAAGCAGAAACAAGCAACACAAAAAGTATTGGATTAGAAAAAAGTAAGTTAAAAAGCATCGTGGGAAATTATACCATGAACAAAAGCCTTCACTTCTTGTGAGATGGCTAAGAGCTTAGGATCCTTAGAAAATTTGGACTTTAATTCTTGACGAACTGACTTATCTATCTTCTCTAAAGAAACATTTTGAACTTTTACCTCATTTGAGAGGTATGTCTGCACTATTTTTGTGACCGCATCCAACCATTGAGCAACTTTTTCCATATCTTTTTCCTTTAACCCAATGGAAGTTATTGCCGGCGTCCCCAATCTTATTCCAGAGGGATAGTAAGGAGGGTTTGGATCAAAAGGAATTGCGTTGCGATTTACAATTATACCCGCATATTCTAAAGCCCACGCCAATAACCACCCGTCCATATTTTTATTACGAACATCTATTAATATTAAATGATTATCGGTTCTTCCAGTAACGAGAGAAAAACCTAAATAGGATAAATTATTTGCTAATGCTTTGGCGTTTAAGACAACTTGATTTATATAAGTGGAAAAATCGTCTGATAAAGCTTCTGCAAGAGCTACCGCAATACCTGCAATATTATTCATGTGGGGACCACCTTGCATACCTGGAAAAACGGCTTTGTCTATTTTTGTACTCAATTCTGCGTCTTTGGAAAGACCCTTCTCTGTAACCATAATTAAAGCTCCTTTGGGGCCTCGTAAAGTTTTATGGGTTGTAGAAGTTACTATATCAGCAAAATCCATTGGGGATGGGTGCAAACCCGTGGCTACAAGGCCAGCAATATGAGAAATATCTGCCATGTGGTAAGCAGAAACTTCCATGGAAATTTGTCCTATTTTCTCAAAATCTATTATCCTAGGATAGGCACTTGCCCCAGAAATTATTAACTTGGGTCTGTGTTTTAGAGCTAAAAATCTAATTTTATCGTAATCCAAAAGGCCATTCTCCCCTACCGTATAAGAAACACTGTTAAAGTATTTTCCCGAAAAGGTGATTTTTGGAAAACCATGAGTTAAATGCCCCCCAGAATCCAAAGACATTCCCATAATAGTGTCGCCAGGTGCTAGCAAAGCAAAATATACAGCCGCGTTAGCAATGGAACCAGAATAAGCTTGAACATTCACATGTGGTACCTTAAAAACATCCTTCGCCCTAGAAATGGCTAACCCTTCTACCTCATCCACAAATTCCTGACCCTGATAGTACCTTTTCCCTTTATACCCTTCGGAATATTTGTTGCTCAAACATGAACTCAAAGCCAAAGAGACCTCCTTGGAAACATAATTTTCACTAGGTATAAGCCTCAAAACACTTTTTTGTCTTAAATTTTCCTTTTGAATTAATCCGAAAATTAAATCTTTACTTGGGTCGTATGGTGTGTTGTCGAGGTTAATATTAATATCCAGCACACAAACATTCTAACACTAAGCAACACTAAGCAAAGAAATGTGATAAAATTCTCTCGTGAAAGGTCTATTTGAATTTTTAGATAAATCAAGGGCAGAATTCAAAAAGGTTGAATGGCCAACAAAAAAAGAAACAATTCGCTTGACTGCTTATGTAATTGGTGTTAGTTTTGGCGTCGGCCTAATTGTTCTGGGAATGGATTATGCCTTTAAGGAAGGAATGGCTTTTTTAATAAGTTTAAAGTAATCTTTATAAATCTGGAAATTTAGTAGCTAGCAATAATTAAAGAAAGTTTTTAAATGGCAAATAAAATGGACGAAAATATAATAACTATATCTACCGAGGAACCTACTCCTATGTCAAAGTGGTATGTTGTACACACTTTTTCTGGCAACGAACATAAAGTGGCACAGACTTTAACAGAAAGGGTGCAATTGGGGGGTTATACAGACAAAATATTTAAAGTAATGGTTCCCCAAAAGAAAAAGATTGTTGTCTCAGAGGGAAAGAAAAAAACAGTAGACGAAAGACTATTCCCTGGATATGTCCTAGTATTAATGGAGGTTAATGACATAACTTGGCATGTAGTACGAGGAATTAAAGGTGTTACAGGTTTTGTAGGTACAGGAAATACGCCCACTCCCCTTCCCGAATCCGAAGTTATGGCCCTTATGAACTTTATGGATGTTGAGGAACCCACTTTTGAAGCCAAATTTATGGTAGGAGACGCTGTTAAAATACTTGAAGGGCCATTTGCCGACTTTCTTGGGAAAGTGGAAGAAGTTAGTGAGGAACAGGGAAAGGTTAAAGTGTTAGTTAATGTCTTTGGAAGGGAAACACCAGTAGAATTAGACTTCACTCAGGTAGTTAATTTGTAATTTTTCCAAAACCTTGGGATGTTAAAAACACCAAAAAGCAACAGTATTGAAAATAGGACAAGTATTATGGTAGATTAGCTTGTCTTTACTTATAATTAAGAAAAAGAAAGATTAAAAATGGCAACAAATAATAAGAAAGTCAAAAAATTAAAAGCAATTGTAAAACTAAATATACCTGCAGGAAAGGCCACGCCAGCCCCACCAGTAGGGCCAGCATTGGGGCAACACGGAGTATCATTAATGGACTTTTGTAAACAATTCAACGCTAAAACCGCAAAAATGGGTGATGACCTTATCCCTGTAGTTCTTAACGTTTATCAGGACAGAACATTTGACTTTGAGACCAAAACGCCTGTTTCTACCTCCTTAATTCTCAAAAAGCTGGGCAAAAATAAAGGATCAAGTGTACCAAACAAGGACAACGTGGGAGAACTTTCTAGGCAAGATCTGGAGGAAATTGCAAAAATTAAGATGCCAGACCTAAACACCAATGATTTAGAACAAGCAATGCGAATTATTGAGGGAACAGCTAATTCCATGGGAGTTAAAGTAAAAAAGTAGGATGATAAAATAGAATAAGAATATGAAACACACCATAAAGGACGCAATCATAAATATTAAGAAAAATTCCAAAGAAAAGTTTGATGCAACCGTTGAAGCGCATATAAATCTGGACATAGAGAAGGGGCAAATTGTAAGATATACAAC
>JAGPFW010000008.1 GCA_018056275.1 Patescibacteria group bacterium
CAACTATGGCTGGCGGTTCTCCCCCGACATGCGGGGGCATTGCGCCGACTTTGCTATCACTTTCTGTGGGACATACCCACATGCCCACAAGTGTTGGCTGATCACAATGCCCGCTAAAGCAGGGGCTCATGCCCTGCTTTTTCTGCAAACTACTGAAGGAGAGTGGTTTGCAGTAAATAATGGTCCCCCATATTTGACAAAGGGTACCGACTTCTTGGATTTATACTTCCGGTACCCCAAAGTCTATCGGATTGTGGAACTGCCCGAGCCATCCCAGGTTCGGGAGATAGGTGACTTCACCTATATCCACTTTCTGAGTGGGGACTTTATGTGGGGAGAGTAGCCTTGATGGGCACCAGGGCTACCAGGGCTATTGGTCGCCCTTGGGAATGCACAATTGGTGCACCTGAGGCACGATTGGGGGCTCACGCAGGGTGTGCCCAGAGGGGGTGAAAGATGAAAAAGATGTTGGCTATTTTTCTTTTTCTCGTGCTTATTTTTGTCCCCCTCCTTTCTTCTCTTGGCATTCCGGAGGAGGATAGTGCGCAGGTGCCCCAAGCCCAAGCGGCGCTTTCTGTGGCACCACCTGCTATTGTGGACGAGCCCGGCGGTATCCGTTATAGCGAATCCCGCAGGGAAAGTGACCCTCCTTCCGAGGGTGAGGATCTGAGTCTTCAGGCCTCTGACATCACCTTTTATGGAGGTGATGCCTGGTACACCACTCAATGGGTGGTGCAATGGGCTGGGGCTTGGATCCCCCTCGATTTTTGGTCCGGGTTCTGGCGTGATGCCAGCCTGGACGGGCCCAAGGGAATCCTCAAAGTTCACTCCAACCCGCAGGGTTGGCAGAGGGACGTTAAGATTGGATCCCTTGTGGCCTTCTGCGGCGGTGGGGGCGTTGACCACTGCCTCACCGGTTTAGTCACCAAGATTTTGGTGGTTGGTCGAGAAAAGGAAAGCCAGGCCCTTGCTTTGTGCGATTCTGAGATCGCACTGGTGACCTGCAAGGGCCCTGGTCTTAGTCCACAGGAGCGAACCGTCTATTGTCTGGATGTTGTAGACGGTGTCGTCCCTGGTTGGGGTGGATGGTGAGAAAAGGAGAGGTAGATTTATGTGAATAAAACCCAAAAGGTTTATTCTCTACCTCTCCTAAAAACTCTCTTAAAAACACATTCACAGCTCACTTCTCAACAAATTGATATTCCGATAATTCAAAGTCTTGATATTAATGAAAGATATCATTATATTTATATTATGCTAGGAAAACTGTCTAAGTATGCCAGAGTTCTTCTTGTAATTTTTGTAATTTTTCTTCCTTTCTTTGGAACACTAAGTTAAAACCAAAAAGCCCAAGTGGATGTTCCAACTATATGCATTCTGGCATATGGCATATCTCCTAAGGCGATTTTGTTGTCTAGGAATTTGGTAATATCTGTTTCATCTACTAATTCCAGTCCTTGATGAGTTTTTCCCCCCGATATATCCTTTTTTGGATCCATGATTTCAACAGTATATCTTGCAATATCTTGACCTGCCATTTTTGTCATGTTGAAAATAGCATATGGAATAAATACTTGAGTGTCTCCGTTGGTTAATGTTATTAATTTAACATCTGATCCTGAGTTTTCCCATAGTTCTTTTGATATGTCAATAATAGGTGTGATGAATGTTGCTTGTGGCACAGGGGCACGAGAGACTGGGCTCTCTTTCTCTAAAAAGTATAATCTATAGGGATTTTTCTCAGCATTTGGAATTGAACTTCCGCTAGGATATGTAAAGGTTATCTCAACTCTTTTCGGTAATTCAAATGTTCCGTAGCCTCTTTCAAAATGGTCCTGATTTGAAGTTCTTCTTCCTTTCTTTATGTGATCATTTGTCAGCATGGCAAGATAGGGGCTTATTTGTGGCCTGTGAAATAAGCCTGTATCAAAAGAAAAGGATGAGAACCGCCATCCCTTAATTTGTGTGTATCCTAATTCTTCTGTGTTGTAGTCAAAAGAATATTCATCCGGAAGATTTAGCAAATAATGAGACCACTCATGGGGAAGACCGCAATCGATTCTTCCTGATTGTAACCTTTGAGGGAAATAATTTTCATTGATTTGGTAAACATAGGTTTGTGAATATTGAGCTTCTCCGGGTGGAAATCCGAAAGTTACTTCACCTCCCCTTAATTGATAATCCCAGTAAAATGGGGTTTCCGCGGGATCGTAGATTGGCGGGGACTCAATTGCCCATGATGTGTCAATATCTATTGGGAATCTGTCCCTTGTTTGAGAACGAAAGTTATCTCTCCATTTGCAATCCAGATTTTCTCCCAGTTTCCCCTTTTTGGCTGGATCATAGTATTGATTTGCAAGCTCATCTTCTATTATTATAATTCTCCTTAGAGTTGCCCTCATTTGGGAGGGAGGTTTTGAGTTTTCTAAACAGATATTCAAATATGCAATATGCGCCTGTATCCATTCAACAAAGTCGGGCCTTCCCTCATTAACTTGTCCTAAATATTTATTGTAGGCGGATCTTGTTACTACTATTTCTAAAAACCTTTCTTGAGGGGGTAGGTATTCCCTTCTCAGTTCTCTTCTTGGATAGGACATTCTTGTTAACGCACTTAAACCCTGCTGGTTGGCGAATATTCTGTCCATCTCTGCGTACAAAGTAAGTACTTGCGTTTCTGTCTTGATAGGATCTATTAACCCATATACTTCTACTCCATGGACCTCATAAGGGGTCAAATATTCCTTTTGTTCTGATACCTCAGTTTCACTTCCTTTTTTTGCCAGAGCTAATACCCCCACGGTTAATTCCATTGCTTTTAAAAATTCTCTTCTTGTTAAAGTTAATCCTTTACCCGGTGTTGGTTTCTTTATTTTCTCTGTCTCCGTGGGATTTATGCCCATTTCTCTTTCCATGGTGAAATTATACCAAGATTTTGTAGTTGGAATCTATTATAGGATTTGTATTGTGCTTGTGATGAATTTTAATTTTTCAAGTCCTAGCCTCTTGTATTTGATTTTTTCTTTTAACCTTATATAATTCCTATAGTTTGAAAACTGAAATGGGGCGAAATGCCCCCAAGAATCCCAAAGGAGGTGGGAGATGAAGAGGATGTTGGTGTTGGTGTTGGCGCTCGTGCTGGCGTTGGTGTTGGTGTTGGAGGGAGGAGTTTCCCCGGCTCCCCTTGAGACCGTGGGAACTGGTCACGAGGGAGTGTTGATCTGCGCAGTCGACAAGCCCGCGTTTCTTGCGCTGTATCTGGCGCGTTATGACGCTTTTGTGGGGGAGCATGGAACCAACTCCTTCACAGAGGCTGTCTGCGCCTCGGACTGTTCACGGTGCACCTACCGTTTTTACACCGTGGACGAAAACTTGGAGACGACCCATGTCTCTGAGTGGTATGATTAGAGCGTTGGGAGGGCTATGAAAATTGCGGATTTACTCTCGCAAACTAAATAGCTCTCCCATATCTCCTGGCTCTTATCTATTACCTCTTGTCTTCTATCTCTCTTTGAAAACCCTTGCAACATTTAAATTTATTCCCTATATTATCTATGGTATGAAAAATAATTTGCCCGGATTTCCTTTGAAATTCCTTTTATACTTTTTGGGTTTTTTTCTGACTGTTTTTGTACTTTTATCATTTTCCATAAAATTTTTCTCTTTTCCTGTGAGCGTTGATTATTTCAGAGATTTATACTCTCCCCATTCTGAGGATTTGGTCATGAGCGGAGGTAGTGGAGACGCGGGGGATCTTTTTGGGAAGATGCTTAACCCAGAGGAAGATTCAAAGGGCCTCTTGGATAGGTATGCTAATAGTATATCTCTTGAATCGCGAATACCGGGGTATTTTTTAGATTTTACTTCCGGGGCAAAGTACAGGATAGCTACATATGCCCTTGAAAAGGGTTTTTACAATGAGGGTGGCGTTAGCTATACTCCGGATCCCGATTTTTTCCGAACATCAAGGGATCCTTCTGAGATTTCAAACTTCCCTACTATTACCGCCAAGAAAATGTCTATTATCTTTGATGACTCTATTGATTCATCAAGGATTCTTTCCGGTTCTGAGATAGAAATGGGTTTGGATTACTATGCTCAAAATTCTGATGTAAAAATTATTATAAGTATTAATCCTGAAATCCTTACATCTGCGGACCTCTCTTTGGTGGAGAAGACTTTTAGTGGTTTGATTTTTCAGGGTATACACTATGCTACATATAGTCATAATGCTCAGGGTAGGACTCCTGAGGAATTTTCTCTAGTTCCCCCGGAGTTTTATTATTCTCTCAGATCTTCTGATTCCTTAGTTGATATAAGTGCCCAAGGTTTAACTTCAATTCTTATGAGGTTTGGCATTATCAATTATGTTAATGCGTATTGTGGGGGGGTTTCTATATGCGCTTGTGATGATCGGGAACCCCCTTGCTCAGGTGGCTGTTGGCCGAATTCCGAGGGGGTCTGCGTAGGAACGGCGCCTTGTTTTTGGGACCCTTTTTGGCATGCGTGTGTTAACTGGGGTGCCACGTGTGGCATGTCCGGGTCGAACTGTCACTGGGTTAATCCACCTCCCCCACCACCGGAGGATCCGGAAGATCCCCCGGCGGGGTGCGTAGCTCAAGGGGGTGTTTGTTCCGCGGATGGAGATTGCTGTTCTGGTCTAAGCTGTGATGATGGTAGATGCTTGGGTGACACAGATTGTACGTGTTCTTCTTGCGAACCTACGTATTCATGCGGGTGGGGAGGTGGAAATGAAAACTGTGACGGAAATTGTTGGATGCATAATAAGCCTTGGACTCCTGACGAATGGTGTGGGGATGTTTGGGTCCATGCGTGTAGATTATCTGCGGGTGATTATTGTAATTGTTGCGATTGTTGCTCCTACTCTTCTTCCCCCTCTTGTGGCACTCTTCAGGTTAGACGATCAGGGCAATCCTCTGCCTCTTCCTGCGTAAGTGGACTGGTAGATATAGTTGCTTCCGGAGTAAGTGATGCTGAAAGAGCATTTGTTCAGGTTGTATCTGATACTGCCGAAAAGACTTACTGGTTAACAAATGCGGGTGGTGGTACATGGCAAATTACCGGGGTAGATCTAGGATCTGAAGTCGGATATGGCGTGGTTTCCTTAAAACTCTTCCCAAACAATTGCGCTGGCAGAAATGATTCCTGTGCACCCATAGCAATAAACGTAGTAGTAAAACCATCCTGTCCCCCATCAGATTATGTATATGTAAATACATTCTGTGGAAGCACAGTTTCCGAAGCCTGGTTCTTCTGGGGTGATGATTATATCGTTCCGCCTGCTGCGCATGTATTAAGGATTAATTATTGGGATGGTGTTACACCGGAATGGATGTCAGCCAACGATAGATGGATATGGGTAGACAATAATTCCTGTGGGTATACCTTTTTTGGTACATGGGAGTGTAAATATACTATAGATAATTTCAAAATTGGTTCGTATGGTAACTGGCCCCTTTGGAATTCAGGTAACAAGGACGCCGGTTTAGGATGGAAAATACAAACCGTTGACGCTTGTGGTGATTATTCCACTCAGTGTTATGTAAATAAAGAACCTTTTGAGTGTCAGAACACTCCCCCAACCTGTTCTGTTCCCGTAGTCCCGAATGAGGTTCTTTCAGGACAATCGGTTACTGTGTCCACGAATATAAGTGATACTGTTGACCCCCTCCATGTTACTTGGTCGGCAAATTGTGTGGGCATTTCCGCTTCTGGTACATTTAATCCCCAAACTGGAGATTATGGCAATGTAGCAAATATAAGTACAATTTGGACAGCTCCTGATCTTGGCTCAAGTTTAACATCAACAACATGTACAATAACTGCTACAGTAAGAGATGCCCCAGCAACAGCCCCTGTTCCTGGAGAAATTGGTACATGTTCCAAACAAGTAACTTTAATAAATCCAAAAATCTCAGGTGTTTTAAAATATGGTTCTTGTGATGCAAGTGCTCCTCTCTTATTTCATACTGGTTCAGTGTTTCCGGCCTCACCCCCAAACTTGCCAATAATCACTATAGCTAGAACTTCGCCAACCAGTATTACTGATTCCATTACCATTAATCTTACTAATAGTTCCTACTCCACTTATCGTTTCTCATACCATACGAACAATGCCCCATATTCCTTTGTGCTCCCCAAAAATAGAATTATTACCCCTGTAGATACCTTGCTATATCCTGTATGTGTCTCGTCAAATAGAGGCACTTTTAGTACTGGTGTAACACCTGATGTTACGGGTACTACAAATCTTGCTTCTGATTTGACTGTGGATATAGGATATAAATTAAGAAGTTCTCTTGATACGGGTTGGTTTTCATCCATTGGGGGTTCTGTGTATTCTGGAACAGGAATTTTGTGGCAATTAACATCTGCTAATACTTCCGGGTATTCCAGCATTTTTAGTCCTAACCCGATTCATCTGACCAATAAGTTTGTTTTATCCAATGGAGGTATTAATGTTTCTACTTCAGCTACACCCGATGTTGCTTCCACAATAGGCTATGTTCAAAATCTACCTGCAAATGGCTCATGGTTTTCTTTTAAAATACCAAGTAGCTCCGTCGTCTCGGAATTTACATCCATTACACCTGCGACTTTTTCAAATCTTAATCCAAATACTATTTATAAGATGAGCGTTTCCGATATGAACACCCTTTTAAGCTCTTCCAGTTATGCCTCTTTAAGAGCTAACTATTCTTCTGCTATTGCATCCAATGGTGTTGTAGTTATATATTTAACAGGCAATGAAGACCTAGTTTTTGAAAAAGATTTTATTACAACAAACACAAATAGAAAGTTGTTGCTTGTAACTTCCGGTAATGTTAGATTCTCCCCATCCATTGGGCGTGTAAGTCCTGTTGGCACTACAGCAGATACAAATATTTTTGTGGCATTAATTGCTGGAGGAAATATTGTTTTCCCAACAGGAGTACCTGAGACAGACTTAGAAGGGCAGGATACCACTATTGTAGTAAGAGGTAGCCTTTTGTCTGGGGGCACCATAGACTTTAGTAGAGATCGAGGTTTGTCAAATAATCACCCTTCGGAGGTAGTGTTTTTTGAACCTAGCTATTATACTCAATTGCAGAGTCAGATTTTAGCAAATCCTTCTTTTGAAAAAATGTTTTTTAGTTTAGTATCTGTTTCATGGGGTTTGGAAAACTAAGTATGATGTTTGGCAAGAAAGGTGAACTTAATCAGATGGAAAATCGTTTCTTCTCCCTTCAAAATAACCAACAGGGACAGGCACTTTTATTTGTCGTAGTTGCTTTGTCTGTAGCTTTAGCCGTTGGTTTGAGCACTGCCTTTAGGACTTTATCTTCCGTTTCAAGAGTTACCACAACAGATACATCTGTAAGGGTTTTAGCCGTAGCTGAAGGTGGCTTGGAACATTTTTTAAGCTATTCCTCTGCTGAACTATCGTCCGCCGTAAATACTTGTACTACTTTAGATTATTCGGTAGCAAATTCTTCATGTGTAGTAAACTTTCCCCCAGCTCCAACAGATAATGTTAATGCGCATGCCGTTGTTAAGGTTGAAAGATTTTATGGGGATCCGGAAGATGATTTTAGATATACAACCTCGGTAAATTCAGGTGAATCCACAACAGTAAATCTGAATGGATATCAGGGTAATTTGTATGTTTGTTGGTTGGGCGCAAGTGATGTTTTTTATAACTACTTTAATGGAGCTACTATTTCCAATTGGGAACTTGGGAGTGGTGTTTCTGGGCAAGGTGTTCTATGTCCAGGGAATTGCATATCAGGTTCAGCTAATGCTATAGGAAGTGCTATTATAAATGTTTCAACTCCGCCTTCTGCCTGTCCCGCTGGATATCATGGTTACACATTTAACATTCCTTCGGGTAGCCCTGGTACTTTGCAGAAAGGGATAACCTTTGTTCCTTTAAATAATGTAATTACAATCTCGGTGCAAAACAGTACTGGAACTGCCTTCACTCAGCAGATTGGATATAAGATAACTTCTAAGGGAGAACTACTTCAGGACGCTACGGTTACAACAACAAAGACAGTTTCGGTTGTAAGATCCCTCCCCTATTTGACTCCTAACATGCTTTTTGGTGTTTTTGGTTTGGGAGGAATTGAATCCAGTGGTGTTTACCAAACTCCATAGCTTTTGCTTGTTTTTCTGTCCCTGTGAGAGCGTGGGTTATTTGACTGTTGACAGTCACACAATTTGATATCATACTTGGTTAATATGACTCCTGCCTATTCTTATACAATGGAATGGAACAGCTTGAAAGGAGGTGTAAAACATGAGCAAAAGAAATTATAGAGAGAGAGGTTTTACGCTTATCGAGTTGTTAATCGTTATCGTTATTATTGGTATTTTGTCTGGAGTGCTTATTGCGGTTATTAACCCTGTAAGGCAACAAAACCGATCTAGAAATGCTACTATCAAAGCTTCAATGAACAAGGTGGCATTTGGTGTTCAAACTGCAAGAGCAGGTCTTGGAAGGTTGCCTACACATGTGGATCTACCTTTGGAATTGGAGAATGTCACTTTAAGGAATTCCTCTGCTTCTGGTACCCCTAATACAAGTTGCGTTGCAAGTAATGTTACCGGTATAGATTGTTTACTTTCTGTTTCTGGTACTGTTCTGCCTGCGACCTGTGGGACTGATTACTATAGCGGTACTGGAGCAAATCAATGTTATATGTATTTGGTAACCCCAGCTGATGGTATTCAGGGAAGCCACTTCCGTTTAATCTCAAAGCGATTTAAATTAAATCCTGGAGATTCCACTGAGGTTGATAAGGTGTATGTGATGGATTCAAGTAAAGGTTTTTATGAATGTCCCGCTACAGCCGCTGTGGCAGTCTTCACCACAAGTATAGAAGCGATCACAGGTTGTACTGTTGTGTCGGATAATTAGTGAGCGATGTTTAAGACGAACTCCCCGCTTGTTTTGGAGCGGGGTGGCGTCTTGGGCTAGCAAAAAATGTCTTTAAGAAAAGTTTTTTTAAGAAAAAGAGTTTCAATAGTGTCTTCTGATCACGAAAGTCCTAGAGGTTTCACTATGGTTGAACTTTTAGTAGTGATCTCTATTATTGGAATTCTCTCTGGTCTTTTATTTGCAGTAATTAGACCTGGTAATATGCGTGCAAACGCTAGAGATGCCCAACGCCTTTCAGATTTGCGTGTAATTCAAGGTGCGTTGGAATTGTATTTTGCGGATCACAGGCAGTATCCTTGTTCTAGTTCTGTTTGTGCAAGCTCCAACTGGATTCGTATAGATGGATCTTCAGATAGGTTATCTCAAGCACTGACCTCGGGTGGATACTTGTCTGAGATGCGTGTAGATCCTACAAATAATGGTACTCAAAGTTCCCCTTGCTACGCAAACTCCCCCAATGCTTACAGATATAACTATTATAGTAGGGGTTCTTCCTATTACATAACTGCTATTTTGGAGGATGCAAACAACAACAGTGGAAGTGTTTGCGGAGCCACTATTCCTGTACCAACAGGTGCCTTTACTGGATCATGTAATTTTGCTAATTCTGCCAATTCTTGGTACAACAACTGTACCGTTGTTAGAAATCCGTAACAAAATTGACCCCAGGTTTGTCTAATTGCTTGACTCTATAATTTATGCGTTTCATAATATTTTTGTGCTAAATATTTTCTATCTATTTTTAGGAAATCGAGGGGGGGTGCCTTTTTCAAATGTTAAAAACTAAAAACAAAGGTTTTACCCTAATAGAGCTCTTAATAGTTATTGTTCTTATAGGTATTTTATCTGGCATCTTATTAGCAGTTATTCAGCCAGGAGCTCAGAGAGCTAGGGCGAATGAGGCCGTAATGAATGAGAACCTCAATAAGTTGGTAATGGCGGTTCAGGCTTGTATAAATGCGCGGGCTAATATAACTCCTTGCGCGGCTAACTCTGCAGCTAATGGGTCTTTAGATGCTACTTTTACCAACTTAGGTGCAAATAACCCAGCAGGTCAACCCACTTCTGGTACTGTTTATAGAGTATACAGGGGTACCGGTGTCATAGTGGTTGAGGCTGCTTTGGGAGGTACTTATTCACAGATTTATCCTACTGCCGGTAACTCTACCACTCTTTGTGAGATTCGTAATGTCATAAACACTACCACTGGTGTAAATACAAGAACTTTGGGGAGTAAATGTTCCATTGATTAGATTAACTGATTAAGAGCGGATAACCATTCTTAAGGAATACTGGGGTTACAATGTAACCCCTGTATCTTTTGGGATTAAAATTGTGTTAATATTTCTGTATCATGTATAAGAAACTGCCCATGGTCAACAAAATCCCTACTCGTATAACGCCTTTTCCTTTATTTAAACAAGAGGGATTCACATTGGCAGAGTTGTTATTGGTTGTTTCCATAATTGCAATTATGTCTGCAGCATCGATCCCAGGTTTTAGGGGGTATATACGAAATCAGAATTTAAAGCAATCCGTGGAACAAGTTAAGAGTGATTTAAGATCTGTCCAGACAAAGGCTATGGCAGGTTCAGGAGCTGATTCTAACCCTGATTTGTCTTATTGGGGTGTAACATTTTTTGCAGGTTCGCCAACATATAACAGTTTTACTGCGACTTCCTCTTTTTCTACAGCACAACAAGGGGTCTCCGAAAGTCTTATTGGTGATACAGTTTTGAGAAACAATAGTACAATATTGTTCGGTGTCCCTTCTGGGGATGCCTTTACCTTGGGAGGAGTGCCTTGTGATTCTACAGGGTCCAATTGTATTGTTCTAATCGGCCCTGTGGAAGCAACTGGAAATAACTGCTACAGCATAAGAATAAATACGGTAGGTGCGATTTTTAAGTATGAAAATGTTTCCTGTAGCGTGATATGATGAGTCCTGGAGTATCTCTGTATTAATGTGCAATGTGCGCCATGAAATCTATGCCTAAAAATAAAGATCAGAAGTTTTGCATATATTGCCATCCCTCTTCTGGTATGGGTCTTGTAGAAGTCCTTTTAGCCTTTGGAGTTTCCATAATTATTATTACCGCCCTTGTCTCCCTTTCCACATTCGTACTTAGAACTGCAAACACTAGTTCCCGAATGATGCAGGGTACGAGATTAGTTAACAAAGAAGTTGAAACTATTCGGGTGGTAAGAGACATTTTTGTAAACGATCCAAATTTGTCCTGGGAGGATTTTTACAATTTGGTGCAGGGATGTGTTGCAGTGGATGCCAGTGGAAATTCCTGTCCCTCGGCCACTTCCTGTTATGTTGACTTAAATTATTCCAACTACATAAGAAACGGATCTTTTTCTGTTCCGAACGAGAATATGACAGTGTGTTTTGGTGCTCGTCTTGTAGGCCCCGCTGCAAGCCCCGACAGTGACAAAATTGACATTATTGCGGTTGCAACATGGACTATTGGGGGGCAAAAAAAATACGCTCATAATTATACAAGGTTAACAAATTGGAATAATTAGTAATAATATGAGATTTTCTTTGTCAAACAAAAATAAAGATGTACAGGGATTTACTTTGATTGAACTTTTGTTGTCTATTTCTCTGTTGGCTATAAGTGTTGGAATCTCTAGCGATATAATAGTTACATTAGTAAGAACTTATAGTAAGGCTCAGATCTTTAACGATACCGAAATCTCTGCCAACTTTGTGTTTCAAAAGCTGCAGAACGATATAAAAAGTGCTGTTAGTGCCTCGGTAGATCCTTCGGGCAGACAGTTGTCTCTTACCTTAAAAAATGGTAGCACCATTGTATATGAGGCACAATTTAATAATCCCCCACAATTAGTTAGAAACAGTATTCCATTGCTTGATACGTCTTCTGTAGTCGGTGGAGTTCGCTTGTCATGCACAGGGAACTGTTTTGAGATTGTTAATGCCACGCCTGTGACTGTGCAAATAAATCTTACTTTTTCCCAAGCCTCTGGTGCCGGTATATTTAATACTTCCGTTACTTTGAAAGATGCCTTTGTTGTGCGAGGTGCCTATTGACCTCGGATTCAGGTTTACTAATTATATTTCTATTATGCTTGTATACTTGAAAACCTAATTTGCAGTTGCCAAAATCCCGTTTTACTCTTATTATTAATATATGTCTGCCCTAGGATTACATTTGAAATTAAATGGTGTTTCTGCGGTAGAGATAGATGCCAAGAGAAACTCTCTTCAGCTCGTAAATAGTGATTATCGCGACTTTTCCGATACTCAATTAGACATATCAGATTCTAATTCCATATCTTTATATGTAGATAAAATGAAGGAGTTTTTTTTTGACAACAAGTTTAAAACTAACCAGGTAATTTGTAGTCTTCCTCAACCCGAAGTTTTTGTTAGAACCATAAAGGTACCACCGATGAACAAAAAGGATTTAGATAATTTTATTAAATATGAGTCGGGACAATATATTCCTCTGCCTTTGGAAGAAGTTACTGTAGGTTACGAACAAATGCCCCCAGATGTTACAGATAAAAATAAATTGAGTATTTTACTGGTAGCGGCAAAAAAATCTGTAGTTGCAAAATATATACAAATTGTTAAACAAGTTGGTTTGACTCCCGTTGCAATGGAACCTGAATCTCTAGCAATGACAAGAGCTTTGGGATTTGACCGTGGGGAGGGGTTTGCGGAGCTTATTGTGGATATTGGAAAAAAAGAGACACTTATTATATTGGCATATAAGTCATTTGTTGTACTGACAAGGACACTTCCGTTGGGAGATGCCCTTTTAACCAAAACTTTGGAGCAAACATTTAATCTAGATTCAGAATTAGCAGAACAATACAAAAGCACCTATGGTATGGATGAGACAAAAGCCGAAGGAAAGGTATATGTTGCTCTAAAGCCTGTTTTTGACAAGATAATAGAGGAAATAAAAAAGTCTAGTGTTTTTTTCTCTACGCATAACCCTAATGTACGAATAGATAAAATTATTGTTTCTGGCGAAGCCGCCTTAATGCCGGGTCTCTTGATTTATATGGTAAATAATTTTAATGTAGAAGTGGAGTTAGCAAATCCATGGACGAGATTTTCTATGGGGACTGAAACTCCAAAGGAAAGACTAGTCTTGCAAAAAGGTCCTTTATATACAGTTGCTGTTGGTTTGGCCCTTAGGGGAATAAAAAAATGAGTAGTTATGACATAAACCTTTTGACAAGGGAAGAGAAACAAGAGCAGGTTAAAACCAAGCTTGTTAAAATGAGCTCAGTTCTTTCGGTTTTTTTGTTAATTTTGGTTGGGTGTCTTAGTTTCTATTATTTTTCCAAAGCTCAGAATCTTAAAAAATCCATAAAAGAAGAAGACGTTAAAATCACTTCCATGCGCAACTCCATTCAAGAAATGGCTGATGTGGAAGTAAGCGCAAGAAATTTATTTCAAAGGTATACTGCTGTAAAAGGAATATTTGCAGAACGAATCTATTACTCGTTTCTACTAGAGCATTTTAATTCAAATATACCAATTGGTGTGACAGTTAATTCGTTTAATTTTAGGGGCCAATCGGAAATAGATATATCTGGGGATGCAGAAAACTATTTGCTTGTGTCTCAATTTTTAAGAAACCTGAATGAGGTTGCTGACCCCCAAGTTTTTACTTCCGCAGATCTAACTAGTGTTACGCTTAATGCTTCGGATAGGTCGGTAAAGTATGCCATAGTAGTAAGTTTTGATGTGGAATCTTTGAAGGGAAGATAAAACATGGAAGATTTATTACCACAAGAATCAAAAGAATCAACAGAGATACCAGTTGACGATTTAAATTCCTCCTCAAATCTTGAGTTAGGAGATAAAACTCCTCGAAAGATTAAGATGCCTAATGTTTCTTTTATTCCCAAGGAGAAGATTTTAGGGCTCTTAATTAATTTTCTTGTCCCATTGCTCTGCTTGATCGGCTGTGGAGTTGCCTTTTTTGTTTTTCTTTATCCCGCTTATCAGGAAATACCTTCGTTGGAGTCTACTTTATCCACAAAGACTGCTTTGTCTTCCCAATTAAATCGTAAGGTTTCCGTTCTAAAAGAACTTGTGGATTTTTCCTCTCAGGTTGAGGAGTATGTACAAGTCACTGAAAAAGCTCTTATATCCGAGCCAAAGGTGCCGGAATTGCTTGCCCAAATTGATAACATGTCGCGTGAGTCTGGCATGGATGTATTCTCCTTAAATTACAGTCAAAGCACTTCTGGAGATGCCCCAGGAATGCGTTTTGTAGATGTTGCTTTGGCATCCTCCGGTTCGTTTGAAAGTTTGGTTTTGTTTTTAAAATCGGTAGAGAATGCCTCTCGGTTAGTGGTTTTGAAGGACTTTAGGTATAGTTATTCAGACAGAGAAGGCACTCGCCTAGTCTCTGCTTCTTTTCAGCTACAGTCTCCTTATTTGTTAGTTTCTTCAACTGCTGTAACCGATGAACCTATTGAACTAAGTATTTCTTCTCCTGAATTTCTTTCGGATATGGAGAAGATCTTAAATTTGAGGCAATATGGTATAGGGGAATCCTCTGCAGTGCCCTCCGCTCCGGTTTCTCTTCCCGAGTCCGCTTCCCAATCCCCTTTAATATCTGTACCAGAAACTGTCCCTAATCCTGATCTTCCCTCAGAGTTACCACCAATGACCCCCACAGAAATTTCTCCGGATTTGGAGCCAGTACCTGTGAGTCAAGAAAACCCTCTTTAGGGCAGGTGCTTTAATTAGTTGTAGTTTTAGTTATTTTGATAAAATTAGGAAAGGTTTTTAAAAAATGATGAAAAAAGAAAGCCTCCCAAAATCTAATAGTTTTGGTTTTACATTGATTGAGCTTCTTATAGTTATAGTTGTAATAGGAATTCTTTCTGGGGTACTTATATCTGTTATTGACCCTGTCCGCATATATAATAGGGGTCGTTATGCAAAGGCTACAGCAGATATGAATAAATTTATAAGTGCAGTAGAAATAGCTAGGGTTAATACTGGATTAACACTTCGCCAAATTACTGGAAAAAACTGCACGGCGTGTCTTAATTCTTGCAATGTTGCCACAGACCTAAGGAATAACACTGGTGCTTGTTATAATAATTGGATTGCTGCGAGGGATGCTGTCCAAAATGCCGCGGGAGGTCAGGTTGACTTAAGTAGTATTACAAGGGATCCATGGGGTAGTCCTTACCTATTGGATGAGAATGAAGGCGAATACGATTTTGATCCTTGTAGAAGGGATTCTATTTTTACTGCAGGAATAGATGGTGCTCCAGGGGGTAGTGACGAACAGGTTATGCTTATACCCTTTTACAACTGTTCTAATTAAGTGATTTTTAAGTACTTTTCAGATACCCTGTCTCTCCTGATTTTTGGTTTATTTCTGCCCGCTTTTTTCTGATTCTTGTCTCCAACTTTCTACCTTTGAGTGGTCCCCTCCCAACAAGACTTCAGGTACCTCCATATTCAAAAAGATCTTGGGTCTAGTGTATTGAGCAAATTCCTTCTTTTTCTCCTCCGAAAAAGACTCAACCCTTGTTGCTTCCTCCTTATTCAAAACACCAGGTAACAGCCTAGTAACGGCCTCCATTATGGTAAGCGCAGGCAGTTCACCTCCCGAAAGCACATATTCCCCTGTTGAAATAACTTCTGTGGCTAAGTGTTTTTTAATCCTCTCATCCATACCTTCGTATCTTCCGCAAATTAGAGTGATATTCTCTTTTTTGGTTAATTGTTTTGCTTTTTTTTGTGTAAATAACTTACCCGAAGGTGCTAGTGCTATGATTGAATTTTTTTCATTTTGTTTTGCGTTCTCAATGGATGTGTAAATGCTTTCTAAAGCATAATATACAGGTTCAACTCTAAGTATCATGCCTACACCACCCCCGTAGGGTTTACTGTCTACTGTTCCTCTTTTATCTACTGCAAAATCGCGCAATTGAATTACATTTAACTTTATTATCCCCTTTTCCAAAGCCCTTTTTAGTGGCAAGACTTTTAAGAAGGGATCAAAAAGTTCTGGAAACAACGTAATTATATTAAAAGTGATCATGTCTTAAGTATACAAAGAACCCACTTTTCTTTTTACAATGTTGTAATAAAAAGAAAAGTGGGTTCTTGAGTTTCGTATCCTTATTCAGTTATTTCTTCCGAATCAATTTCCGTAGAATCTAGATCGGCTGCCATTTGTTCCACCTCGGCGTTTACTTGATCTTCAACAGAGATTTGTTTTTCAGACGCATTGTTTGAAACCTCTGAGCTATTTGCTCTGGGAGAGTTTTCTCCTCTTGGTTTTCTATCAGGTTCTACCAACTCCATATCCACTTTTACGCCATCCTTAATGGCCTTTGCTTTTGCCAATTCTCTCACGCTTTGGATTGTTTTTCCGCTTCTTCCTATTACGAGACCCATATCTTCAGGATGTACGGTGACTAGCTCCCTGATATAGGTTGTGTCTATCTGTTGTTCCTCTATGCTAACCGCTTCTGGGTGTTTAGCTATTGTTTCAATTAAGTACTGTACGAACTCTTTCATTGTAGCTGGCATTTACTCCTCTACTTTCTCCCCTTGAGCTTTTGCTTTTTTAGGGGCATAAACCATATATTTATAGGTGCCTTCAAGCAGTTTATCTACAGCTTGCGTAGATAATGCACCCTTATTTTTCCAATCCTGGAATTTCTCTTTATCAATTTTGTAGGATTTCTCCCCTTCCGATGGGTTGTAAAAGCCCAAAACATCTAGGTATTTACCTGTTCTTTTATCTTTGGTTTGAGCTACCACTATCTTATACGCGGGGGCATTCTTTTTTCCTACCCTTGCAAGTCTTATTGTTACTGACATACGAAAGGATTTTATCAAAAGGAATTTAGCTTGTCCAATGCTTTTAAGGCAGCTTCTTGCTCTGCCTTTTGCTTGCTTGCTCCTTCTCCTACGCCGTACTCTTCTCGGCTTAAATAAACACCCACTTTGAACATTTTCTCATGGTCTGGTCCCCAAGAATCCAATACAACATAGGAAGGGGTAACTCCCAGCTTTTCTTGTGCTTTCTCCTGAAACTCTGACTTTGCGTCCTTGTAGGATTTGCTATTAATAATGTCTCTTACTTTGTAAAAAAGTTCTTTCTCTACAAATTTTTTGCATTCATCAAGTCCTTCCTGCAAAAACATTGCCCCTAAAACCGCCTCAAAAGTATTCGCAAGAATATATTCCCTTTCTCTGCCTCCATTCGCTTCTTCCCCCTTAGACATAAGTAGGAATTTTCCGTAACCCAATCTATGAGCTTCCTTTGCCAAGGATTCCGTGCAAACAATGGCGGCTCTAAAATTGGTTAAATCCCCTTCGGGATTTGGATAGTTTTTAAAAAGGTGTTCTGACGATAAAAGTTGTAAAACCGCATCTCCCAAAAATTCCAATCTCTCATTGGAAGGGAGTTGATAGTTTGGATGTTCATTTAAATAACTTCGGTGGGTAAAAGCAGTTAAAAAAAGGCTTTCGTCCTCAATTTTAATATTTAGGGTTTCCTCTAGCTCCTTATAATAAGGTTTCTGTGCCATTTACTCCAATTCCTCGGTAAGGATAGTTATTAAATCCTCTACGGTTTCCACATTTTCACACAAATCTTTGAGTTCCAAAGAGAATTCTTTCTCCAGCTCTTCAATAAGCCCCATTAACTCTAGTTCTCCCATATTTAAATCTTCCTCAAAATGTGAAGTTGGTTCAATTTCTTCGGGTTCAATACCCATTCTATTAGATATTATCTTTTGTATTTTCTTCAGATACATTTTCCTTTTGATCTCCTAAATTTTTTACTTCTAAGATTCTTCCCAAGACACCATTTACAAATTTGCTTGATGTTTCGTTCCCAAATTCCTTTGCAAGCTCAATGGCTTCGTCAATAATAACCTTTGGTGGTGCTTTAGTCTCTTCGTCTGTATTAAAAAGCAGTTCAAAAACTGCCATTTGCATTATTACTAAATCAATTTTAAAAATTTTGTCAAGAGGCCATTGAGGAGCGTTCTCCTGGATTATTTGATCTATTTCCTTTTTTTGAGAAAAAACTCCCTCCAAAATAGTATTCGCAAGTTTTTCATCCCATTCATCAGAATCAAGCCCCAGATTTTCCGTTGAGATGCTAAGACAGCTCTGCAGATCCGAATTTTGCTGTTGCATACAATACGCAGTTGCTAGAGCTACTTTTCTGGCTAAATGTCTTTGATCCTGATTTCCTTTCATACAGGCAGTATTTTAGGTTTAAAGCTTTATTTCTTCTTCAACATGTGGTCTTTTGTACACGCCTTTTCTCACCTCAACAACATTTTTCACCTTTTCCTTTATTTTTTTAACATAGTGATTGTATCTTTTTATTTTGCTTCGGCTTTTGCTGTGCCTTCTTTTTGGTACTGGCATCTTTTTCCTTTCTATTTGTCACCTCATTATATAAGAATCTTTGGGCGGTTCAACTGGCTAAATATAGGGTTGTTTGGTGTTTTTGTCAACCTATTGCGTTACCCAACAGGTATTTTAGATTTTTTAGTTTTTCTTCCTTAGAAAGTCAACATAACTTTTTCCATATCTCCTTGAATCAAAAACCTCAAGCGATGTGTTTTGCAATATTTCCTGAATATTTAGATTTCCGCCATGGAAAAAAATAACTACTCCATTTGGGTTTAGAATATTCGGAATGAGTTCCATTAAGTATTTATGTTTTACATCATTGTAGAAGGGGTCCACAAAAATAAAATCATATTTTTCAGGTGAATTAGCCACAAATTTAACGGCCTCTTGTTGATATATTTCAGCCTTTTCTCTTAAGTTACAGTTTTTTAGATTCTTCTCCACAGCCTCCACTGATTTTTTATTTGTGTCCACAAAATCGCACCAGTCAGCCCCTCTACTAAGTGCCTCAATTCCCATATTTCCACTTCCCGCGAAAAGATCCAGAAAACTTTTTCCTAGAATACTT
This sequence comes from Patescibacteria group bacterium, assembly GCA_018056275.1. Classification (GTDB taxonomy): domain Bacteria; phylum Patescibacteriota; class WWE3; order UBA101185; family UBA10185; genus JAGPFW01. Next base: position 18,913 of record JAGPFW010000008.1, read on the forward strand.
TCCCCAAGCATAGAAAAAACTGCTGATTTTGCTATTTCTTGTACTGCCCTGAATTCTGGTATATCTGGCGAAGTCAAATTTTTATTTTTTGCCGTACCCGTAATAATCCTTGCCATAATGGGATTATATCATCAACTAGCCCCCAAATTACAGTTGACCCCTCTCTACTTATTATTTTAATTTTGCCCCACTGCCCCCTTTTTTATTTCCAAAAAGTTTTCCAGTAAGGGAAATCTCTTTTCTCCGTCCACTATCTCGTTCACATCTTCCCTTACCATTTTCACAAAATCTAAATCAGTTATGTCCGCAAGTTTAAAATCCAAAAATCCATGCTGCAGTTTTCCAAATATATCCCCTTGCCCCCTTAGTCTTAAGTCAATCTCCGCCAATTTTAACCCGTCCAATGTTTCCTCCAAGTATTTAAGTCGGGAATAAGCTTTCTTTGAATAATTTGTTGGGAAAACAAAACAATATCCCCTTTTATTTCCTCTACCCACTCTCCCTCTTAGCTGATGTAAAGAGGCCAACCCGTATCTTTCCGCGCTTTCTATAACCATAACATCCGCATCCGGAACATCTATTCCCACTTCTATTACGGGTGTAGATACCAAAACCTTAATTTTTCCAGATCTAAACTCCCCTATTATTTTAGCTTTTTCTTCAGAAGTCATTTTCCCGTGTAGTAATGCACACTTTTGATCCACAAAAACCCCTTCCTTTAGTTTTGCAAATTCAGCTGTTGCCGCTTTTATGCTTTCCAGATTTTCAGCTCTACTTTCTTCTATAAAGGGGCAAACTATAAAGGCGCTCATATTTTGTTTGGCAATAAATTCATATATTTCTTTTTGTTTTGAGGTGGGTACAACTTTTGTAATTATTTTTCTTTCCTTATTTGGATGATCTTTGAGTACAGAAATATCCAGATCTCCATATAAAGTTAGCGCGAGTGTTCTTGGAATGGGCGTTGCAGTCATTGTTAGTAAATGTGGTGTTGTTTTTTCACTTGTCCGCAAAAGTTGTGTTCTTTGTTCAACCCCAAATCTGTGTTGTTCGTCTATTATTACGAGCCCAATATTTTCAAGTTTCTCTTGTTGATATAAAAGGGCGTGTGTTCCTATTTGGACATGTGGTTTCCGTCTTTGGGGTTGGGCTTTTTTATCAATGTTGCCTTTTTTATTTTTACTTACCCTTGTCACTAATATTGTTTCTATCCCCAAAGGTTCCAAAAATCTTTTAAATGTCTCAAAATGCTGTTGAGCTAGTATTTCTGTTGGAGCCATGCACAAAACCGAAGTGTTGTTTAGTATTGCCTGATAAGCCGCAATTATCGCCACGATAGTTTTTCCTGTACCCACATCACCTTCTAACAATCTATTCATTGAATAAGGCTTTTCTAGATCAGCAAGTATGTCTTTTATAGCTATATTTTGGCTTTGTGTTAGCTCAAACGGAAGGTTGCTAATAAATTCCTCAATAATTTTCCCCTCCTCTCTTGGTATCAGTGGCATGGCATTTTTCTTACTTTTCCATTTTTTCTCCAAAATTGTGGATTGATAAAGTTCAATAAATAATTCTTCATACGCTAGCCTTTCCCGCGCTTTTTCTAAAGTGGCGAATTCTTTTGGAAAATGAATAGATTTAATTGAGTTTTCCCAGTTTAAAAACTTTCTTTTATTAATAATTTCTTTTGGTAAAAAGTCGTCAAGCTTTTGTAATTTTGAATTTTCTTGCGTTCCACTTAAGAGGTCGTTTATTCTGGTTCTTATCCATTTTGTGCTAATTCCTTCCGTTGTGGGATATATTGGGACAATTCTTCCCATGTGTAACCCTTCTTTCTCATATAATTCGGTTTCTGGAACAATAAATGTATTTTTTTTCTCAAACTCTTCTACTTTACCGTAAATTAAATAGGTCTCCCCTACCCTTATGCTTTTTGAAATATAGTGCATGTTAACCCAAATTAGCTGAACCTCTCCTGTATCATCCATTGCCACACCTCTAGTAATTTTCTTTTTATTTTTTGTAAAAATATTTTTAACCGAACTTATTTTGGCTATAACTACTGCTTTTTCCCCCTTTTGGAGATCAGAAATTTTTTTTATGTTTGAGCGGTCTTCATACCTAAATGGAAAATGATACAACATGTCTAGGATTGTGCTGATGTTCATTTTATTAAGGAGATTTTTATATCTTGGGCCTATCTTTGGAGTTTTTGATATATCGTCACTTAGTAGAAGCATGAAATATACTTGCGTTTCAGGTTTATTTTACCGCCTTAAAAACTATTACCTTAAAAACGGCACAAACAATGGGATAAGCATAGAAGCTGTAGCAATAATCAAAACTATTTTTAAGACCGTGTCCTTTTTAAAGAGTTTCCTAAAAATTTTCTTTAAGTTTTTAATTTTTTTCTTTTTGTTTGCTTTTTTGCTCTTTTCCTCCCTTTTATTTTTTAAATTTTCCTTAACTTGAAACACCTTTCTCCCTATCAAATTAAGTTTTTTTAGCACGGCTACCTTTATGTTTTGGGTTTTCTCCAAAAGTTTATTTAACTTTGCCATATTTTCTTTTGCCTAGCTTTATAATGTCCCCTGATCTTATTATATTTTTTATTGTCATGTTTGGGCTGGTTACCTTTTTGCCATTAATTGTTAACCCCCCTTGTTCTATAATTCTTTTTATTTGGGCCTTAGAAAGACTTGCATCCATTTGTGCCAAGTTTTCTATTAAAGTTTTTTCCTCACTTATACATATTTCTGGTATGTTTTCTGGAATATCTTCGTTTTGTACTGTTTTTTCAAAAAAGTTCTGTGCTTCCCGCGCTAATTCTTCCCCTTTAACAATGCGTACTAATTCATACGCAAGCTTTTTCTTAAGACTCATTGGATTTTCGCCTGCATTGATAGTTTGCTCCATTTCCGCAATTTCATCCATTGGAACATCGGTTAAAAGTTCAAAACCAGTTGTTATTAAGTTATCCGGATACGACATTGTTTTTCCATAAATAGTTTTAGGGTCATCCGAAAGATTTATGCCATTTCCTTTTGTTTTACTCATTGTCAGCCCCTCTGGAGCAGGCATTAACTTATTGGCTCTAACAAACTTCTCTTTTTGTAAGTAGGCTTTTGAGAGTTGGCGGCCCATTAGCATATTAAATATTTGATCAGTTCCCCCTATTTCCATATCCACTTGCATTGCTACTCCGTCATAACCTTGCATAAGGGGGTACATAAACTCATGTAGGCGTATGGAATTTCCTTCTTGTAATCGCTTTTGGAATAAATCTCGCTCTATCATTTGTTGTACGGTTGTTGTTGCCATAAGCTCCTGAAGTTTTTCTAAATTTAGTCTGGAAAGCCATCTACTGTTGCGCTCAAATTTTACGGCGTTTTTGCCTGAAAAATCTATTAATTGTGCCGCCTGTTC
>JAGPFW010000009.1 GCA_018056275.1 Patescibacteria group bacterium
TCTTTTCATAGCGTGGGTATGATAACTAAAGGTAGGGGTTAAGTCAATAGGAATCATCATAAGGTCCAGGCTTGTATATAGTTATTAAATATGGGTTGACATAAAGAGTATTGTCTTGTATAATTAGCCTTGTTTCTAGCCCACATCCAAGGAGGGAGGAATGAGTACGTTTGAGCGGATGTTAGAGGTTTTGAGGGAAATCTTCGAAGGAGAGGACTTGACGGACACTAAAGGGGAATTTACCCTAACTGCTTTCTACCCCGAGGAAGGATCCCCCCGAGAGGTCCAAGGGGCAGAGGAGCTTAATAATATTATTTGGAACGAGAGTGGAGGAGAAATTCGCAAGCTGAGAATAACATACTATTATGGTGTTATGGATGTGGAGGAAATGCGCAATATCCTCATCTCCAATCTGTTTTCTGGAATTTTAAAGGAACACGACTGCGAAAATTGCTCGATGCGAGACGTTTGTGACCTTCCAAACGCCATCCAGTGGAGGCAGTGGCGAGAGGAAGCCGCATAACGGCGGAGGGGGTCTACATTCAACACCTAGGTATTCTAGGCAACAAATGTAGACCCCCATTTTATTCCTATTTTCAATATAGGCATAATATTTCTAAAAGCCCTATCAGACTTCCAACGAAACTATATGTTGCCAATAAGTTTATTATTTAGTATACTTCCAGCATATCCTTAAAGAAAGGAGATTAAAATGAGGCAATATCATCACCTCAGACAAAAAGTCCCTCCTTAGGTGAGGGACTTTATCAAAAGGGGTCTTGTGCGCTACTTGAGTGGGAACCACCACCCACCAAGTCCAAGACCCCTAATTTTTGTCAAAAATCCCATTAAAACCATAAAACATACAGAACAACCCAACCAACATCGCTTGATACTGTGGATAAGTGGTCTAAAGTTATACACAGATACTTTATTACACTGCCCATAAAAAATATGCCCGAAGAACAATTTGGTGGAACAGCCGAAACAAAACCAGCGATTAAAACCGCGGAAAACGGAGACAGACCTGATGTACTTTCCCTATGGAGAGGCGTTCAAGCATCCCTAAATATTATTCTTAGCCAAATGATTTACAACACATGGATCCTGCCAACAACAGCTGAAAATTTTACAGAAAATTCATTGGATATAGTTTGCCCCTCCGCATTAGCGGCAAAACAATTACAAACATACAAATCTTTAATTCAAAACAGCGTAAATGAAATAGGAAAAGGGAATTATGAATTGAATTTTATCGTAAGGGAGCCAGACAAAGACACCAAAAGCAAAATTCGCAATAAGGGGAAAAAAGAATCGGGGGATAGTTTGGATACACCTTTATTTAAAGAAGTAACAGGAGATCTGCAAAATTCGGATCACCTCTCAGGCACGATTGAGCACAGCAGAAAGGCAGGATTAGCGTCACATTTTGTCTTTGAGAACTTTGTCATGGGTCCAAATAATCAGTTGGCATATTCAGTAGCATGGTCAGTTGCAAATGATCCTGGAAAGGATTTTACGCCCATGTTTTTGTATTCTGGGGTGGGGTTAGGAAAAACGCATTTGCTGCATGCGATAGGGAATCACATTATTAAACACAAGCCACACTTAAACGTCGTTTATACTACTAGTGAGCAATTTACAAACGAATTGGTAAATGTATTGCAATCCAGTCATCAAACAAAAAAGGTCATGACCGAAAGATTTAGAAAAAAGTTTAGAGAAGCGGATGTTCTCCTAGTTGATGATATTCAGTTTATTGTAGGAAGAGATAGCACTCAAGAAGAGTTTTTTCACACTTTTAACCAACTATATTTAGATAAGAAACAAATAGTATTAACTTCGGATAGACCTCCAAAAGATTTTAATAATCTAGAAGAGAGATTAACCTCTAGATTTGGTAGTGGAATAATAGTGGATATTCAGAAACCTACCGTAGAAATGAGAAATGCCATTTTGCGAAAAAAGAGGGACAGAAACGGGGATCCTGTAACCAACGAGGTTATAGATTTTATCGCCGCAAAGGTATCTACAAATATAAGAGAACTGGAAGGCGCTTATCTACAGGTTTTAACTCATATCAGATCCAGTGGCTTGGAAATGAATGTAAAAAACGCGGCGGCAGCTCTAGGACAGATTATTGAAGAAAAACAAGAGATGTCTAACCCAAATGACATTCTAAATGCAGTATGCCGATATTTTTCCATTACCAAAGCGGATCTAAAAGGTCCAAGAAGAACAAAGCAATTTGTTATCCCTAGGCAAATTGCCATGTATTTACTAAAAGAGATGACAGGAACTCCTTTAATGGCTATTGGTGACTTATTAGGAGGGCGAGATCACACAACTATCATACACGGCGCGGATAAAATAAAGCAGGATTTGCAAAAGATACCTCGCGTGGAACAGGATGTAAGAAATATAAAGCAATTGCTTTATATGGAGTAATTGTATATAGAGAAAGAGATTAAAAACCCTTTAGGGCATGAAATTGTGGATTAATGGGGATATTTTTAAGGAGTCAAAAACTCTGTGGATAAATCCCCATAATTATCCACAAAAGAATCCACAGTTTTTGGGGATTTATCCTCAAAGAAAAATCCTTTAAAACAAAGGTCTTTTTAAAAAGCCACCAAATACACCCATTTGTAAAGCCAAAATTAGTTAGGCACAATTAAGGGGAACGCACTAAACCTTTAAATGGGAAAATTAGGAAACGATCAACATATCCACAATACTACTACTAAAACTATTTATTTAATAAATATGTTTTTTAATGCAATATAATGTGGATATGTTTTGGATCTCAAGCATCTTTGCCAAAATAATCTTTTTCTTTATAAAAATCTTTAAATTTGGAAATGGGTATACATTGCCTGGTCATTTGGCACAAAAAATCTATCCCGATATATGGCGTTCCCCTACTCTACAGAATTTCAATAATATTATTTTAGTTTCTGGTACCAATGGAAAGACTACAACCGCAAAACTTATTACTCATTTGCTTGTAAAAAATGGTTTTTCCGTTATTTCCAATGCTTCTGGCGCAAATCTTGTAAATGGTCTTCTAAGTTCTTTATTGGTGCAAACAAGCTTCTTTGGGAGAATCCAAGCAGATTTTGCTGTTTTTGAGGTAGATGAGTTAAATCTACCTTTGGTTTTACAGCATCTTACGCCAAAAGCTATTGTTTTAACAAATTTATCAAGGGATCAGCTTGATAGGTATGGTGAAGTAGACAATATTTTTGAATCTTGGAAAATGTCCTTTGAAACGCTGTCTTCTTTCCACAATCCCCACAAGAACACTCTGCCTACAATTTTTATAAACTCTGATTTTCCAAAAAAGGCTGAATTATTAAAAGACTTTAAAGGTAAGGTATTAACTTTTGATTCTTCTCCCAACAACTTAAAAAATACCTCTTTGGTAGGTAGATTTAATGCCTTAAATGTTAACGCGGCTGTTTTGACGGCAACTCAATTGGGTTTGGCTTTAGAAAAAATTACAGCATCTCTTGCTTCTTTTTCTCCCGCTTTTGGTAGAGGTGAAGTTATTTCTTATAAAAACACAGATTTTTATCTTTTTTTGGCAAAAAATCCCGCAAGTTTTAATAATAATTTGGAATTATTGGTTGGTAATGAAGTTTCTGCAGAAGCAGTCGTATTTATATTAAATGATAATATCCCTGACGGAAGAGATGTTTCTTGGATTTATGATATTGACTCACCTTTATTAAAGAATGCCTGTTTTAATAAAAAAATTTTCGTTTCAGGGGAACGCGCTTTAGACATGCAAATTCGGTTGTTTTACGCGGGCATACCCGAAGTTACCTTGTTGCCCTGTTTAAACGAAACCTCATTGGAAAATCTAATACATTTACAGTTGGCAAAAATAGCAGTTCTTCCAAATTATTCGGCTATGCTTGATTTTAGAAAATTAGTAACTGGGAGAAATATTTTATGAACACAAATTTACCAAAGCTCAAGATTGGATGGTTTTACCCCAAATATTTGAACCTGTACGGGGATCGCGGAAATGTTGAGATATTGGTAGTAAGAGCTAAATTGAGAAATATTCCTGTGGAGGTTATTGAAATTGACCTGGATACCAAACTTGATGCGTCTTTTTTTGAGGAAATAAACCTTGTATTTATGGGAGGTGGCCCCGATTTGGATCAACAAAAAATATATTTGGATTTTCTTGAAATTAAAGGGAATTATTTAAAGGAATTTTTAAACAATTTTGGTGTTGGGCTTTTTATTTGTGGTTCTTATCAGCTTTTAGGGAAATATTACAAAGATGCTTACGGAAAAATCCTAGAAGGTTTAGGTTTTTTGGATTTTTACACGGAAAGCCCTTCCAGATCGGAAAAAACAAAATCCAAATCCCGTATGATAGGCAATATTATTGTTGAGGTTAATTCTCTTTTATTAAATGAGCCTGTTTTTAGAAGTCACAATAAATTGGGCAATACTTTTGTTGGTTTTGAAAATCATGGGGGAAGAACTTACCTTTCCAAAGATTTAATTCCATTAGGTTTAACCAAAAAGAACCAAGGCAATAACGATCTTGACCTTACAGAAGGCGTTTTTTACAAAAACACTTTTGGAACATATTTACATGGTCCTCTTTTAGCTCGCAACCCCCATTTTGCCGATTATTTAATTGCAAAGAGTATTAAAATAGAATCACTTCCACACTCTGCGGAGTTGGAGAAATTTGATACTTCTGTAATAGTTTCTGCCCATGAAAAATCTAAAAAACTTAAAAGATGAGGTTTTCGACAATAAACTTGTCAAAAATATTGCAACGAGTTCGCAGGTATTCTTGGGCTTTTTTGCTGGAAAAAACTTTATTCTATTTGGTGTTGTTTTCCATTCCACTTAACTTAGGTAAACACTTTGTAGTTGAAACAAGTTACATATATGGAAAACTTGTGGATTATGTTATTCCCACAATTTATATACAGGATATCTTAGTATTTTTGCTTATTTTGGTAACTTTTCCCAAACTTATTAAGTCTTTAATTAATCATCTTTCTCACTGGGAATTTGCTTTTTTAATCCTGTTTTTTGCAGGAACTGCTCTTTCTGTCTGTTCTTCTCAAGTGCCCATTTCAGCTAATATTGCCTTTGCCAGGCTTTTTCTTTACTCTGCCTTTGGATTCTATGTTTTTTCACAAATAAATCTGTTAACAGAAATGCCACGCCTCTTGAGGATTTTTACATTTTTGCTTTTTTTCCAATCTGTTTTGGCTTTGGCCCAATGGTTTAATCAAGGAAGTATTTTTAATAATTATCTTTTTTGGGGGGAACAGCCTTACTCTATGTCTACCCCAAACATTGTCCGTACTTCCTGGAAAGGCTTTAGTAGAGTTCCATCTTATGGCACTTTTAGACACCCCAATGTATTGGCCTCCTTTTTGGTTTTAAATGTTTTGTTTATTTTGGGAATGCGCCCCAAACATCCCTTTTATTACTGTGTTGTTTTTCTTTCCATTTTAAGCTTGTATTTTACTTTTAGTGTAATTTCCTTATATGGATTGATCTTTGGAATTAGTGCCTTTTTAATACCTAAAAAGAATCTAGGTAGCTTTTTGTTTTTTATTTTTTGGTTGGGAGTTTTTGCAACTCTTTTTTTGGTTTTTGCTCCATCTTTGTATTTGCCCCTGAATTTACAAAATTTAATAATATCTTTTTTTGCCAATCCGTCGGTGTTTAGACGTAGAAACCTAATTTTAGTGGCTTTTAAAATTTTTGGAACTTCCCCTTTGTTTGGCGTAGGCTTGAATAATTCTTTGTATTATGTAGATAAATTTTCGGTGGCGCTGTCCTTACCAAAATTCACCCAGCCAATACACAACATTTATTTATTGCTTTTGTCGGAGGTAGGTATTATTAACTTTTTCTTTCTAGCCACATTTTTTCTGTTACTTTTTAAAAAGTTGTATAATTCTTTTTTATCCACAGCGTCAGGGAAATATTCTCGTTTATTTTTAGTGCAACTAACAATTCTTTTATTTTTTGGATTTTTTGATCATTATTTAATTACAGCTCAACAGATATATTTGTTCTCTTGTTTGACTGTTGGTCTTGCGTTACAGTACAATTTGAGGTAATGAAATATAAACTGCCTACTTTATTGATACTTATTTCTCTTTCTTTTTTATTGACTGCTTGTTCCTTGCAGGATTTGCCTTTAATAGGAAAATATCTTCCTGGAGGTGGATCTTCCGTAGTGTCGGGACCTGTTAATTTGACTATGTGGGGGCTTTGGGAAAACCCAGAGGTAATGAATGCATTAATCTCCCAGTATAATGCCAAAAATTCCCTTGTAACGATAAACTATGAAGATAGATCTGTCTTAAAGCCTTTGGTTTCCTATAAGGAAAGAGTTTTTAATAGAATTGTAGAACCCGACTCCCCCGATATAGTGCGCGTCCACATAAGTTGGGTTCCTAGAATGGTTGCCTCCGGAATGCTTGCTCCCATGCCCAAATCGGTTATGAGTACAGAAGACTTTACAAATACCTTTTATCCGATTGTAGCAGAGCAAGCTGTTATAAATGGAAGTGTTTACGCAATGCCTTTGTATTACGATGGATTAGCCTTGGTGTACAATAGAGACCATTTTCAAGAAATAGGTCAGCAGGCGCCCCCCACCGCTTGGGAAGAATTTAGACGCTTGGCTTTGGAGCTTTGTGTTTACTCTGATAAAGATCTAATTCGGGCGGGGGCTGCTATGGGCTCCGCGAATAATATAGACTTTTATTCCGATATTCTAGGGTTGATGTGGTCTCAGGCGGGTGTGGATATAAAAAATGGTTTAGACAGTCGCGCTGCACAGGACGCTCTAACCTTTTATGTGAATTTTGCTAAGGAAGACAAGGTTTGGAATGACTATTTTCCAGAGGCTACACAAGCCTTTGCAAACGGACAAGTTTCAATGATCTTTGTACCCACTTGGCAGATTTTAGATATTTTGGCAGCTTCGCCAGGGATGAATATTGGTGTCGCTCCAGTTCCTCAGGTTTCCGCGGAAAATCCTAAGACTTGGGCATCGTTTTGGGTAGAGGCAGTATCTGCAAAAAGTGCCAATTCCGCTGTTGCTTGGGACTTTCTAAAGTTCTTAACGGAAAAAGAACAACAACTAAGCTTTTTTAATTCCTCCTCAAATTACCGGGGATTTGGTTCTCCCTATTCTCGTAGGGATCTTTCGGATGAGTTGGCTTTAAATGATTATTTAAGACCCTATGTTTTAGATGCTCCCTATGCTAAAACACAAGAGATTACATCTCGCTCTGGAAATTCTCGTCAAGAAGATGCAATAAAGACTGCCATAAACGAAGTACTTTCTGGCGTGTCTGCTAGTGAAGCGCTAACAAAAGCTAAGGCGGAAATTTCTCGCTAACCTTTTACCTAACTTTTTACGCTACTCAAAGCTTTTCTATTCTGAAGTATCTCAAAATCTTTGTTGTTGGGTTCTGGATTTAGGGTTCATCCCTTATAATGGGCTTATGCAAAAACTTCTTATTATAGATACTTTCAACTTTTTTTACCGTGCTTATCACGCTCTTCCTGTTTCTCTTACTTCTCCAGAGGGAACTCCTGTCAATGCTGTTTATGGTGTTTCTTCTATGCTTATAAATATATTTGATTTAATAAAACCCAATTTTGTTGTGGCTGCATTAGAAAGCATTGAGCCAACAAAGCGAAAGGAACAGTTTGAAGATTATAAGGCTCAAAGAAAACCCATGGATGAGGAATTAAAGGTTCAAATACCCATTTTATTTGAGGTTATAGAAGCCTTTGGCATTTGCACACTAAATATGCCTGGGTTTGAGGGTGACGATATAATTGGAAGTTTGGTTAAAAAATATTCTAGTGAGATGGAAGTAATTATTGCTTCAAACGATAGAGATTTATGGCAGTTGATTAAAAACGGAGTTATGGTTATGTCCCCAAAAAATAATGGGAATTCTGCCGATTGGATAGGCACAAAAGAGGTTGTTGCACATTTTGGGTTTGAACCAACTGTTATGGTTGATTATAAGGCTTTAACCGGAGATGTCAGTGATAATATACCAGGCGTTTTTGGGATAGGAAAAGTTATAGCTACAAAGCTTTTGTTAAAATACCGCTCTTTGGATGGGATTTACGCCCATCTAGATGAGATTGGATCTACATTTGGTGTTGGTGTTGCAAAAAAGTTGGCGGAAGGTAGGGAAAATGCATATTTGAGTTATGATTTGGCCAAAATTAACACAGATTTAGATTTAGATTACTCTTCTGTGGTTTGCGCTTTTGATGGGTTAAACAAGCAGGCGGTGAAGGATGTTTTTGAAAAGTATGCTTTTTATTCTTTGGTAAGGAGGTTGAGTAATGGCACTCCAAATTCTTTGGATGGGTTGCCAAAAAGTGATGTAGCGCAGCTTGGGCTTTTCTAGCTTATTGTTATAATACCCCTATGAAAATACTTGGTATAGAAACTTCCTGTGATGAAACAGCCGCTTCTGTTGTGGAAGATGGTACTAAGGAACTTGCTTTTGTTGTTGCTTCATCCAAGGATTTTCATGAAAAAACCGGCGGAGTTGTTCCCGAGGTTGCAGCTAGAAAACAAGTAGAATACATAGTTCCCGTTTTAGATCAGGTTTTTTCACAGGTTCCAAAAGAGCAAATAGACGCAATTGCAGTTACACAAGGTCCTGGTTTGATTGGTTCTTTAATTGTGGGAATTGAAGCCGCAAAGGCGTTGTCTTTGGCCTTAAACAAGCCTTTAATTGCTGTTAATCATTTGGTAGCTCATTTTTACGCTAATTTTTTAACTTATTCTCCTAAAGAGATTAAGTTTCCCGCTCTTGTTTTGGTAGTTAGCGGTGGTCATACAGATTTAGTTTTAATGTTGGGGCATGGGAATTTGCAACATTTAGGTAGTACAATTGACGATGCTGCTGGAGAAGCTTTTGACAAAACCGCTAGGATTTTGGGGATTGGTGATTATTTGGGTGGGGTTAAGCTTTCTAATAAAGCAGCGGAATGTAAGGAAAATACTTTGGCTGGGTTGCTCCCTCGCCCGATGCTAGACAAAGATACTTATGACTTTTCATTTTCGGGTTTAAAAACAGCCGCAAAAAGAATTGTTGAAGAGGCTGAGATTGGTGACTCTGCAGATTTGAGAAAAAATTATTCTGTGGAAGCTCTGGCTTGTGAATTTGAAACAGCAGTAGTTGATGTTTTAGTTGGCAAGACTGTTAGGGCTGCGTGTGCCTTTAATGTAAAATCTCTTCTTATTGGAGGTGGTGTTGCAGCAAATACTTTGTTGAGAACAAGGCTCCAAAACGATGTTGCAAATTTGGGAATTCAACTTTTTTTGCCTGAACTACGTTTGTGTGGGGATAATGCCTCTACAGTGGCCTCCGCAGGATATTTTAACCAGCGGTTTGTGAGTTTCTCGGAATTAACTCCTAAACCTTCTCTTACCATTATAGATACATGCTAACCTTTTAATTTTCAAAAGCTGAATTATTTACCCACTTGCAAGGCTAGCATAAGTCTTTTTAGTTTTTCTTCAGACGCCTTATGTGTTATTCGTTGTTGTCCCTTTTTTATAAATCTATTTTAACTAGATAAAACTCCCTTGAAAAATAAGGAGGGCTTAGTATAAATACTATGGGGAGGTTTCTGCATAAACTATAAGATAGGCAATAAATGATTGCTGTTGTAGCGGTATTTACTCCCCTGTGGATAACCTAAGGATAACTGAAAATGCCAAATATTTTAGATCTAATATTTCCTCCAAAATGCATATTTTGTGAAAATTTTGGGAGCCTTATATGCGATACATGTTTTAAGTCTTTTAGGTATGTGGGGGAGTTTTTTTCTATATCAGGGGTTGCTCTTAATGCCCCTAATGATTGTTCCCCAGTTTTTTCTTATGGAGAAGCTTTGTCAGTTAACCCAAATGCATTTGTATTAAAGGTTTACTCCCACTTTGTTTATGAAAACAAAATTCGTGAGTGTATAAAGTTTTCAAAATACTCAAAAAGACAATTTGCCGTTCTTAGAGAAATCACAAAATACGCTGTACAGGAAATGCTCTCAAGGAAGGTGGTATTCCCTAGCGCTTATGTAATCCCCATTCCATTAAGTGAAGAAAAACAAAAAAGCAGAGGCTTTAATCAGGCGGAGATAATAGCCTCTGTTTTTGCAAAGGGATACGGCTTGGAAGTGCAAAATTCTATTTTGACTAGAAAAAAGGATACAACTGCTCAACACAGGCTAAATAGGGAAATGCGTTTAAAAAATATGGAAGGGGCATTTTCTGTTTTGGACTGTGTTAGAGGGCATAATTTTATATTGGTTGATGATATATGCACCACAGGGGCTACTTTGATTGAGTCTGCTAGGTCTTTTTATGCTAAGGGTGCAAGGGAAGTAGTGGCGTTTACTTTGAGCAGGAGGCTTTAAAAGTGGTTTCTTTCTTATATATAAGGAAGACTCTGTTAGGTACCATATACAAGTCATTGACTTGTATATTCTTTCTATCAATCCTTGATAAAACAAACTCTTTTTCATCATTTTGAGTAGTTTTTATAGGGTTTAGAGAATTTATTTCCTGACACTTTTTTGAGTTTTTTAGGACCTAACAGCCCAATAAAGCCCTTTACAAAGATACCTCAAAAACCCTCGTTCCATCCAAAACAAAAAGCTTTCTTTCATCCTCTGAGATCGCAATGGACCTTATGTTTTCCCATTCCCCTGTCTCGTTTTTTATCTCCTTTACAAAGTTTCCCTCCTTAGTTAGTACCACTATCCTATTATTCCCCGCATCTGCTACATACATGTTTTTCCAATCCCAATTTGTATCCAATTTAACGGCATTTTTAAATTCAGTTTCCATTCCTCTTATATTAAAAATATCTTTTACTCCGCTTGTATATCTAACAATTCCATCGCTTTTGGTAAGGACATAAATACTTACAGATATTGCCATATCCTTAGCTCCTACAAAATCCTCGCTTTCTGCCCAAACAGCTCCCTCTCCAGTATCATCACCGATTGTATATTTTTTAACAGCGTCTCCTTCAATTTGGTACAAAGCGTTTAAATAAGGAAAGAACACGCCTGTTTCTTTTACAATAGTTTCCCCAGTTTTTGCTTCTTGTGGATTGTAATCTTTAATAGAGGTTTCCCCATTTATAAAAAGTTCCTTCCCTTTATTTTTTACCAAAACTGCTTTTTCAAATTTCGTATTTGGTATTTTTGCAAATTTAGGGGTTTTTATGTCGGATACAAGTAAGTCTCCATTTTTATCTAGTGAATAGATTTTATCTTCTATTATATTTAAGGAAATAGGATCTGCTTGAGGATTTACTATTCTTAAATCATAAAACACTTCAGTTGGAAGGGATTCCTCTGTAACAACTTCTTTACTCTCCTCATTTTCACTAGAAACTTCAGTTTTTGATGTGCCTTCTGGTGATATTACTTTTACAGTATCATTTTTTCTAAAATTAAGGCTTGGCAAGTTTTGTGTATAGACAATTGTTACTAACAAAGCAATTCCTAGCATAATGGTGATTCCTTTGGAAAATGCTTTTTTGTTTATTTTTCTTGGTTTTTTTATTCCAATGGCAGTAATCCCCTCCTTTATGGTTAGTGCTCCTCTTTTTTTTAGCATTTTCTTGAATGTAGCTCTTCCTTTTTGCATCAGGCTTGGGTTTTTTACCCCTTTTCCAAAATGCGCTTCTACTTGGGCTTCATTGTTAGTGTTTTCCAGAGGTTCAAACTTTATCATTATGCAACTTTCTGTTGGGCTTAAATTCTTGGTTTCTTCTCCAGTCAGTCTCAACAATTTTTTAGGGGGGAATTTTTCTGCAAACTTTTGTGTAGAAAGTACAACTACATCTTCTTTCTTTATCATTCCTGTAGCAACTGAGTAATTTCCTTCCTTAATCATTTCTATACTTTTAAAGTCTCCTCCTCTTATGACAGAAACTTCTCCGCTTCCATGCTTTACTGTATACAGAACTCCTGCCCAAAGTACGGAAGCAATAATGTTTAACTCTACTTTCTCATTTTGTGCTAAAGTTTCTTCGTTTGGATCTTTTTCCCCTTCGGCTTCTTGTAAGTGCAAAATATCCTCCCTAACATCCGAAATAGCTTTTTCTAATGCTTGAATGGGAGAGGCATTTTCGGAATGATAATAGGATCTACCCAAAATGTCTTTTAAAAGCTTTATGGTAAGTTCCGTTTCGTATTTTGTTGTGTCAATTAGTTCAAAAACAGCATACAAATGGCCCCTTTTATTAATGGAGTCTTCTTCATCCGGTGAAATGTTTATTGCATAAGAAAAGGCACTTTCCGTTGGATTTAACTTTGGCGTAATCTTTTGAATTTTTCCTGCTAAAGATTTGGGCATTTTTTGTTTACAAAAGTAGCACTAAAGAAATTATAAAGATTCCTATTGATACAAACAGATGTATTTGCGACAACAGTTTAAAGAATCCCGCTTGCGGTGTCTTGAAGCTAGCATTCATAAGCTTTACTTGTCTTGTTTGCATGAAGGCAAACATAACATATACCGCTTGAACAAAGAGTACTGCATAATGTAAAAATACCTCAAATCCTTGAAATAAAGTCATTTTATATGCCCATTTCTTTTTTTATAAACAAAATCCGCAATTAAATCTCTAACTCTGGCCGGATTACTTACATTTTCAAATTCAAATTCCCGTTGGTTTGCCGCAGTTTGAATATTGACATATCCGTAGTTGAAAATAGTTCCCAAGACGCCACTTACATTAGAAGTGACATCTTCAACATTTTTAATGGGAGCCTCCGAGATGTTTTTATAAGTAAGACCTTTAAAGTCTATATCTATAATTTTCTTGCTGCTTACTATATAAACATTAAAAAACCAGAGTAAAAAGCTATGCATTACAAATCCGAAGGTGGCTAGGTACCAGAATAATAAGAGGGCAAGAATAAATCTTGGGCTAAAAGTGTAAGAGGCAGTCATGCCTCCAATTCCGTTTTCAGAAATGAATGTGGATGTGTTTGAAGGGATTAGGCTGAGTGCAAAAGGTAGTAAAAGCATGACTATAGCGATAAATATCCACCCAAGGTTTGTGATAAAGCTTCCTCTGAAGAGATAGACAATATGTTCATCTTTGTCTTCGCCGTCGTAGCGGGTTCCTTCTGGGTGTTTAATAAATGAGCTGAGAGGGGTTATCATTATGTGGTATTATAGCACTTTATATGCTTATTTGGGTTATGTTATTTTATCCTCTTTTTGCGCGATGTGTTCTCACAATTATAGTTGTGAGTACTTAAACAAAAGGTTGAAGACAAACTTTTTGTACAGAAAATATCTGACGCTTTGAGGCAGCATGTAATGGCTTGCAATGTGCATTGAATTATATGCTATGTCTGACAATGAGGGTTTGATTAACCCTTCTTTTATAGCTTTTTTTCGTACATCAAATGTTACTTTTTCGCATTCTCTATTGTTTTTATTGATTAGGCTGTTAGATCTGACACAATATTTCCCCAGGATTTGGTTACAGTTGCCAAATTTGAAATAAGGTTTGGCCCGAAGCCAGAGATCCAAGTCTTCCGCAAAATGTAGTGTCTCATCGTAGATTCCTATTTTATTAAATACTTCCCTTTTTATAAAGGCAGTGCTATGGCACATTGGAGAATATTTAAGAAGCATTTTAGTAAATTGTTCATTAGTGATAGGGTATCTTTTTATTTTTGGCGATTCTTTGTCCCCATATGTTATTACATTTCCATAGCAAATGCTTATGTCTGGATTATTCTTTAAGAAATTGTATTGTGCCTCTAATCTTGTGGGGAAAGCAATATCGTCGCTATCCAAGATGGCAATAAAGTCCCCTTTCGATATTCTGATTCCTGCATTTCTCGCTGCAGAAGGTCCTCCATTTTTTTCTAGGTAAATGGCCTTAAGTCTTGTGTCTATAGAAAAAGGCTTTAGAGTTTCCTTTGTGTTTTCTGTTGAAGCATCATCTACAATGATCAATTCTAGCTCTTTAAGTGATTGCTCTAGTATACTTTTTACAG
Source organism: Patescibacteria group bacterium (assembly GCA_018056275.1). Taxonomy (GTDB): domain Bacteria; phylum Patescibacteriota; class WWE3; order UBA101185; family UBA10185; genus JAGPFW01. The sequence continues at coordinate 14,083 of JAGPFW010000009.1, forward strand.
CATTAGCTAGATATGTTGTGCTGTTATAGGTTGCCATTATCACTGAAACAATAGGGCTCATATAAATGTATTATACTGCCTATATGTTTTTGAGTGTAATAATCCCTTGTTATAACGAGGAAGCTACCGTTGGAACAGTAGTGCAAGAACTTTTGGATGCGAAATTTGAATTTGATATGGAGATTATAGTTGTAAATGATGCCTCTACTGACTCCTCGGGGGAAATTTTGAATGAGTTTTTTTTAGGCGGAAAAATTCTGTTGTTACATAATTCGCAAAATTTGGGAAAAACTAAATCCATAAAAAAAGCCTTACAGTACGCCCAAGGAGAATTTATTTTAATAAAAGATGCTGATTTGGAGTATTCAACTAGTGATATACCTAAGCTCGTGGCTTTAGCTGAAGCTACTGGTGCAAAGGCCGTGTACGGATCTCGAAGTCTTGCGATTTCTGGTCAGAAGTCATTGTTCCACTATGGAAACCAATTTATCACAAAAGTTTTTAACTTAGTATTTCGGGTTTCTTTAACCGATTTAACTACATGTTATAAGTTGATTTACTCGGGATTTTTTAAGGATAACTCGATTGAATCAGGAAGTTTCGGTTTTTGTCCTGAAGTAACTGCAAAATTGGTGATGCAGGGGGTAGATATTCTAGAAGAACCTATTCAGTACAATCCCCGTAGTTATGAAAACGGTAAGAAGCTTAAAGTCTGGGAGGGCGTTTACTTCCTTTACTTGATCCTCCGATTCAGGTTGCAAGGTCTGTTACGCAAATATACCTTCAAATATACCTTAAGGAATCTTTTCGAATTTCTGGCGTTTTTGGGGTTTTTTTTGAGTTCTATGTGGTATTTGGCTAGTAGAAACAAATATGTACCAAATTATAGTATTCAGTTATTTATAATGCTTTGCATTGTTTTTTTATTCCTGCTCTACAATAATAAATTTAACCGATTCTTTTCCTCCAAAATTTCCCTTTTTTCTATTTTGTTGTTTGTTTTTGTTTGGCTGTTTCTTAGTGTGGTATCTTCTCGGGAGTTTAGTTACGACGGACTATTTATCTATTTAAAAAGAACCCTTTACATCTCCAAATATGGATTTTTGCCGCCAACAACTGTTAGTGTTCCCTATCTAGCTGAACTGGTCTTTGGATTGTTACACCGTATGGGATCTTTTCCCTTATTGCAGTTATTCTTTGGGTTGCTTGGTCTGAGTTTTTTGTTCATCACCCTAAAGGTGTATGAAGCGCTTGGGGTGAGTTCTGAGAATAAAAAATTATCTCTCTTTATTTTGCTTACTACCCCCTCCACACTTGCCTTGTTTTTTGTAGAATTTAAGGTAGAGCTATTTCTGTTCAATTTGGTCGCACTTTCTCTTTATTTTTTAATCAAAGGCTTGAAAACTTTTGAGAGAAAGCATCTCCTGCTCTTTGGGTTATTTCTTGGTTTAGCGGTTCTTACGAAATTTGTTTTCATTGTGCCTGCCGTTTTATTGATCTTTTTTGCTTTTTTTGTGAGTAAAGATCCTAGATATATTTACGAGAGTGGTTTCTTGATGTCTTTAATTATTCTTTTGTGGATAGTTTTTTTTGGTCTAGAAATTACTTGGCTTGGTATGCGTATTCCCTCTTATCTAGGTTTTATTGATACACCTGGGCTAGAAATGAACCCTGTTATTGAACATTTGTGTAAGCAAGACTGGATATCTAGGGATAAGGGTACTTTATTTTATACAACAAATTTGTTGCAAAGAATTTTTCAACCCCTTTATTATTTTGATCTTTCTGTCCCTATGGTTCCCAATGACACTTTGGCTGGGTTATTGGATTATGGTGTCTTTTTGTATTTATCATTTTGGATTTTTATACCCGTTTCTTTCCCCCTCCTTTTTAGTTCGGATACATCGCCTCCATTGCGTGTACTTATTTTGGCATCTATATTTTTTTTGCTTTTCTTTTTTTTTGAAATAGGGACTATTTATTGGTACTTATATGGGCTTCTCCCTATATATATTTTGAGTATCCCTTTTTTTCTTAATAGGTTGAGAAGCCCTTTTTATAGGAAAGCTGTTTATAGTATGATTTTGTCTTTAGGTTTTATTCATTTGTTTGTGGTTTTCCAAGTTTTGTTAGGAATATCTGGGGTATCTATATCTACTAAGGAATTACGAGATTCTTTGGGTGTCTGGGAAATATCAGATCAAGTAAATGCTCTGGATCCCGAGGATAAAATATTGATGCCCTTTCAGTTTCCTTATTCCATTAGAATTTATGCGAGAGAAAACCACCAAAGTTATAATCCTGTTGCTTATTCCTTAGCTTTTGTTGATCCTTATTATACTAGAGTAGTGGATGGATCCTGTTATTTTATAAGTTCGGGTAAGAATTTTCCCGAGATGCTTCAGGAATTTGAGAATTTAGGGATTAAATACATCTCTGTTCATAAGGAAAGTTTGCTTCATAGTTGGCATGGTGATGCTTATCTTAGAGCGCACAATGAAAATTTGTACAAATTTATCACTTTGTATACCCATCCTGTAATAGAATTTGCGGATACTGGTGTAATTTATGAAATAGACTATGTTAGCAACTAGGAATTTTATTTTGGATAAGTGCAGAAAAAAGAGAGCTGAAGAGATAGTTGCACTTATCAAGCCTCATATCGTAGGTTCTGTTTTGGATATTGGGGCGGGGCATTGCTATATTTCTTCTGCTCTTAGTAAAGAGTTTCCTCAAGTAACTCCCATTGATATCACAAATTATTCCTTAACGGAATTAACTCCTTTACTTTTTGATGGAACGACATTGCCCTTTGAAGACTGTAGTTATGGTACAGCACTGTTGTTGTTTGTTCTACATCACTCTGATGAACCCATGGTATTGTTAAGAGAAGCTCTTAGAGTTGCAGGTACAGTTATAATTATGGAGGATGTTTATACCAATATGATAAACAAGACCACAAATATGTTGTTTGACAGTCTAATAAATTTAGATTTTTTTTCTCATCCACACAACTATTGTTCACACGATACATGGTTGGATACATTTTCAATGCCTGGGATTTTTTTGAATGAATGTAAAACAGGATGGTCCCGCTATCTATGTTTTTTTATGTACCAAGGTATCTATATTATAACTAATAGTAGTCCACGACCCCTTTTGGAGTAGCTAGGTTTGGTTTAAAGTTTGGATTGAGCTGATTTAATATTGGCTTAGATTTAGGTATCTAGAGTTTGCAGGAATTTTGCGGTCATGCTTATGTTAAAGAAAATTGAACCCCCTAATAGAGCCAAATCTTGTGTAGCCAGTGATTATTTCAAAGATTTTGGTTAATGCTAGGAATAAAAAAGGTTGAAAATCCAAAGCGAATCGATATCCATATTGATATGCCCCAAGGCCGAACGAACCAAACAAAAACAAGGAGATAAAACTTGCAGTAGTCAGACTGATTAAATTTATTCTCTCTTTCAAATTAATCCTAATAAGATGTAGAAAAATGGGGGATGTATACAAAAAACTCATTCCAATATAGGTCGGCTTAATACTAGAGGTAATAAAAGTACCTTCTTTGAAGACAAACTCTGGTGTTTTGATAAAAAATAGATATAGGTTTGTAGGGAAATGTTTTAAGTTCCAAGTACCTATAGTCCTATTCCCCACCAATTCTGGGTATAATAATTGGAATGTATATCCAGTCTCCATTATGTTTTCAAAACGTGCGTAATTATAGGCAAAAAATAGGAGAATGCCTCCAATTATTGGGATAGAAAAATAAAGTAATTGCAAAAACCGCTTTTTAGCAGGTTTCTCTTTTGTGAATAAGCGATATCCCAAAAAGAAAAATACTCCGAGTGAGGTACTTATTCTTGTTAGAAATGCCCCTGCAAGGAAAAGCCCCGCCAAGAAAGCTGATTTTTCTTTTATTGTTATGTACACATAAAGAAGCAAAAAAGTTGTAGTGACGACATGGGCAAAGTACCAAGAGACAGAATTTATTGCTACCATAGAGTAGGTACTCCCAAAAATATATGCAATACTTAAAAAAACGTGCTTTTTCCTTATTTTTAGTTATATGTAGTGCTATGTAATAAATGTGTTTGTAAATGTTAAAGGTAAGGATATAAATCCTTGACCAAAATCTGGGTCAAAAAGTGCTACAAAAGGCATCATTATTATCGCGGGCATTATTCCCAAAGGCCAATAAAGATATCCATTGTGTGGGCTTGTATCTGCCCATCCAGATTCTGAAGGGACTTCCGAGAAATACAGTCTTCCATTCAGGAACTCTTGTGCTAATTTAGAAAAGTGTTGCTCTTTGTTTGTTTTTAGATTCATCTTTGTAGCAAAAATAAAACTCAGCACAAAGAGAGTATAAATCAGCAACTTAATAATTTTTTTACATCAATCTCTTTCATTTGACAATTTTGCCGACAGTCCACTTGCTAAAAACCATTTTTAATTCTTAATTATTATCAATTTTTCCACTACCCCTTGCTCTTGAGTTATATTCTTTCTTATCTCCAAATATTCCTCAAACGCTGAGTACCCCGTATCATCCCTCCATGACGGCATCCTACTATCCACAAAAGTTTTATATTCTGGGAGTTTCCAGATTAAATAACCCCCCCAATCATATTCATTAAACATATCCCCTTCAATACCCAATCTCTTTATTTCTTGTACTTTTTCGTATGGAAATCCCGCCTTTTTTGCCCATCTCTCTTCTAGCGAGGCAAGATAGATATTTTCCAAAAAACTTCCTACCAAAAAAATGGCGCAAACTACACCCGCAATCTTAACACTTTTTGCTATTCGCTTCTCATTTCTTACACCTAGCAATTGTTTAGCTTTTGGGGACATGTTTTTAAAAAAATCCAACACTGGGAATATTCCTAGCAAAATTAAAACCCTTCCAAAATAAATCATTCTTACAGAAAGAATAAGAAAGAAAAGAATACAAATAATAAGCCCCAGATTTTTCTTTTTCTCCTTCATCTCAATTGTTGCGATCAAAATCAAGGAAGCTGCGATAACAAAATTTGGCAATAAATCTTTGTTATTTAAGGGTAGCCATTCTGCTATTTGAAAAAATTGTAAAGGGTGTGTTTCCTTTAACAGAGTTTCCCATAAGAATATTCCATAAGGATTTACCAGAGTTATTGCCACACAAGCAAGTGAGGAAATGTGAATTCCTAGATTTTCTTTCTTTATGCCTTGTGTCATTAACTTTACAATGTTAAAAATCCCCAAAACAAATAGTCCCAAAGTAAAATCAGCGTGAGAATTTGCCCAGATTACAAAAAGCAAAGGTAAGAATTTGATATTTTGGGTATTGTGCAAGATTGTGTGTATCAAAAAGAGCATAAAAATAGTGCTAAAAAGTAGTGGTCTTACAGAAATTGTATATTTTGCAAAATAGCTAAATAAAAATATTGCCCCTGTTACAACCTGCCATTTTTCTAATGGTGCTTTTTTTAGAATGACCAAAATTCCCACCGAAATAGCTGCGCTCAGGACAAGGCTCATTCCAATATCTCCAGTTAGCCCAAGAGTCTCACTCAATGAATACAGGCTGTACATGATAATTTGGGGAATCCAATACGAATTTGCCCATTTGTAATCTGGCATGGTGTAAGAAAATATGTTTTCTCTAAGAATTTTTCTGTTTTGCACCATATATTCCCCATATTTAAAATGCCAACCAAAATCCGGATCAATGGGGGGTTTAAAGAGTATAAACACACCAATAAGAACAATAAGAGTTTGCCATTTATTTTTTAGGAGAGTCATTTCTTGAATTCTACATCATAAAGTCTACTTCTTAAGGCAATATAAGCAGGAGCTCTTAAGTTAAAAACCGTTCTAAACTCCTCACCATTTATGCAAACCTTTCCGTTGTTAGTATCAAAGCATATTTCCGTTGTTCTGCCAGAGTTAAAAGTGGGTGTATATACCTTGGAAATAGAAGTAAATTTTTTTCCGTACTTATCGGCTTTTTCTGCCATTTCTTTTATGGAATATGGATCTCCTCCCCAACACGAAGTAGTTGTTGGGCTAACATGTTTTTTATCACTGTCTTTTCCCTTTCGCCACACTACCCAAGCATTAAGGATATCAACCATTTCGTCTTCTTCTAGCCATGGGGTTTTTCTTCCACAAGTATCTGAACTGTTATAAGTTCTGGTGTACCAAGCTCTATAAAACCAAGGAGATCCCGCCTTTTTTTCGTAGGCATCGCCGGGCCAAGCCCCCTTTACATCCCATCCTGCAGGTTCTACATACCCTCCTGTTGTAGATGAGTAGTAAGCAACCACATCTCCCCCCAAAATCTCACCTTTAGTGTCATCAACCGCCTTTTCCCATGCTTCTGGCGGATTATCACTTTTGCTTTTGTTAAAGACTTGGCAACTTTCGTTTGTGCATATACATCGCCCTGATTTCACAAATCTATATGCGTACGATCTTCCTGCTACGGCCTGTGCCTTTAAAGCTTCTATGGGCCAATCGGAAGGCATCTCAGCAAGACCATAAAGATATTTTTGAAAATCCATTTCTCCATACCCTTCTACGCAAATTTTTTTGGGAAAGTCGTCCTTTTCTTTAACCTTTTCGTCATAATAAAATTTTAGTATTTCCTTATAATCATGCCCATCTTCTGCTCGTCCTTTTGCCCCGTATTGGCTCATCCCTTTGTAGTGAGTAAAGGCCCCGTAACTCATTCCCGCAAAAGCTGGTTTAAATGGCGGATCTGGAAGTTTATAGCTTGGGGCCTCGTATCCGCTAATATTCCCATCCCCTGATTTTAAGCGCAAAATTTCTTGTTGTTTTTCCGAAAGTCGCGCAATTTCCTCCTCCAAAGATAACAGTTGTGCTGTTTTTTCTTCTTGGTCTGACTCCAAGGCGCCCTTAACAGCTTCTGCCTCATTTCTTTGATTTGCTAGCAAAGTGCGTACATTTAGTAAGTTTTCCTGCTCCTTTGCTATTTCTGCTTTTAGGTTTATGGCATCTTTTTTATCACTTTCATATTTTTCTATTTCTTGCGAAAGCGCTTTTATCCAATTTAGGGAATCTTGTTGCAATGCTCTGTCAAAAATAAAATTAAAAGTTAAATATTCAAATCCCGAAAGATTTAGATCCCCCTCCAATCCTGCAGCGTCCCCCAAAAACTTTTCCCACCCACTAGCCGAAGATTTTTTTGCCCAACTTCTTATGGCTGTATCCCTCAATTCTTCTTTTTCTGCCAAAACCTGTTTTCTGTCGGTCAGTTTTTCATTTAGTTCGTTTATGGCTTTGTCCAGTGAATCAATCTCTGCTTGGAGTTCGTCAATTTCGGCTTGGGTAATGGAAATTTGAGATGCCAATTCCAATATTTTTCCAGAAACCTCTTCCTTTTTTTTGCGGATCTCCGCAATCTTATTGCTTATAGAGGAATATTCCTTTTCTACCTCTTTTTTTTCATTGGCATAACATTCCGCTTTTTCGTCTAGGTCTGAGATTTTTTCACAATCGCTTGCTTGTGCATAGAATTTTAGTGATACGCCCAAAGCTAGGCCAAAAAAGAGTATGATGAATATCCTACTTCCTTGACTAAATCGTAGTTTGTACGCATAATTTAAGGCAGGCATGTCTAGATTATATCAAAGAAAAAGGTTTATAAACTTTGGGGCTTTTGTTTTGGCTTTGTCGGGAAGTTTTAAAGTAGCCTATGCTGATCCAATAAGTAG
>JAGPFW010000048.1 GCA_018056275.1 Patescibacteria group bacterium
TGCCCCTTCCAGGTAACGATCCCGTAGAATTTGCTGAAAATATTCGTCAACAACTCGTAACTTTTTTATCTAGTGGGCCTGTTGTTGCCATGGTTTGGCAAGGTATGTCAGCTGTGGGTGTTGTTCGCAAAATAACTGGAGGAACGGAGCCCCTAACTTCTGTGCCAGGCACAATTAGAGGGGATTACACAATAGATTCTTACACTGCTTCCGACTTGGATAAACGCGCGGTCAGAAATATTATTCACTCTTCCGGTTCCGTGGAAGAGGCTGAAAAGGAAATTGAAATTTGGTTTAAGCCTTCTGAAATACTAAAGTACAGATTGGTGACAGAAGAGATTTTGTATGATGTAAATCTGGATGGAATATTGGAGTAGTTTACATTTTATACAACAAAATTTTTTAACGGGAGTTACTGGGAGTAGTGGAGGGGTCGCATAGTGGTCTAGTGCGGCGGTCTTGAAAACCGCTATATCCGCAAGGGTATCGAGGGTTCAAATCCCTCCCCCTCCGCCAGTTAGGAAACCTAGGAAGCATGCTCCCAAAATTGTCCCCTTAAAGTGTGCTAAACTATCCCTTATGAAAGGTTTCATAAAATTTATTAGGACACAAGGCGTAGTTGGTTTAGCAATAGGGTTTCTACTTGGGGGAGCAGTATCCAAGTTTGTCTCTTCCTTTGTAAACGATATAGTAAATCCCTTAATTGGTCTTTTGTTGGGACCTGCCAAATCCTTTACTGATATGATTCTGAAGGTGGGGTCCGCCGAAATTTTGATCGGACAATTTATGTCAAACTTTCTGGATTTTGTGATAATTGCAGCAGTAGTTTATTTTGTGTTTAAGGGTTTGGGTTTAGAGAAACTAGATCAAAAGAAGGAATAAAAAGGGACTAATTTTTGCCCTCGTAGTTCAACGGATAGAACACGCCCCTCCTAAGGGCGAAATGCAGGTTCAATTCCTGCCGGGGGCACCATGAGGGACTAATGTTATATAAGATTCATATTTAACATTAGCGGGGTGTAGCTCAGTTGGCTAGAGTGCACGATTCGGATTCGTGAGGTCGCCAGTTCAAGTCTGGCCACCCCGACCATTTGAATATTATTTCTCTGTAAATTTTAAACCCCTAATTCTTGAAAAATGCTTTTTGTTACCTGTTACTACTTCCAAATCGTATTCTAATCCACTTGCGGCAATCAATAAATCATTATCTGCTAATGGGTTGCCTTTTTTATTTAGCTCTAATTTAATTTTTGTAAAAATTTGTGCTGTCTCTTTTCCAATAGGGAGGGTCTCTATCTCATTTTCGTTCAAGAAATCATCAAATTCTTTTACTTTTCTTCCTATATATAAAATCCCATATAAAACTTCAGCGTATACTATTGGTGTAATATAACTTCCTTTGTATGCCCCTAATTTAGATTTTCCTTTTAGGGCATTGATTATAATGTTTGAATCTAATATTTTTGGCATTCTTACAGCCCTTTAAAAGAAAATTTAAATGTTTCCCTAAATTCTGAGGTGGCTTTCTCTAAAGCCAAAATCTCTTTCTTTGTTAGAAGCAAGGATTTTTTCCTTTTCTTAGGGGGAGTTATGGGAACTATCTTTGCGATCGGTTTGTTATGCCTTGTTATTGTTACTGTATTTTCTTTGGTAGTAACCGAATATATTAACTCTCCAAAATTGTTTTTAGCCTCTGTAGCAGTGACTATTTTTCCCATGACCATATTATACATAAAATTAATCATAATGGCCAACATTTATATTTTAGCTAATATCCTCAAAGGGTAAAATTTGAAATTCAAAAAGGAATACCTAGATCTGCAAGTACAGATTTAGCGCCTTATTATATGTTACAATCACATTATGCCCGCAAAAACCTTAGTTAAAGCTCCTCCAAAAGATCCAAAAAAAATCGCAAAAAAAGTAAAAACATTTGGGTTTTTGTCTCGATTCCTAACAATTTTGGGTATATTTTTTATTCTTCTTTCTATTGGCCCCTTTATACAACAGGAATTCTTTTATTATCTTTCGCAGCTCAAAAAACAAGAATTTATTCTTTCAATAACGGGTTCCACTTCAAAAAAAGATAATCCCAATGACCCCTCAAAACACTTAAATCAAGACCTTACTGCGGATAGTCCCTTTGCCAGACTATTATCAACAAGGCCTATTGCGCTTGAACCAGTTAATACAGAATTTGCTTTGGTTATAGAAAAACTTGGTATTAATGTTCCTGTAGTAAAGGATGTGCCCGTTTCTGACTCTGATGCCTATATGAAAGCACTAGAGCAGGGGGTGGCGCATGCTTTGGTGTCAGACTATCCCTCAACAAACCCAGGAAATGTGTATATTTTTGCGCATGCTTCTTTAAATTTTTGGAAGTTAGGGAAATACGCCACAGTTTTTAATCTTTTGCGTCATTTAAATCTTGGGGATTCTATTCATGTTTTTTTTCAAGACCAGCATTTTGTGTATAAGGTTGTAGGGGTGGAACGTTACAAAGGATGGGAAGTTTACCCACTTACTCGCCCTGTTTTAGAGCCTATTCTGACTTTGCAAACATGTGATCCTCCGGGTACAACGCTCAACCGATTGGTGGTTACGGCAAAACTTGTGGAAGTTTTGTAAAAATTGAGTTTGGATTTCTGTGAGCTATAACACCAAGTTGAAAGCTTTTATTCCTGAAAAGAATCCAAAATAGCTAAAAAAATGTTCTCATATTCTGAATCTTGAGTACCATTTTGCTCCGTACTAATGTCGTACTTTGTCCCATACATCCTTAAAATAAAAAGCTTGTCTCCCTTTTCCAAATACGCAAAAGGTCCCCACCTTACCCATGTGTTCCCCCCAATTCGTTGTTTTTTTAACTCTTGCCCCGAAGATTCCACACCGATTAATTGTTCAAAGGATGGTTTTTCTCCTTCTATGCAAATGTAGGAAAATAAGGCAGGGTTTTGTGGGGTGTTTAGTGTTAGGTAACTTGCTGGTTCAATACTTAATGGCATCTCAAACTTTGATTCCTCCCAATTTTCTGGATACATAAATGACACCTCGCAAATCTCATCGGAATAGGTTTTGGTTGGTATTGAGTTTCCAAATGAAGGTTTATTATTGCCTCTAAAAACAGTGCCAAATATACCCGAATTTTGAGAATTACTTCCAAGGACTAGCGCAAAAATTCCTATTAAAGATAAAACTCCCACCAAAATTAGGGGTAGGTTTTTGGCAAGCGTTTTTATTTTGTTTTTTTCTAATATGTTTTTCATATAAAAAAATATTCTATGTATTTACCTATTTAGTTGATTAGCCACCAATCCACGCTTAGTTCTTTTTCTAAGGCTTCCTTAATTTCTATTGTAAATCCATTTCCCTCCTTCACATTCTTAACCGAAATTGCAACAGGGGAGTTTGGAGTTACAAAAATCTTAGAGGCTGATTTGGTAGATGGGTTTTCCACAAAAACCTCCAATGTTCCTGCCCTTAATTTTGTAGTGCCCACATTTTGAGTTGCCCTAAATTCTTTTGCCTCTACCATTTCTGCCTTAACTGTATCCGCCACAACGGATTTTGCTTTAACAGTACCATTTGGATTAAATTCTATTCTGCCATTAAACATATCTATGTTTCCAGAAAGTCCTTTTTGTAAATAAAGTGTTTGGTCTTTACACAGGGATTGATTTGTAGAATTTGTTTGGGTATTGTAGCAAGATGCCCCAAGAACATCTAGTGAGTTTTGCATAGAATCAAGCTTTATTAAACCCGCTGTAAAATCCCCAGTTACGGTTAAATTGTGGAATGTATTATTTATGTTTCCTGCGCCTTCAGGATTGGTTTGTTCGTTGAGGTTAGTATCTTCTATAGAATTTAAACCGCTAAGGTTGTTATTGCCAGACAAGCTTTCCAAGTTGTTATTGGCTATCTCCCAATCCATTGTGAATTCTTGGTTATCTTGTTGTCCTTGAGAACTCTGCCACCAATTTGTTTGAACCATAGCAATTATGGTACTTTTTCCTTCCAATTTATCGGTAATAGTGTATTTTTCCAAAGCCCTCGCTACAATCATGCCGTTTGTTCTAGCTTTAACGGCAACTCCATTTATAGATCCAATTGTTAGGGCGTCACCTGGCTTTATTTCTCCATTTTCTAAACTAACCTTTACGGGAACTCGTCCTGCCAAAGCAATAAGAACTTGAGCGTTCTCGGTAACTTCAGCATTTTTGGCAAAATAGCCACCTCCCAGTGTAAAACCTGGTTTTGTGGAAACTATTCCCACAAGGCTATCCCTGTTCATAAAATTAGCCTTATCAACAACCATCTCTTCTGTTACCATAACTAAATCGCCAGGTTCCAAATCTGTGGCAATGGTCTCATAAACTTCTGACAAGTCAAAACCTGCATCCGAGACAAAAGTTCCACTAGCTTCAACATCCCCATCCACAAGCAGATTGCTTGTAGTAAATATTTCTCCTTCTCCAAAAGGACTTAAATAAATATTGCTAGACTGTAAACTTGTTCCAGAAGTTATGTACAAATCTCCAATGCTACTTATTTTGCTGTATTCAGAATCTTCAAATAACAGGGATCCGTTTATTTTTGTGTCGCCATCACCTCCGAAGAAGGCAGGTACATTAAAGTCTACAAAGCTTTCGCCAAAGGCTACCGTTTGTGTATCGGAGCTGTTGTACCAAGTGGAAATTAGTCCAGTCCCATCTCCCACTATGGAAAGATTTGCATCCGGATTTTGTGTGCCTATTCCCACAAGGAAGGAGCTATCATCCAAAAATACATTTAGTCCTGTGTTTGCCCAAGGACCGCCACTGTAAC
>JAGPFW010000049.1 GCA_018056275.1 Patescibacteria group bacterium
ATCCTTTGCAGGTTTAGAAGGGAAAAAAGCCAAGATATTTGGATGTACATATTTAGTTTTTTTATAGGTTTGTTTCATAGGTTAGCATTTTACCTAATGTGTAACCTATGTTTCTCAGCCTATTCACGACTTTGTTACATATCTTAATGCTTGGGATGCTTATGTGCAGAATGGGTATAGCGATCAATGGGCAAGGGAGAATTTCTTAAATGGTAGGGTTTTAGATGAGGCTAGAAAAGTAAGATATGAGCTTCTCAGGGTGTTAAGACGAAACGGGATTGTTGTGAGTGGCAATGGAGAAGGTGGAGTTACTAAGCACGATAGAGAAGCTATAGGTAAGGCAGTTACAGCTGGTCTAATCGGTGGGTTAATGGAATATGACAAAAGGTATTCTTTTAGAAAAATTGATGGGACTGAAAATGGTATTTATATTCACCCATCATCCTCAACGTTTGGAAATCCTCGATCTTTGATGGTTTCATCTGAAGTATTTAGGAATCCGCAAGGGAAAATATATGCTAGTAACTGCCAATTAGTAAACCCAGAATGGATACCAGAGGTTGCTCCTCAGCTTGTTATTCCTGAATCTCCTTATGGTGCAAGATACGATTCAGTAAAAGATGCAGTAGTTGTGGATGTTACCCTTAGATTAAAAGGAAGTCGAAACGGTATTGTAGTTGGAGAGAAACAAGAACAAGTTGAAGGTGATGAAGCTGTTAGAACCTTTGCAAGGGCTCTGGTGATGGGCGAAGTTCCGGTATCCGAAACATTACAAGCCACATTAGATAGAAATAATCAAGAAGTTGCCAGGTTAAATGATTTATGGCGACGTGCTGAAGGAAAGATCTAGGATTAAATATGGAGAGAGAATTTTCAGAAGAAGATTTAGTGCAACTTTATATTGCCAGATTACAAGGTGCAGGGGTATCCTCAGCAGCTGCATTAAATAGGGCAGTTGAAGAAGGTGAAGTTGGTATATCATTTGATATCTCAGAGATTATTCCACCTGAGAAACAGCAGGAAATTATTAATAACAACCCAGATAGTGTAGAAATAGGAGAAAGGAAGTATGGAGTGACCTATGCTTATGATCCCTACTACAAAAGACATACTGCTAGTATTATTGTACCTGTCGAGAAAATTTTTGAAATTGAAGAGGTTCCTGCTCTACCTTCAGGTAGAACTCTTGTTGTCAAAGTTACCGATTCGGCTTATGAGAGATTTTCAGGTGAAAATATTGAGGCATTAAAGGCAAGCGCCGAAGATTATGTGTTATCCAGACAGTGGGAAACTTTTAGATATTCATCGGATGCGCCAAGAGAGCAGCAGCTAAGAGACTTTGACCCCGTTACAGGGATGGTACCCGAATTGCCAGAGCCAGTAAGATTTGGAACAAATCCAAGAACGCACGAACCTGCTATGGCTTATGCCGCTCTAACTTACAGGAGGCCGTATTGGTCTAGTGACACCGCTTATTCTATTACATATTACAAAACACAAGCAGAAGCACAAAAGGCACAGGAGCAAGCACTGGCACAAATTGAAACTGCAAGAGAGGAAAAAAGAAAAGAGGATGAAAGACAACGGTGGTTGCCAACAGCGAAAGCTGCATTTTCCGAAGTTGAGAATATGTATTATCAGATAGAGCCTGATTATTTCTCTCTTGGATTAACCTGGAATGAACTTGACGATCTAAGAAGGGGAATTGCTAATTTACAATATGAGATCGAAGGAGACCCTAAAAGTGTGTTGGAGAAAATTGCTGAAATAAGAAACCGTTTGGCCGCCGCATTTGAAATAAAAGAAAGGAGAGATGGTGTGGCAAGAAGAGTTGAGGAATTAATTGCTGAGAAATACTCTGTTTGCCCCCTTTGTGGTAGGGATCTATCAGAAGGTTTTTGTCAAAATAGCGAACATAATGTAGAAACAGTTCGATTCGACGTTGATGAATATGGTTATATCACAGGACCTGTTAAGTTATCTCAGATAAAAGTAATAACTGAAACAGAAGGTGAAAAGATAGTAGCGCGTTTAATGTGTAGTGCCGGGACAGGTAGAAGATATCATAGGGGGGATGTTTATTTAGAGAAAGGATACGACTTAGGGTACGGTGAAAGGTGGGACGGACAAACTGGTGATGTAGTCTTTGAAGATTTTGGTGGGATTATTACACAGGAGGAGTTGGAACGATTACAGCTTGGCGAATCGCGAGGAACTCTTTCTAAGGGGGTAATTAAAATTGGAGGTTATGATGCTTCAGCTAATAGTACTATGGCAACCGCCTTCAAAAGGGCTACTGAATCTTCTGCACAAGTTACACCCCCAAGTCAGGACACAGAAGAAGATACAGGCGAATTGACTGACAAGAGACGTCGGAAGTTGGAAGACCAATTAAGAGAAACTGAGGAAAAACTTAAGAACAGACAAGCAGAACTTGAAAGGCTGCTTGAACAAGAAAGAAAAACCGCACTTGATGTAAGTGGCGGTGAGACTGAAACGGAGATTGCTAAGCCAGGGGTTAGAGTGGTTGCAAATTTTGATAAAACAGACCCTGAGGGAAGGAATTATGCAGAGGTTGTTGAGTGGCCTTTGGATAGAGTTTTGCATCTATGTGCCCCAGGATTACACGGACCGCAATACGTGGAAATCATTGAACCCATTGAAGATGGGACATTTTACTCTGAGGAGTTAGGACTAAATGGTATTACCTTGATAGTTAAAAAAGTTGATTTATCAGAAAATGATGAATCTGTACAGAGACTTCAGGAAAAGTTGCTCAAGTTAAGAAGACGTTTGGGTTAATTATAGTTGGGTCAAATGCTCAATAAGTTGTAAAGTTGTAAACTGACCGTTTTTTCTTTCGGCGTCGTTTTTAAGTTTTTTGCATACACGTTAAATAATCCTCAGCTTAGAATTGAAAAATAGAATAGATAGGAGAGATTATTACTCTTAGAAACTAGAGGAAGAAGTAATAGAAAGACCTAAAAATGAAGGAAATATAGTAAGTCAACTAGCTCTGGAACACGGTTTGAATGCGGAAAAAATTATATTGATGGCTTAGTACAGAGATATTTAAAGAAATAAATTGGTGTTTACGGACTAACGTTAATCTAATAGTATAAAAAGATTATTCCTCTAAATACATGTTAGAAGCAAAATGGAGATTTAACTGTTGATGTTATCTCATAGTAGAAATTCAAATTAACTGGATTATCCTCAAGTTTTGTATGTTTGGCACAAACTTTTATGGTTAACGAAAAATTTTGTGTTGACCTACTAAAACCATTCTAAAAACATCCAAGAATTAGTAAATGAGATTATTGAGTCTCCGATGCCATGGTAGGAGACGGTTATTTTCAACGCTGGTTTTTATAAGGAATAGTCAACATCTATGAAAAGGTTAGAAACGACCTCGCCCCCGCTATTTTTTATGCGCTTTCTCACCCTTCGGATGAGCCTGGGTTTTTATAAAGATGCAATCTCGCTAGCTAACTGCCTAAAACCTGCGTAGAACGCGGCTCCCCAGGTTGGAGTACGTTGGAAGTAATACACTTTCTTAGTTGTTTTTTCTATAACAATGGGAAATTCTGCCGAAGAATAATGTTTTGGCGGATCCTCCTGTTGTACTGCATTCATCACGCTATTTTCTATTTGATCAACGAGTATAATCGGAAATACCCAGTATCCCCCAAATAAGCCAGGCGGGAGTTTATTTACTCTATGTTGTCCTGAATAATCAAAGGCTTGACTAGAAAAAGATCTGATGCTATCCAGTGTAGTTTCTTTTATCTCACCGACCACAAAGAAATAGTCATTCTTGCCGAATTTTGAGAGTTCTATCTTCGCTAAATGACCAACAACTTCAAAATTATAATCGCCGTACTTTATATTTGTTTGAAGGGTATAACCTTTATTTGTGAGATTAGTCTTGATTTTTTCTAAAAACGTCGAATTATCCATAATTTTCTCCTTCTGATTACAAATATAAACTATATCTTCTTTAGTATATCATATTTTCAGAAATCAAGTATTAGTTTTACACAGGTTTGTAGAAAACTCTTGTTTATATGTCAATTTTTTTGGTATGTAGTAATTGGACTCAGTAAAAACAATTTGCGTTTTTTAAGGGCGCAATTGGACAGTATCGCCAAAAAACTTAGTTCTTGTTCTCAAGTTACCGTCACTAGTTTTGAGATGGAAGGCCAATTAAGAGAGGTTGTTTCTGATGTAGTGTTTTCGTAGTTGTGGGCTAACCAGTGGTTGGAATTTTTAGAAAGAGATGAATTACAGGAAAAACAATCATCAGAAACAACCCTCAAGATCCTAAAATTGAAATAAGCGAAGTCGATCGGAAACAAAACACACTTTTAGCCAGCTATCTTGATTTTGTTATTGACCTCGAAACCTCCAAAACCAAAAAGAAAGAATTGTTCGAAACAATACTCAAATTACAGGAGGAAATTACAAGAATCGAAGAAGGATTTTTGAGTTGGCTCGAACCTGTGGAAGAATTCATAAATGTCGCAATAAACTAGGACAAAATCGCGTGCGTAAAAAATAATTGTGAAGAATGTGAAGAATTAGCATTCTTCGCAAAATATGTTGGCTTAAGCTTCTTTTTGTCAAATTGGTAGATTATAAAAAAGACTTTGTGGCGCACAGGGTGCCTTCTACCGCGAAGCGAGCACTTCTCTTTTGGTCGCAATTACTGAACGAAGCTCGAACCTTTTTTGAACAAAAAATGCTTGAATAGCTTCGCTCCGCGTTTCCGCCCGCCGAACTTCGGCGAGCAAAGCAAAACAATTTTCTTTCAATTTTTTATC
>JAGPFW010000050.1 GCA_018056275.1 Patescibacteria group bacterium
ATTTAAGATCCGCGAGAAAAATTATTATATAAGAGGAAAAAATTACTAACAAAAAAACCAATTTTCCTAGGGTTGCAGCAGATGGAGCCACAGCATAATTAGAAAGACTTAATGCCAAAACAAACATAAGCCCCGTTAAAACCTCGGATAGGGGATAGGCAATAGAAAGCTTTTTTTTGCAATAACGACACACCCCAAAACTTGCCAAAAAAGAAAAAACTGGCACCAGATCTGCAACTTTTAGAACAGTCTTGCAAAATTCACAGTAAGATCTGCCACTAAGGAATCCTTCGCCTCTACACGAGCGATCTGCTACAACATTTAGGAATGACCCTACAAATAAGCCAAATAAAAAGATTAAGAAATAGGGGAGGAATAGAATTAGAAACTCATTAAAAAGTGTGAAAAAAGGCACTTATTTAATCCCTGGGAAGCTTGAACCAATCCATTACTAAAGGCATTATTTAAACTCCAAAGACATATCTGTACCAACTTCATACAGATCTGGGTAAATCCCACTATCCAACCGCATCTTTACTTTATGTTCCACAGATTCTAAAGGGACCGCAATTTTATATCCCTGTAATCCATCAGATACAAACTTGTAAAAAAACTTTTTATTGTTTATGGGATCAACGGGAAGCTCTTCTAGGTAACGGGAAAGACCTCTTTTCCCATCCAAAGGTGTGTACTCAACCCACCCCGTTCCATTAACCGCTACAGTCCCTTTCAGTGTATTACAAGTCCCACAATCAAAAGTATCCTTTAAGCTAATTTCCCCCTCTAGCAAAGCTAGATGAATAGCTCTACTTACAGCGTCCACATCTTCTAAACGAGCAATATCTCTATTTCTTTTAACTATATTTAAAGGGTCCACATAAATCATTATTAAAATAACTGCCATGCCAACAAACCCCATAACTATAAGAGTGTCCACAAGAGAAACACCCCTTTCTTTTTTTCTCAAAATGTCAAAATGAAGGTTTTTAAAACACAAATTAGGCAAAGTTACACTGCTTAATTTTAAACTTTTAAACATATTCTTTATTGTTTTCATAATTATTTTATAAAAAAGCACACTTCCCACAAACATAAACTATATAGAAGTGGTTAAATTATATATTGGCGTAATAATAGAGAAAATCATCAAACCAACCATACTACCCAACAAAACCAAGATCAAAGGCTCTAGGGCAGCAGAAAGATTTTCTATAGCAGAGCTTGTTTCACCTTCATAATAATCCGCAACCTTTTCTAAAACCTCATCCATTTTTCCTGTTTCCTCGCCAACACCAGACATTTGGCCTAGCAATGGGGGAAAAGTCTTATTTCCACGAAAAAACTCTGAAAGACTGTTTCCTCTTTCCACATAAACAGCAGCATCTCTAATAGACTGCTGTAAGTCCAAACCCCCAACCACATCTGCCACAATATGTAAAGCCTCCACAATGGGTATAGCAGAGTTTATCAACAAACTCAAAGTTCTTGCAAAAGAAGTAATTTCCTTAGATTTATTTATCTTTCCAAAAACAGGAATCTTGTAGGAAAGCTCTGACAAGAGCTTTTTCCCAAATTCGGTTTTCTTAAAGTACAAAACACTCGCTACAAAACCAATAATTAAACACAGGGTTATCAAAACATTAGAAGTCATAAAACTGGAGATAGATATCATAATCTGTGTGGGTAGGGGCAAAGCAATATCCATACTGGCGTACATATCCGAAAGTTGCGGGATAACCATAATCATCATTAAAATAAAGACACCAACCATAGCAATCATAACTATGGCGGGGTAAATCATAGCACCTTTAAATTTGGATTTTAACTCTCTTTCCGCTTCCATAGTTGTGGCAAGTCTCTTTAGAATAACATCTAAATTACCAGAGGATTCTCCAGCGCGAACCAAAGCTTGATATGTTTTAGAGAAAATGTCAGGGTATCTTCCAAAGGCATCTGATAAAGTGGAGCCACCTTCAACATCCTTTAGAACATCAGAGAGAATTTTGCGAAACTTTGGGCTATCTACTTGACCAATCAAGACTTCCAAAGAGCGGGAAAGGGGGAGACCTGCTGAAATCATAGTAGAAAATTGGCGAGTAAAGGCAACAACCGCATCACTTGATACCCCTTTTAAAGATGTAAATACTTCCAAAAGATCCTGTTGAGACTTTTCTATACCAGTAACAAAAAGTTCCTCTTGTTTTAATAGGCCCAAAGCTGCAGATTTGTCCTTTGCTTCAACGGTACCAGTTTTTTTCTTTCCTGCTTGATCCAATGCAGTATATTTATATATAGGCATATTACTTTAGGAATCTCCTAACTTGGTCGGGATTCAAGGAGTACCTCAAAGCCTCATCCGGAGAAACAACACCTTTTTCTATAAGATTTGCCAAGCTTCTATCCAAAGAAGTCATGCCAACGTGTGAGCTTGTATTAATAACATTATTTATTTGCTCAAATTTTCCCTCCCTTATAATGTTCCTTATCGCATCGGTACCCAACATCAACTCCACCGCGGGATAAACACCGCCATCTTTTGCAGGCAACAACCTTAGGGACACAACAGCTTCTAAAATAGAAGAAAGCTGCGACTGAAAACCTATCTGTTTCTCGGGTGGGAAAGTGGCAATTATTCTTTCCACAGTTTGTGCCGCAGAATTAGTATGAAGAGTGGCAAAAACCAAATGGCCAGTTTCAGCAATTCTTAAGGCGGCTAAAGTAGTATCCATATCACGCATTTCTCCAATAAATACAACATCTGGATCTTGTCGCAAAATAGACTTTAGGGCGTTATCCCAAGAAGCAGTATCTACATATAACTCACGTTGTTCAATTAAAGATTTTTTATTAGTAAATACATATTCAATAGGATCCTCCAATGTAATTACATGTTCCGCCCTAGTTTCATTTATAAGTTCAATAATGGATGCTATAGTTGTTGACTTTCCATGACCTGCTGGACCCACAACCAAAACTAAACCTTGTTTTAAATTAGAAAGTCCCTTCAAAATGGGAGGAAGGTTTAATTCATCAAGAGAGGGGATAATTTGGGGAATATATCTTAACGCTACCGAAGGGTACCCCTTTTGATAAAATGCATTTACTCTAAAGCGCGCTTTACTTCCAAGAGAAACAGAAAAATCAAGTTCTCGGCTAACTTCCAAAACAGACATTTGGTCTGGTTCCAAAACTTGTTGCAAAAAGCTAGTTACATCTTCAGTTGTCATTGCAGAGAACTCTGATAGGGGAGAGAGGTTTCTCTTTATTCTAACAACAGGAGAAGAACCAACGGTTAAATGCAAATCCGAGGCATCTAAAGAAACCATTTTTTCCAAAATTTTTGGGGCAGAAAAACTCATTTTATTTTATAACTCGCATTACCTCCTCTAAGGTTGTAGCACCTTCTAAAACCCTAAATACACCATCCTGTTGCAAAGTTATCATGCCTTCCTGTGTTGCTTGATCATGTATTTTACCCGAAGCGGCATGATCCAGAATCATATCAGATATTTTCTCACTTACATTTAATACTTCAAATATTCCTACTCTTCCATGATACCCAGTATTCCCACATTTGTCACATCCTTTTCCTTTGTAAACTGTTAGTTGGGGATTACTTAATTTTTTCATAGCTTCTATTATGCTTTTATCTCTTGTTGTAGTAGCCACTTTGGAAGGGTCTAAAGGATGAAGTATAGACCGCATCTCTTGCTGCACTTCTTCGGGAGGCGTTAATTCTTCCTTACAATATTGGCAAATTCTTCTAACAAGCCTTTGGGCAACCACTACATTTATTGTAGAAGTTAACAAATAGTCCTCCACTCCCTGATCCAAGAGCCTGGGTATTGCACCTGCCGCAGAATTAGTATGAAGTGTTGCCAAAACCAAGTGTCCTGTTAGAGCCGCATGAATAGCAAGTTCCGCCGTCTCCCCATCACGAATTTCTCCCACCATTATTACATCTGGGTCCTGCCTTAAAAACGCCCTTAATCCAGAAGCAAAAGTCAATCCCGCCTGCGGATTTACTTGAACCTGATTTACTCCTGGTATTCTAATTTCCACAGGGTCCTCCAATGTCATGATATTTATGCGTACAGTATTTAGTTTATTTAAAGCCGAAGCCAATGTAACAGTTTTACCGGAACCAGTAGGCCCAGTTACCAAAATAATGCCAGTGGGCTTTAGTAAGGCCTCCTCAACACGCCTAAGTGATAGGCCACGCAATCCTAAATCCTTAAATGACAAAACTGTACCCTCATCCTGCAACAAACGAATAACCACCTTTTCACCATAAACCGTAGGAAGAGTAGAAATACGCAAATCTGTAAAGACATCACCCACCTGAACTTTAAAGCGTCCATCCAATGGCTTGCGTTTTTCGTCCAACTTCATGTTAGACAGAATTTTTATTCTCGCCACAATAGGGTCATGCATAATCTTAGGAAATACCCGTTTTTCTTCCAAAACCCCATCCACACGATACCTCAATCGTGTCTCTTTTTCGTAAGGCTCCAAATGAATGTCAGAGGCACCAATCTTTACGGCGGTTTCCAAAATCATTCCAACAATTCTAGCTACTGGGGCATCCCGCAATGTTGCGCTAGAGATCTCTTCCGCATTTCCGTCAAGTTTTAAGGTTGTTTGCTCAATCTCTTCCAGCGCCGCTGTAATCTCTTCACCTATTTTGCTACCCTGAAAATCACTTAAAACTTTTTTTACATCTTCGGGAGTTGTTATAAAAGGCAAAACTTTAACATTGGAACGTTTCTCTACAAATTCTATTGTGGGCAAATCCAAAGGATCCACCATAGC
>JAGPFW010000051.1 GCA_018056275.1 Patescibacteria group bacterium
CCTTTGCAGAGGCTTTATCAAATGAGGGGGTGTTTCCTTCTTTTGTGGTTCAGACAGTAGCAAAAGGAGAATCAGCAGGAGTGTTAGAAGATAATATAAAAAGGGTCGCGGAGTTTTTTCAGAAAAGGCTTGAAAGTTTTCAGAAGGTTTTTGGAGAAATGATAGGGCAGGTTTTAGTGGTTGTTGTCGGAGTAGCAGTTGGGGTTTTTGTTGGGGTCTTCCTCTTCTCAATTTACGGTGTCTTACCTAAAATGGCTGGGGGAATGACAGGAATACTGCCAGCAGTAAAGTAAAAAAACTAAAAAGTGTGGGAAGGAGATATAAAATGAAGACCAAAAGAAAAATGGGCGGGCAAATTATTTACTTGCGACTTCCCGCAGAGTTGAAAAGCAAAATTTTCCAAAAAGCAGAAACAGGAGATATGGTAGCAACTGATTTAATGAGAGGGATTTTGCAGACATTTATGAATTATTGGGACGATTTAGAGAAAAAAGAGAAAACAGAAATAGGTTTTTATAGGGTCGTGAAAGAAATAGGAGAAGGTAAGCATAAATAAATGTGTTAAGAAAATCTTGACAAAAGTAAATATAAAGGGTAAAATATAATTAAAAGGAGGCAAATGGACAGAAGAACCTTTGAGGAAAATATGGTAGTAGCCACGCTTCTAGGAAAAACCAGTAATAATGCATATTGGAGAGGGTATCAAAGAGGGTTGCGTCGGCTCTATCACGGCAATAATTTCGGGACAGATGAGGAACACGCAGTCTGGATAACCTCGGTTGAGGAATGTGGTAACGGCTATCGGGCGGGATACGCCGGAATTTCCGCTAAAATGTTGGCAATGCAGAATGATGTCCTAAATCCAGAAGGGAGGCAGGCATGAAAAAGATACTTCTAACACTGATAATGTTGTTGGCAGGAGTATGTTCAGCGGATTATAAGTTCACCTCTCATCCAATGAAAACAGAAAACGGGGAGTGGATTGAGATTGCCACCAAGTTAATTGGTTTTATAGATGAGGATATTTATCCTGACTTTGTAGCAGGTGTTTTTGACGAAGGAGAATATATTTTTTGGGGTAATGGTTTGTCAGATAAAATTCAGTATGAAAGCACTCTACTGCCTTCTGTCGGAGGATTGGCAGATATTGATAAAGATGAACTTGTAGATATTGTTTTTGATGAAGAGATAGTAGATAAAAACAATGTTTATTTCAGATATAATTTAGGAAATAGAGAATTCTCTGCCCCTGTTTTAATCCTTTCTGTTAATTCTTCACAAGAATGGGGCAGGTTATATCCTTCAATTTTTGATGTGGACGGTGATGGAAATTTAGACCTTGTTTTTTATCATCTATTAGATAGTTGTCTTACTAATATCTATTGGGGTGATGAGAATAACGAGTTTTCTCCGGACAGGTTCACTGATTATTACTCACTTAATGTTTTTCCCTACCCTTGGTGTGATGTGAACGGTGATGGCAAGGCAGATTTTTTGACTTCCAAAGTGTTTGTCCAGCAACCGGATAAAACATTCCTACTTGTTTATGCTTTGCCCAACGCTATAAAAAGTAGGGTAGTAGTAGATGTTAACGGAGATGGCAAGGCAGATATAGTTGCGGATTTCCAAGATGGTTTGTCAGATAAAATTGTAGTTTTACTTGGCAATGGAGATGGGACTTTCTCCGCCCCTATTGAACTCTTTTCAGAACAGAAAGATGGAGATGATGGGACTGATTATTTAGATTTTACACTCTGCCTCTGCACCCCTGCTGATTTTGAGGGTGATGGGCAGGTGGATTTAATTGTAACAAGAAGATATGGAAGTATTTATAGTCATCACCTTCTTACAATAGATAAGGACCTGAATTGGGAATTTATAGACCCATCGTGTTATAGCGAAGGTGTCGTAATGTCTTTCAGGGATTTCAATACTGATGGATACCCTGACTTCACTACTGTTGGAGCAGATGGCTGGGTTATGTATTTTGGCGATGAGGCAGAATCACCCCCACCCCCACCGTCTCCCGATGAGGATGGTGGAGGAGGTGGAGGGGGGTGTTTCATTGCAACTGCCTGTTTTGGCTCTTATGACCACCCTTTTGTAAAAGTATTAAGGCAGTTCCGGGACCGTTGTCTCTTGACGAATCCTCTGGGTCAGGCATTTGTTCGGTGGTATTACAGGCACAGTCCTGCGGGAGCAGAGTTCCTTAATAAGTATGCTGTCTTGAAAGTGCCTGTTTTGATATGCCTACTTCCTCTGGTCTTCGGAGCATATCTTATATTTCACCCATATCTTGTGGTGTGTGTTGTAGGATTATGGGGTGTTATAAGAAAGGAGAAATATGGAGGACAAAAAAGATAGGCAAACAATAACAGAATGTTTGAGTTGCATAGAACGAGAGTTAGAAGATACGCTTAAAACAATTTCTCATTTGGTAGACATGGTTGCGAATTTGAAAACCGTTGTTTTACAACAAGAAAAAGAGTATAATATATATAATAGGAGGGAATGAGGTGGTATCCTTATTGTTAAAGTTGTATATCGGAATTTACAGGTTTTTCTGGCGTCTGTTTTTATTTGTTTTTGTTGCTCCTTTTCACAAAACATACCGAAGATATGCTATTGCTTACTATCAACCCCTGTGGTGGGCTTTGAAGTTGGTCTTTTCTAATCTTGCCGTATTATTACTTGCCTGTTTCCTTTTCGCCTGCAATATAATACTTGGAGTGCTTTTTGTTATTGGTGTAATAGTTTATAAAATACGGAAGAAAAGAAAATGTAGGTTGGTGGTCTCCGCTTCTCATGGTAATAGTGGTTTCACCCTTTTAGAGTTAGTTATTGCAGTATCTATTTCTATGATTTTAACTCTCGGGACAATAGGATTTGTTAGAGGAATAAATGCTCAAAAGAACACAAATAAAATTGCAAAAGAAGTTGAGAATATTCAAAGTGCATGCCTAAAAATGGCAAGCGAGAATACAAATTTTACAATAGATGATTTGGTAAGCAAGAAACTGATAACAACAAAAAAGAGTTTTACGGGTGGAGAATATTCAGTAGAGACAGATGGAAAAGTATTTAGTATAAGTGCTTCTTTACCCGCAGGAGGTCTTTTAATTAAAGAATTTCCCCAGCCCATTACATATTGGCATTTCTTCTGGCTTGGTAAAGAATATAGTGGAATAACTGCTACTTATATTTTACCAAGGGGTCAGAGAAGTTTAGCAGATAAAAATTGGTATGGTTTTTAATGGAGGTGAGCATGAGAAAAGAAACGAGGAAAAAAGGGATTACACTTGTTGAAACGATTGTGGCCTGCGGAGTAATAACTACTTTAATGGTTGGGGTTATTCCGCCTTCTGTAAAAATGGTGCAACAGAAAGCCGTTCAGACAACAGCCCAAGAGATGATAGCAGTTCAGGAAGCAGAAAAAAACTACTGGATTGACAAACTGAATGAAAACGGAACAGGAGAATGGTGTGGTAGTATCGCTAATTTGAAGAGTGAAGGATACCTGCCTTCTGGTTGGTCTGGGAAAAACCTCTTTCAACAAGACTATACAATCTCTACTACTACCTCTACCTGTTCAGTTCAGACAACTATTCCAAAGGGGTTAGAAGGAGTGGTTCAAACCCATTGTCCGCAAGTAAATGTAAGTTACTCTGGAACAAATGCGATTGTTTCTTCCACGATTCCTGTGCCCGGGCAAGAACCTACAATGGAGGCATTACTACACCGGACAGGAGACATAAAATTTAGAGTAGCGGAAGAACCTGTCGGAAGTAAAAAATATATTGTGGCTGGGACTGATGTAGCAGAGGTAGAGAGCGCGATAAAAAGACACGATATAACAGAGAAGCCAGATATTTATAGTAAAGCCCTTGTGGATAATAAGATCTCTTCTTCTGGCTGGTTATCCGACGCAAAGTTTCCAGCACAGATTGACCCGGAAAAAACAGTGGAGTTTAGCGAAACGGTAATAATTTTCTTGCCTCCTCTGTATGGGGCGAGAAAAACTATTTCTGTTATATTCCCGTCAACTGTCAATGTTTTAGAACAAAGTCTTGTGTATCAAGGGATTACTTATTCTTTTAGTGAGGAGTCTTATGGTTTTAGTAAAAGGTATTCTTTTACGAAGACGACTCCACAGGAGTTAACACCAACGAGCATATATTTCAAGTGGCAAGTTTCAGGAAAAACATACACTTTGAATTGGTCTCGCCCGTCCGATATCAGAAAAATCGTTTTTTCTGATAATGCACAGATTTGGGACCCACCGACTGGATTTGCTACGAGAATTAGTGATGACCGACACACTTTATGGTATGGCACAGAAGCAGAAGCAGGTGGAACCCAAATTCGTTTTAACTAAAAACAAGGAGGAAAAGATGAGGAAAAATAGTAGAAAGAAAGGTTTTACGCTGGTGGAGTTAATGGCGGTAATAGGGGTAATTGGTGTATTGATGGCAGTAGTGCTCGTTGGGGCTTCTTCTTCAAGAAAAACAGCAAACATTTCAACAACAGCACAGCAAATACAACTAATTTATTCTGCGTGTCAGTCGTGGTTAGGAAATGGGAGGGTTAACTATACAGGAATCACTCTGGCAAAGTTACAGAGTGCGGGATATTTACCCACCACTCTTAATTCTCCTTATGGGGGGGCATACACCGTGGCACCTAATAC
>JAGPFW010000010.1 GCA_018056275.1 Patescibacteria group bacterium
CCCTAGTGTCTTACGAATTTGTTCGTTTATTTGTAGTTTTTATTTTCTCTTTAACTGTATCTTTAATCTTTTCTCCTTATTATGTTTCCATAATGGAGAAGTGGAAGATTGTAACTGATCCCTCTAAGCATTCTCATCCTGGTATGATTCTAAAAAGTCCTTCTGCTAGAGGAGGGGGTTTATTTTTCGCTCTTCTCTTTATTCCTATCTCTATCCTGCTTGTCTCAATAACTCCCCAGATTTTAGGTGTATTAGCTATTTCCTTTATTTTGGCTTTGATTGGGTTTTTGGATGATATTCAAAATACATTCCAGGATTCAAGAATCAAGTTTCTGGAAAATCCCCTAATAAGGCTGGGTTTGCTATTTTTGGTTGTAGGTTCCCTTTATTTTTTTAATATAAAAATTGACTTTTTTACTAATCCATTTAATGGGTTCTTTGACTTGTCTGATTTTACAATTGTTGTAGGACACACCTCTGTGCAACCCCTTTCCCTGTTTTTCACCACCGTTTGGGTGGTATGGTTATTAAATCTTTTGTCGTGGTCTAATGGAGTTGATGGTCAGTATTCTGGAATCGTTGGGTTGGGTTTGCTAGTTTTGACTTTATTAAGTTTGCGTTTTTCACCTTTAACCAAGGAATATATGGATTACGCTATTCTTTCCGTGGTAGCTTCTGGAGTAAGTCTGGGGCTTACAAGGGTTACATGGCATCCATCAAAAATCATGTGGGGATTTGGAGCTATGTCTGTTGGTTTAGTGCTTTCTGCTTTATCTATTTTGGTACGGGCAAAAATTATTGCGTCTATCCTAATACTATCGATTCCCTTTATTGATGCTTTAGTAACATTTTTTAGAAGACTTCTGTCGGGTAAACCCCCTTGGAAAGGAGATAAGAAGCATCTGCACCATTTGCTTATGGCTAAAGGTTTTACAGAACATCAAGTTGCTGCTTTTTATTGGTTAGTTACTGCTCTTTTTGGTGGATTGAGTTTATTGACCATAGATTCACCATTAGCTCAGGGAATACTTATTGTGTTAGGTGTAATTTTCTTTGCTTTTATAGTAGTGAGTTTGAGATTATCAATAAAGAAGCAATTACCACCAAACCCTGAGTAAGTATTCCCCATGGAAGGGGTGCCTGAAACTGCAACTTATTTTGTGTACCAGAGATTAGTTTTAGTAGTTTGGGTTCGGTGTGAAAGTAAATATGGGGACCCTCCAAAGCGTCTGGGAGGACCCCACCAACTCCGCAGATAAAAATGTTAAAAGCGACTGTTGGTTCTCCTCTAACCCAAAGCGCATAAAGAGTAACTGCAACGCCCGCTGCTACTCCCAGAGCCATGTCTGCCATAACCGCAAGCGGGCGCCACCCCACTCTTCGCTCTTCGTTTACAGTTCCCGAATAAAAATCCCAGTGTGGTACCAAATCCCCAACAAAGTGCATAACAATAGAGAGGGGAAATCCTATAATTGGGTTTGAAACGGTGGCTCCAATAGCAAGACCCGTCATTGTGTGTGGTGTTAATAGCATATGGGGTCTATTTTATCACAAGGTTATGATATACAATGTTTAATATGAAAAAAGAAAATAATAGGCCCATACTCTCATTTTTTCTTGAGTTGGGGGAGAGCTTGTTTAGTTCTTTAATAGTGCTTTTTTTAATTTACAAATTTGTTGCTATGCCGGAGGTAGTTCATGGCGCAAGCATGTATCCAAATTTTGATACGGGTGAGAGAATTTTAATGGAAAAGGTCACCAAGTTTTTTAAACCATACGAAAGAGGAGAGGTGGTAATATTAAATCCTCCAGGAAACGCAAACATAGATTATTTAAAGAGAATAGTGGCACTTCCGGGAGATATAGTTAAGATTCAGGATTGCAAAGTCTATATTAGTAGATATGGTGAAAAGTTTGAACTTCAGGAAGATTATTTGCCCGATTCTGTTTGCACGGATTCTGGGTCTTTTTTTAGGGAAGGTCATTCCGTTAGATTGTTTGACGATGAATATTTAGTTTTTGGGGATAATAGGGGAAATTCTGTAGACTCTCGTTATTTTGGTGTTATAAAGGCATCAAATATACAAGGGCGAGTGATTTTTAGATTTTGGCCACTTAACCGTGTTGGGTTTTTATAAATAATGTGATAACATCCTGTTGACAGGTAGGGTTCTTTGTGTTAATTTTCTCCCTGTTCGCAAAAAGCCGTTATCATAAGATTTTGTTAGGTGCGTTTGTATAAAACTAGTTTTAGGGTTTCTAAAATAGATATTTGTTAATGCAAGAATATAGCTTTTCTAAAAGAAAAAATGTCCTGCCTTTACCTGATTTGTCTAAAGTCCAAATTGACTCTTACGATTGGCTTCTAAAAGAAGGGATTCAAGAGGTTTTGGAAGAATTGGGTACAATGGAGGATTTTTCGGGGAGAGGGTGGGTACTGGAGCTGTCAAAATCACGTCTGGATGTTCCCAACTTTTCACTTGAGGAGGCTCTTCGTTTAGGTCGTACTTATGAGGCCCCATGGTATTTGACCGCTACAATAAAGGATCCATTGAATAAGAAAGAAAAAAATCAAGAAGTTTATATGGGAGATATTCCTCTCATGACGGACAGAGGAACCTTTATTATAAATGGGGTGGAAAGAGTTATTGTAAGCCAACTCATTCGTTCAGAGGGCGTCCTTTTTACAGGAGAAACATCCCCAGTAACGGGGCAGCTCTTTGGTGGCGCAAAAATCCTTCCCCTACACGGTGTATGGCTAGAATTCTCTACATCAAAAAGAGGTTTGATAAGTGTGCGTATAGATAGAAAAAGAAAAATTGCGATTACTACACTTTTAAGAGTTTTTGGGTTAGAAACTGATGAGGAAATACTTGATGCTTTTGCCGAAGCTGAAACCGACCCCGAGATACATTATATTGCAAAGACGTTAGCCAAAGATCCCGCTAGTTCCTATGATGAGGCATGTTTGGAAATCTACAGAAAAGTTAGACCTGGAGAGCCCTTAGTTTTGGAAAATGCAAGGGAATTGGTTAAAGAAATGTTTTTTAATCCTAGCAGGTACAGCTTGGGTTCGGTTGGTCGCTTTAAATTGAATCAAGTCTTAGGTTTAAATATTCCCGATACTCCACAAGGTCGTTTGTTGCAACTGGAGGATTTAGTCAAGATTATTACTAGGGTTATTCAGCTCAACAATGGCATTGGTGAAATTAGTGATATAGATAATCTTGCCAACCGAAGAGTGCGCAGGGTTGGCGAGTTGTTGCAAAGTCGTATACGTGTGGGCTTTTTAAGAATGGCACGAAATGTTAGGAGCAGAATGACTCTAATGCCTAGGGATGAATTACCAACCCCCGCCAAATTGATATCACCTAGAGCAGTCACGGCAAATATACAAAGCTTTTTTGCCACAGGAAGGCTCTCCCAGTTTCAAGACCAACAAAATCCCCTAACTTCGTTGGCGCATATTAGGAGACTTTCCGTTATGGGGCCAGGAGGTTTAACTAAGGAAAGGGCTAGTATGGCAGTTAGAGATGTGCATTACTCTTCCTTTGGACGTATTTGCCCCGTTAGAACACCAGAGGGGCCTAATGTGGGTTTAATAAATTATATGGCCATGTATTCTAGGGTAAATGAGTATGGGTTTTTGGAAACACCTTATTACAGGATTATTAAAGATGATAAGGGTTATAAGGTTACGGATGTGGTGGAGTACCTGGCGGCTTACGATGAGGAAGAAAAAGGGATTACTGATGCTTCAATAAAAACGGATGAGCAAGGATATATTTTGGAGGATCAAGTTCCCATTAGGAGACACGGGGATTTTTATTTGGGCAATGTTTCAGAAGCTGATTATGTTGAAGTAGTTCCACAACAGATTGTGGGTATTTCGGCTGGTCTTATTCCCTTTCTCTCTAACGATGACATTACAAGGGCGTTGGTTGCCGCACAACAACTTTCTCAGGCAGTTCCTTTAATACGCCCTGAGGCACCTTTAGTGGGAACTGGTATAGAAAAGGCGGTGGGGGAAAATTCAGGTGCTGTAGTTAGGGCTTCTGGAAAAGGAGTTGTAGTGTCAGCGGATGCCAATGAAGTGGTTATAAAATACGATGGCGCTAAGAAGAATACCGTTTATAAACCCGCTAAGTTTGTTAAGTCCAATGTTTCTACAAATTACAATCAAAATGTTTTGGTTGACCCAGGACAGTCTGTTAATAAGAATACAATCTTATTTGAAGGCCCCGCATCTCACGATGGTTATACTTCTTTAGGCGCCAATGTAAAGGTGGCCTATATGATTTGGGAAGGTTATGAATACGAGGATGGCATAGTCATTTCTGACAGATTGGTTGAGCAGGATATATTAACCTCAATACATATAAATAATTACGAAACTTCTGTTGTAGAAACAAAGTTGGGTGATGAAGAAATAACTAAAGATATTCCAAATGTCTCAGAACATGCCCTTAGAAACCTTGATGAAAATGGAATTGTGGCTATAGGATCCAATGTTCATTCGGGAGATATTTTAATTGGCAAGGTAGCCCCCAAAGGAGAGGTTGATCTTTCTTCCGAAGAGCGGTTATTAAGGGCAATCTTTGGTGAAAAGGCGAAGGAAGTAAGAGACACTTCCTTGAGGATGCCCCATGGTACTCACGGAGTTGTTATAGGAATAAAGAGGGTGAGTAGAGAAGAAAATGACCAATTACCAGTTGGAGTTTTGGAAAATATAACTGTTTATGTGGCAGAAAGAAGAAAAATTAGTGTTGGTGATAAATTGGCGGGTAGGCACGGAAATAAAGGAGTTATTTCAGCTGTTGTACCTGAGGTTGATATGCCCCATTTGGAAGATGGTACCCCAATTGATATTGTTTTTTCTTCAGAGGCTGTATTAAAGAGAATGAATATGGGGCAGATACTTGAGGCTCCTCTTGGTTTGGCTGGAAGAAAACTTGGGAGACGTTACATAATACCTCCTTTGGAAGCTGTATCTGAAAAGGATATTGCTGGGCAACTTGAAGAGGCGGGGCTTCCTGTATCTGGGAAGTTTAGGTTAATAGATGGTAGAACTGGAGAGTATTTTGATCAGGAGGTGGTTGTTGGGGAAAATTATATCCTGAAATTAGTTCACATGAGTGAGGAAAAGATACATGCCAGGTCTACAGGTCCGTATTCATTAGTTACTCAACAGCCTTTGGGTGGTAAGGCGCAGTTTGGAGGTCAGCGGTTTGGTGAAATGGAGGTTTGGGCGCTAGAAGCTTACGGTGCTGCTCACATTCTTAAAGAAATGCTTACCATTAAGTCCGATGATTTGGTGGGGAGAACTAAGGCATATAGCGCTATGATTCAGGGTACACCCATAGTGGAAAGCACTATTCCCGAAACATTTAAGCTCATGGTTAGGCAATTAAATGGTCTGGGACTTTGTATTAGCCCTGTTTTAGCTCGAGGAGAAACTGAACAGTCGTCAGCGGACTCTGACGATGATATGCCCAATTCCCGTCTTGAAAATTTAGATGGTGACGTAGAAGATAAAATTTCTAGAGAATTAAATTTAAAAAAGGAAGAGGAGGACTATAAATGAAATATTTAAATCAACTAAGAGAATTTGATGCTTTAAGGATACATTTAGCATCTACACAAGAGATATTGGATTGGTCCTTTGGCGAAGTGGTGAAACCCGAGACCATAAACTACAGAACTTTTAGAGCCGTCAGAGGTGGTTTATTTGATGAGAAGATTTTTGGCCCAACCAAAAATTTTGAATGTTACTGCGGAAAATATAAAGGTATTAGATACAAAGGTGTTATTTGTGATAAATGTGGCGTAGAAGTGGCACATTCCCGAGTTAGAAGAGAAAGAATGGGCCATATTATGCTTTCTTCTCCTGTGGTTCATGTTTGGTTTTTTAGAGGCATTCCTTCAAAGTTGGCTATTTTAATCGATGTATCCCCTAGGAAAGTTGCCTCTGTGATATATTTTTCTTCTTTCATAGCTTTAGATGTAAACAAACAAGAAAGAGTAAAGGCTTTAGCTATGGTAGACAAGGATTTGGAAATGGCGGAGCTTCAATACGAGGAAACCCTTTCCAAGAAGATTAGAGAAGCAGAGAATGAATTTGCAGAATTGGCAAAATCCTTTTCAAATGATGAACTTAAATTAAAAGAAAATGGTTATAAACTTCAGCAAAAAATTCAAATAATAAAAAATAAGCTTTCTCAATCTTGGGAGGAGCAATCTCAATTTTATAAGTTAGTTAGAAAAAAGATTGAAGATATAGAGGTGTTTTCGGTAATTTCTGACAATGAGTATATTCAAATGCAAAAATACCTTGATGTTTTTGCCGATATGCAGATAGGTGCAAGCGCTATTAAAAAGATTTTAGATGCGATGAATTTGGATGAGTTATCTAAGGAATTAAGGGATGAGCTTGAAAAGTCAAAGGGTCAGAAAGCTGTAAAAATAATGAGAAGATTAAATGTGGTTGAACAATTTAGGAAAGCGGGAATCCGCCCTTCAAATATGGTTTTAGAAGCCCTTCCTGTTATTCCGTCGGATTTAAGACCTTTGGTTCAGTTAGATGGTGGAAGGTTTGCTTCATCTGATTTAAACGATCTTTATAGAGCAATTATCAACAGAAACAATCGCCTTAGAAAACTTTTAGAAATAGGTGCTCCTGAGGTTATTTTGAGGAATGAGCAAAGGATGCTACAGGAATCTGTAGATGCACTACTTGATGATTCCAAACAAAGAAACCAAACTAGAAGTCGTAGAGGTGTAAAAGAGCTTCGTTCTTTGGCTGATATGGTTAAGGGGAAACAAGGTACATTTAGGCTTAATCTGTTGGGAAAGCGAGTGGACTTTTCTGGGCGTGGCGTTATTGTTAACGGTCCCACTCTAAAACTTGATGAATGTGGTATTCCTAAACACATGGCTTTAGAGCTCTTTAAGCCTTTTGTTATAAAAGGAGTAATGGATAGAGGTCTGGCTCCAAATATAAAGAGTGCTCGTAGAGTTGTTGGAGAAGAAGGTCCAGAGATATGGGAAATATTAGAGCAAGTGGTGGAGGGATACCCAGTTTTATTAAACCGTGCGCCTACACTTTGGAGATTGGGTATTCAGGCTTTTTATCCAAAGTTAGTGGAAGGTGATGCAATTAAGTTGCACCTATGCGTGACTTCTGGTTTTAACGCAGATTTTGATGGTGATCAGATGGCGGTTCATATTCCTTTATCTGAGGCGGCCCAAAAAGAAGCTAAGGAAGTAATGCTATCTACTAAGAATTTACTTAATCCTTCCAATGGGGCTCCGCTTTCTATCCCAAATAAGATAATGCTTTTTGGTACTTACTACATGACTTCTATAGACGCAGATCTAGCCCCTGTAGAGAAGGTTTTTGGAACAAAAGAAGAAGTTTTATATGCACATTCTGTTTTAAAGACTGTAGGGTTACGTCAGAGCATAAGATTGTTTTTGAATGGAGAAATTATAGAAACCACTCCAGGAAGGATTCTTTTTAATGAAGTTATTCCCGCAAGTTTTGGCTTTATAAACAAAGACATGACTAAGAAAGATGTTAACGCCCTTTTGGCAAAAGCCTTTGAAACTGAGAGCTCCGAAGTAGTTGTTCGGCTGATTGATGATATAAAAGATCTTGGTTTGAAATATGGAACTGTGTCTGGACACTCTGTTTCTCTAACAGATATTGAGGTCCCTGCCGAACGGGAGAAAATTATTGCTGAAGGAAAGGAATCCGTAGCGAAAATAGATAGGAATTATAAGAGAGGCCTTATTACCAAAAAAGAGGCTCAGAGGCTTATAGAGGATATTTGGATTGATATTACTGCACGCATAGATGAGGCCGTCTGGAAGGGTTTAGGTCCTTCCAACCCAGTAAAAGTTTTAGTTAATTCTGGTTCTACAAGAGCCTCTAGGGATCAGGTTAAACAAATCGCCGGTATGCGTGGTTTAATGACTGATCCTACAGGAAAGTTGGTTCCGATGCCTATTTTGGGTAATTACAAAAACGGGTTATCTGGCTTGGAATATTTTGTAGGGGCAAGAGGGGCTAGGAAGGGATTGGTGGATAAGGGTTTAAAAACTGCAGATGCAGGATATTTGACAAGAAGGTTAGTAGATGTTTCCCAGGATCTCATTATTAGGGAAGATGATTGCGGCACAAAGGAAGGTTTACCCGTTAAGGTTGGTGAGGGCACTGTTCTCCAAACCTTTGTAGAGAGGTTTGCGGGTAGGTTTTTGGCATCTCCGGTGAAGTTAGATAAGGGAAAAGAATTACCTGCGGGAACTTTGCTTACAACTGAAAATCTTAAGGAAATTGAGCAATCCAAAGTGGAGGAGATAATCATAAGATCTCCTGTGGCATGTAAGACTAGGAGAGGTTTATGTGCCAAATGCTATGGTAACGACATTATGACTAGAGATATAGTTAAAATTGGTGTTACTGTAGGTGTCCAGGCCGCGCAGTCAATTGGTGAGCCTGGTACACAGCTTACAATGAGGACTTTCCATACAGGCGGAATAGCTGGAAAGGATATTACTCAAGGGTTGCCTAGGGTGGAGGAGTTAGTAGAGGCTAGAACTCCCAAAACATTGGCCATTATGAGTTCAATTGACGGTGAGGTTAAAATCATGACGGCTGGTGATGACAGAAAAATTTATGTTATTCCCTCTGGTGGGAAAAAAGAAGACACAGTTGAATACTCAGTAGATCCCATAGCAGAAATTGTCGTTAAGGATGGCGATAAGGTCTATAAAGGAGATAAGCTAACTTCAGGCCATTTGGATTTGCAGGAGCTATATTCTGTAGTAGGGGCCAGATTTACTCAAAGGTATATTATAGATCAGGTTCAACAGGTTTATGCTTCCCAGGGGGTCTCTATAAATGATAAGCATATAGAAACAGTAGTTAGCAAGATGTTTAATAACATCAAAATTACCGATGTTGGCACCAGTGAGCTTATGTTGGGTGATATTATCACGAGGGATATGTATGAAGAGTTAAACCAAGAGTTAGAAGAACAGGGTGGAGAGAAAGTAAAGGGTAAGCCTGTATTGCTTGGTATAACAAAGGCCTCGCTTAATACAGATAGTTGGTTGGCTGCCGCTTCATTTATTTATACAAGCAGAGTATTGACTGATGCAGCAGCATCTGGTAAGGTCGATAAGCTAATGGGATTGAAAGAAAATGTTATTATTGGTAGATTAATCCCAACAGGCGAAAGAGCCATATTAAAAGAAAAAAAATAATGTATGCCTACAATTAACCAACTTATAAGAGAGAATAAAAGAAAGATACACAAGAAAAAGGTAAAAACACCTGCTCTTAAGAGTGTATATAACTCTATTGAAAGGTTAACAAAGCCTATTGATGCGCCTTTTAGAAGGGGTGTGTGTTTGCAAGTTAAGACGATGCCCCCTAGAAAACCAAACTCTGCTTTAAGAAAAGTTGCAAGAGTTCGCCTTTCCAATGGGAATGAAGTAACAGCATATATACCTGGGGAAGGTCACACCTTACAGGAACACTCTGTTGTTATGGTTAGAGGCGGTAGGGTTAAAGATTTGCCTGGTATAAAGTACACTATTGTTAGAGGAGTATACGATTTGGGTGGAGTAGCCAAAAGAAAGTCTTCAAGGTCTATTTATGGTGCCAAGAAACCTAAGGAGGCTACAGCATGAGAGGAAAACAATCCCCACGAAGAGAAGTAAAAATTGACCCTGTCTATAAATCTCCTTTAGTCACTAGATTTATAAACAAAGTAATGCTCAATGGTAAGAGAGATTTAGCCCAGGCAATTGTGTATAACGCAATTTCCCGATTGGGTGAAACAGAAAAAGATGCCATTGCGGTGTTTGAATTAGCACTAAAAAATGTTATGCCTGTTAAGGAGGTAAGATCCCGTAGAATAGGTGGCGCTACCTATCAAGTTCCTTTGCCAGTTAAACAATGGAGATCAGAGGCTCTTGGTATAAGGTGGATTGTGGATGCCGCTAGAGGAAAGAGTGGTAAATCTATGGAAGAATTTCTATATGAAGAACTAAAGGCTGCCAGTGAGAATACTGGTTCCGCTGTTAAAAAGAGAGAAGAGGTACATAAAATGGCTGATGCAAATAGAGCCTTTGCTCACTTTGCAAATTAAGTTAAAATATTCCCCATGGCTCAAGCAGAAAATAAAAAGTATCCTTTGGAGAAAATAAGAAATATAGGAATTATTGCTCATATTGATGCTGGTAAAACCACCACAAGCGAGAGAGTTCTTTACTATACTGGAAAATCCCACAAGATTGGAGAAGTACATGAAGGCGCAGCCACAATGGATTGGATTGAGCAGGAAAGAGAAAGGGGGATTACTATTCAATCGGCCACAACCACTTGCTTTTGGAAGGATCATAGAATTAACCTTATTGATACTCCAGGACATGTTGATTTTACAGCGGAAGTAGAAAGGTCTTTGCGAGTTTTAGATGGTGGCGTGGTCTTGTTTGATGGTTCCCAAGGTGTTGAGCCTCAGAGCGAAACGGTTTGGAGACAGGCAGAAAAATATCATGTTCCTCTTTTGTGTTTTGTGAATAAGCTTGACAAAATTGGTGGTGATTTTTATATGTCTCTGAACTCAATAAGAGAAAGACTTTCTAAGAACGCTTATCCCGTACAAATTCCTATTGGTATAGAGGGGGATTTTAAATCGGTAATAGACCTTTTGGAAATGAAAGCTTATGAATTCTCGGGAAAAATGGGTGATACCATTACGGAAATTGAGGTCCCCGCTGACTATTTAGAAAAAGCCCAAGAATATAGAGGGCAACTTGTGGAAAAGTTGGCAGAATCCGATGACAGTCTGATAGAGAAATATTTGGGCGGTGAGGAAATATCCTTGGCTGATTTGAAAGTGGCCTTGAGAAAAATGACTATTTCCGCTCAGGTATATCCTGTCTTTGCGGGGGCTTCACTTTCCAATGTAGGTGTACAAAAACTTCTTGATGGTGTTGTAGATTATCTACCTTCCCCCGCAGATGTTGGTTCTATAACTGGTTATAAAGTTGGCACTGGAGAGCAGGTTACATTGCCCCCTACCACTGAAGGACCTTTTGTGGCGCTTGCTTTTAAATTGCAGACAGATCCTTATGTGGGTAGACTAACATATTTTAGAGTCTACTCTGGTACTGCTACAACAGGTTCTTATATATACAATTCCACCCAAGGTCGAAAGGAACGTTTGGGTAGAGTTATTTTAATGCATTCCAACAAGAGAGAGGAGATTGCTGAAATTCGCGCGGGGGAGATTGGTGCCGCGATTGGGTTAAATGCTGTAACTGGGGATACACTTTGTTCTGAAGATACGCCTATTCTTTTGGACGCTATAACATTTGCAGAACCCGTTATTGGGTTGGTTGTGGAACCAAAAACAAAGGGAGATAGAGATAAATTAGGTGAAGTTTTGAAAAAATTTTTGGAGGAGGATCCTACATTGAAAATAAAATCGGATCCAGAAACTTCTCAAACCGTTTTATATGGCATGGGTGAGTTGCATTTAGATATAATCGTAGATCGAATGAAGAGGGAGTTTGGTGTAGAAGTTGTGACAGGAACTCCCCACGTGGCTTATAGGGAAAGTATTAGAAAAAAGGTAGAGCAGGAAACAAAATATATTCGCCAGTCTGGAGGAAGAGGTCAGTATGGTCATGTGGTTATAGAGATGGAGCCTTTAGCGCCAGGTTCAGGTTTTGTATTTGAAGATCGTATAAAGGGTGGGGCTATTCCAAAGGAATATATTCCTGCTGTGGAAAAGGGTCTGAAGGAGGCAATGGAAAGTGGAGTTATGGCGGGGTACCCTGTTGTAGATATTCAAGTTAACCTTATTGATGGTTCCTTCCATGAAGTGGACTCGTCAGAAATGGCGTTTAAAATTGCTGCTTCTGAGGCATTTAAGGAAGCCCAAAGAAAGGCTTCTCCTTATTTATTAGAGCCAATTATGAAAGTGGAAGTTATTACACCAGATGAGTTTATGGGAGATGTTATAGGAAATCTTTCTGGTAAAAGAGGAAAAATAGAAGGTACAGAAAAAAGGGGGCAGGCAACTGCAATCAAAGCCGAGGTGCCTCTGGCAGAGATGTTTGGGTATGCTACGGTACTCAGAGGTATGACCCAAGGTCGCGCAAGCTTTACAATGGAGCCAAGCCATTACGAAGAAGTTCCCGCAAATATTGCAACAGAAATAGCTGCTGGGAATATAAAATAGTAGTGTATTTTTTCTCTTTTGTGTTATCATACAAAACACTAAGATAGTAATAAGTTATTAAGTTTTTTGAGGTACTTTTTTAAGTTACCTCGCATGAAAGGTTATAGAATGCCAAAAGAATTTGAAAGAACTAAGCCGCATGTTAATGTTGGAACTATTGGTCACGTTGACCACGGTAAGACAACATTAACTGCTGCGCTCACAACTGTTCTGTCCCAAGTATTTCCTTCTGATCTTAACGTCGCTCTCAAATATGAAGATGTAGAGAGCTCTGCTGAAGAGATTGCAAGAGGTATTACGGTTAATTTATCTCATATTGAGTATGAAACAGCGTCACGCCACTATGCTCATATAGATGCTCCAGGTCACGCTGACTATATTAAGAATATGATTACTGGGGCTGCTCAAATGGATGGTGCAATCTTGGTTGTATCTGCACCAGATGGTCCAATGCCTCAAACAAGGGAGCACATCTTGCTCGCAAACCAAGTTAATGTTCCCGCCATGATAGTTTTCATGAACAAATGCGATATGGTTGATGACCCGGAAATTCTGGATCTTGTGGAATTAGAAATTCGTGAACTGTTGACCAAGTACAAGTTTGATGGGGAAAATGTTCCTGTCATAAGAGGATCCGCCACAAAGGCTTTGGAGGGTGACCCAGAGGCTGTTGAAGCAATCAAGAAGCTTATAGAAGCTATTGATACTTATATACCAACTCCTGAAAGAGATTTGGATAAACCTTTCCTAATGCCTATCGAAGATGTATTTTCCATCTCTGGGAGGGGCACTGTTGCCACTGGTAAGGTAGATAGAGGTAGGTTAACCCTCAATGAAGAGCTGGAGATAGTAGGTATTAAGGATACTATTAAGACTGTAGCTACTGGGATAGAAATGTTTAAGAAGCAAATGAAGGAATGTCAGGCTGGTGACAATGTTGGAATTCTCTTAAGAGGTGTTGATAGAGACGGAGTTGAGAGAGGTCAGGTTTTAGCTAAACCGGGTAGCATAACTCCTCACACAGAATTTGAGTCGGAGGTGTATGTACTTTCTAAAGAGGAAGGTGGTAGGCACAAACCGTTCTTCAATGGGTATAAGCCTCAGTTTTATGTGAGGACGACCGATGTTACTGGAGAAATAAATCTTCCCGAAGGTGTAGAAATGGTTATGCCTGGGGATAATGTTAAGCTTGCTGTAAAGCTCATTACACCAATCGCTATAGAAGAAGGGTTGAAGTTTGCCATTAGAGAGGGAGGTCACACTGTTGGTGCGGGTGTGGTAACAAAGATAATTAAGTAACGCATTACCAGAAGGAGGCCCGCTTAGGCGGGCTTCTTTTCGGATGAGCTAAAAAACACATGCCAAAAGAAACAAAAAAAGAAGTAAAAATCAGAATAAAGCTTAATGCCTACGATAGTAGGGTTATGGACTCTAGTTGCGAAAAGATAGTTGAAACTGCTATAAGGACTGGTGCGGAAGTGGTTGGCCCAGTGCCTTTGCCCACAAAAAGGGAGCTCTATACTGTAATAAGAGGTCCACATATTGATAAAAGGTCTCGTGAACAGTTTGAGTTAAGAACACACAAACGTATCATTGATATAAGAAGACCTACAAGCGCCACGATTGATAGCCTCTCCCACATGAGTTTACCTGCTGGAGTTGGCGTGTCTATTCAAATGTAATATTGTGTCTAATTAGGTATTGGAATTTTTGTGGATTGTTGGTAAAATCGCCTTTGGCGTTCCCTGGGAGGAGATTAGCAAAAATTTTTTTCCAGTGGAAAGGTTATATGAATTTGATTTATAAAAATAAGCATGAAGGTACAGGAAATAAAGGGAAAAAAACTGAATATGAGCCAGATTTTTCGTCAAGACGGTGTGGTTATACCTGTAACCTATATTCAAGTAGATGATCCCCAATTTATTCAGGAAGACTTAAAAGATAAAAATATCTCTGTTACTGGTATCTCTAAGGGAAGAGGCTTCGCAGGAGGGATGAAGCGTTATGGTTTTAAACATCAACATGTTACTAGGGGATCCTCCAGTAAAGTTAGAGCAATGGGTTCTTTAGGATGTCAAACACCTAGTAGAGTTTTTAAGGGTAAAAGAATGCCAGGTCATTATGGGAATGAGCAAGTTACCATACACGGATTGCGAATAGTGGATTTTATCAAGGAAAATTCTCTTATATTAGTTTCGGGATCTGTCCCTGGGGCTAGAAACTCCAAAATAATTTTAAAGATTAAGGAATAATGAACATGGAAATAAATGTTTTTTCAAAAACAGGTGAAATATCTAGAAAACATAATGTTTCAGAATCTATATTTGGGATAGAGCCCAACACTTCTGTTTTAAGCCAGTATGTTTATGTGTTTAGATCTAATCAAAGGCAGGGAACCTCCAAGACCAAAACTCGTTCCGAAGTTTCGGGGGGTGGGGCTAAGCCTTGGAGACAAAAAGGAACTGGTAGAGCAAGGCATGGTTCCAGAAGAAGCCCAATATGGGTACACGGAGGTATAGCGCATGGACCGCAACCTCAGTCTTGGAAGTTGGCTTTTCCAAAAAAGATGAGAGTACAGGCTTTAAAATCCGCATTGTCCTTGAAACATGCAGAAAACAAGGTTCTTGCTATTGAATCCGTAAAATTTGACCATCCATCTACAAGTGAGGCGCAAAAACTTATTACAAGTCTTAAGTTGGGTGGAAGGGTTTTATTTATTCAGAAGGATAATGATTTAGGAATTAGAAGATCCTTTTCCAACATTCCCAAAATGAAGGTTTCTATGGTGGAAAATCTTTGTACATATGATATTTTGCTAGCTGACAATATAATCTTTACTGATGATGCGTTAAATTTTTTGGAGGAAAAATATGCGAATAAATAGAGTTCTAATAAAACCGGTTGTTACAGAGAAGGCATTAGATCTGTACAATAGGGAAGGTAGATATACCTTTGAGGTGGATCTTTCCGCATCGCAATCCGATGTAAAAAATGCCTTAAGAGATGTTTATCAAGTGGATGCCACCGCGTTTAGAGTTAATGTTTTGGCTGGAAAAAGGAAAAGACTACCAAAGACGTCTAGGTTTATAACAACACAAATGAGGAAAAAAGTCACTTTTAAGTTGAAAAAAGGAAAGTTGGATATTTACCAAGGAGAATAATATGATAAAAAGTTATAAACCTACAACCCCTAGCCAAAGATTTAGAAAATCTTTATTAGGTACAACCCAGTCGATAAAGCCGTTAAAGAAGCTTACTCAGCCTTTGAAAGGTAGTAAGGGTAAGGCAAACGGTACCATAACCGTTAGACATCAGTCCAGAGGGGCTAAGAAACACTATAGATTAATTGACTTTAAGCGTAATAAAATAGGCATAGTGGGTACGGTATCTTCAATTGAGTATGATCCCAATAGGGGCGCGAATATTGCTTTAGTTACATATACGGATGGAGATAAAAGATACATTCTTGCTCCGTTAGGTTTGGAAAAAGGTATGCAGGTTGTCTCTTCCCCAATGGCTGAAATAAAAGTTGGTAACGCGTTGCCTTTAACCAATATCCCTTTGGGTACACAGGTTCACAATGTGGAAATAAATCCGGGTCAAGGAGGAAAATTAGCTCGTGGCGCT
Organism: Patescibacteria group bacterium; assembly: GCA_018056275.1. Lineage (GTDB taxonomy): Bacteria > Patescibacteriota > WWE3 > UBA101185 > UBA10185 > JAGPFW01. Next base: position 15,885 of record JAGPFW010000010.1, read on the forward strand.
GGTACTTCAGTATTACTGGTAGCTAAAGAAGGAAAATATGCAAATATTAAGCTTCCTAGTGGAGAAATTAGGAAAATATTGTTAGAATGCCTTGCTACTGTTGGTTCCCTTTCAAATGCGGATTTAAGAAATATTGATTTGGGTAAGGCGGGGAGAAATAGGTATTTAGGTGTACGACCCACGGTTAGGGGTGTGGCGCATGCTAGCCCCAGACAACATCCGCATGGAGGTTCCTATAAAGATAATGGGGTTGGTATGCCTGGTCCAAAGACTCCTTGGGGAAAACCTGCTAGAGGAGTAAAAACTAGGAAAAGAAGTCATACTGATAAATATATAGTTACTGGTAGAAAAAGAGGAAAGAAAAGGTAAAGAATATGGCAAGATCCTTAAGTAAAGGTCCTTTTGTGGACGAAAAATTAATGAAAAAGATTGAAAAAGCTAAGCTAGAAAATAAAAGGTCTCCAATAAAGACTTGGTCTAGAAGATCCACTGTTCTACCTGAGATGGTTGGGATGACTTTTTCTGTGCACAATGGAAAGAAGCATATAGATGTTTTTATAACTGAGCCCATGGTGGGTCATAAGTTAGGAGAATTTGCCCACACCCGAACATTTAGGGGTCACTCTTCCAAAAAGGGCGCAGTTGAAGAAAAAGAAAAATAGGAAAATATTATGAAAAAGAAGTACATGCATAAAGACTCACAAGTCTACGCAAAACTAAAAAATGCACGCACATCGGTTAAAAAGTCGCGGGTGGTTGCTGAATTAATAAGGGGTTTGCCCGTTCTTGAGGCCAAAAAAGTGTTAAGTTTTCATGAGTCTAAGGCTGCAAAGATTTTTTTAAGAGTATTAAAGTCTGCTGAGGCTAATGCTATAAATAATACTAAACTATCTCAAGATTCTTTATTCGTTTCGGATGCTCAAGTGTATGTTGGCCCCACAATGAAGAGGGGTAGGATAGTTGCTTGTTCCAGACTAAGTCCGATTCTAAAGAGAACAAGTCATATAGTTGTGGGTTTGTCTTCTCATCCTCAGGTTTTGGTTGAAAAGAAAGGAGATAAATAAATGGGTCAAAAAGTAAATCCTTACGGATATAGATTGGGGATAACGACGGATTGGAGAACAAAGTGGTTTGCCGCCAAATCTTCTTATGCAAAGTTGATGCTAGAAGATCAGAAGATTCGCAAGCATATAGAGAAGTCTATGGCTGTTGCTGGGATTAAGGATGTAGAGATACATAGGGCTGTAAACGATTTAAACATCACGATTAAGGTTTCTAAACCAGGTATGGTTATTGGTAAGAAGGGTATGGGTATACAGCAGCTGGAACAAGATTTACATGAAATGACCAATTCAAAGGTAAAGTTAAATGTAGAGGAAGTAAAAGTTCCTGAGCTTGAGGCCGCACTTGTGGCTGATTATATTTCTAGGCAGATGAAGAGAAGACTTCCCTATAGAAGAGTTGTTCAATCTGCCATTAGGTCTGCTATGGATAAAGGTGCTAAGGGGATAAAGATTAGGGTATCTGGGGTTTTAAGTGGAGGTAACACAATCGCTAGAACTGAAGTTTATTCAGAAGGTTCTATACCTGCACAAACTTTGAGAGCCGATATAGATTATGCGCAACTAGACTGTGACAGAATTTTTGGAATTATTGGTATTAAAGTATGGATTTATAAAGGTGAGAAGGAGACTTATTAAATGTCTGTAATGTTACCCAGCAGAGTAAAATTTAGGAGTGCTATGCGTGGCCGCGTCAAAGGAATTGCCACTAGAGGTTCTACAGTATCTTTTGGTGATTATGGGTTAAAGTCCTTGGAAGGTGGGAATTTTTCTTCACGACAAATAGAGGCAGCCAGAAAGGCAATTGCTCACAAGACAAAAAGGCTAGGGAAAGTGTGGATAAGGGTGTTTCCAGACAAGCCTATTGCGAAAAAACCTAATGAGACAAGAATGGGTGGTGGAAAATCCCCTACTGATCATTACGCTGCCGTTGTAAAGCCTGGGACTATACTATTTGAAATTGCTGGAGTTCCTGAAGATTTAGCAAGAGACGCATTTAAGAGAGCCGCAGATAAGATACCTTTTAGAACAAAATTTGTAAGTTCTAAAGTTTTTGGAGAAAAATAATATGTTAGCAAGAGATTTGCAGAAAAAAGAAGTTACTGAACTTAATAAATTGGCTCAGGAGACAAAATCAAAATTAGTGCAAGCTAGGTCGGTGGCTTTGGAAGGAAAATCTGCTGATTTGTTGAAAATTAGGACATTAAAGAAGGATTATGCTAGAATTCGCACTGTTATTTCGCAGAAGCTAAGTGTATCGGTTGAAGGGTAAATGAAAGGAAATCATAAAATGCCAAAGAAGATATTAAAAGGAAAAATTATATCAACAAAAATGCAGAAAACAGCTGTGGTTGCTGTTGAGGTGGATAAGAAGCATCCCATTTACAATAAAGCTATAAAAACTACTAGAAAATTTAAGGCGAGGAATGAGCTTGAGGCACCTAATAATTCTACGGTTTTAATTGAAGAACATGCTCCATTTAGCAAGGAGGTTAATTGGTTGGTTAAAGAAATTTTGAGCGAGGAGGAGAAGTAGGTATGGTTCCTTTATTTACAACAATACGCCTGGCTGATAATACAGGTGCCCACAGATTAAAAATCATTGGTATTTCTGGCGGTACAAAAAGAAAAGTGGCTAGATTGGGCGAGGTTGTTACCTGTGTGGTGAAAGGTGCTGATTCCGCTGGAATGGTCAAGAATCATTCGGTGGTCAAAGCCGTTATTGTTAGGACAAAAAAGGAGACTAGGAGAAAGGATGGAAGCTATATACGTTTTGATGATAATGCAGGTATTGTAGTTAATGAGTCTAAGGAAATGACTGGCACTCGCGTTTTTGGACCAGTTGCAAGGGAGTTACGAGACGCAGGTTTTATGAAGATTGTATCTTTAGCAAAGGAAGTCTGGTAAAACTATGAGAATAAGGTCAGGTGATAAAGTAAAAGTTATAGCTGGTAAAGACAAGGGAAAGGTTTCCAAGGTTCTTAGGGTTTTGAATAAAGAGAACCAAGTTGTTGTTGAGGGTGTGAACTTAGTTAAAAAGAATATAAAACGCAATCAGAACAATGAAAAGGGTGGCATAATTGAGATGGAAAAGCCTATTGATGTTTCAAATGTAATGTATTATAACGAATCTTTGGGTAAGGCTATAAGAGTAGGTTATAAGCAAGTGAATGGAAAAAAGATAAGAATTTGCAAAAAGACTGGGGAGGCTCTGGATAATAAGGAAAACAAGAAAGCCAATAAAACTGAGGATCCCAAAGCAACTCCCGTTAAGAAGGGTTCGGATAAGAAGGATTTGGAGGAATAAATATGTCAGAAAGATTAAAAGAGAAATATAAAAAAGAAATACTGCCTAAAATAGTTGAGAATTTTGGTATTAAATGTGTTATGGAAGCTCCCTCTGTTTCTAAAGTTGTTGTGAATTCTGGAATTGGTGACTTTAGGGATAGCAAAGAGGCAGTGGAGTCCTTTAAGGAGGAGCTGGCTCAGATATTGGGTCAGGTACCAAGTGCAAGACCCTCTAGAAAATCTATCTCGGCGTTTAAGCTTAGGGAGGGAGAAACCGTGGGTCTTTCTGCCACTTTGCGAGGAGAAAGGATGTGGGCTTTTCTTGATAAACTTGTTAATATCTCTTTACCTAGAGTTAGGGACTTTAGAGGAGTGCCCACTGACGCTTTTGACAAAGCAGGAAACTACTCGTTGGGAGTTGCAGATCATACAATATTTCCTGAAATTAACCCAAATAAGGTGAAGGTTGGTAGAGGTTTACAGATTACTCTTGTTATGAGAAATAGCGATAAGACAAAGAGCAGGTACTTACTGGAGGAATTGGGTTTTCCCTTTAGTAAGGAGGACAAATAAATGGCAAAAAAATCTTTAATTGCAAAACAAAAAAGGACCCCTAAGTTTGAGGTTCGTAAATATAGTCGTTGTGAGCTTTGTGGTAACCCTAGGGGGTTTATGCGCAGATTTAAAATTTGTAGAAAATGTTTTAGAGAATTAGCCCACAAGGGAGTTCTCCCGGGGGTTAGAAAGGCAAGTTGGTAATGAGTGTGGACACGATAGCAAACATGTTAAGTATAATAAAAAATGCTTCTAAAGTTGGTAAACCCTCTGTGGAAGTGCCTTATTCAAAGCAAAAGGCAGAAATTGCTAAGGTTTTGGAATCTAAAGGGTTTATCTCAAAGGTTAAGGTTTTTAACGACAAAGAAGTTTCTTATAAGGGTCTGCATTTGGATTTGGCGTACACCGAAGGTTTGCCTGTTGTAACTGATATTAAAAAAGTATCTAGGCCTGGTAGAAGGGTTTATAAAAACCATAGCGAATTAGGTTTTTCAAAAGGAGGTTACGGAGTATTAGTTGTTTCCACTTCTCGTGGGATAATGTCTGGTGAAGATGCCAGAAAGAAGAAACTCGGTGGAGAAGTGATCTGTGAGGTTTGGTAATATGTCCAGAATAGGTAAGATGCCAATTGAATTGCCCAATAATGTAAAGGTTGAGTTATCTTCAAAAGAAGTTAGAATAACTGGTCCCAAGGGTACGGTTATAGTCCCCCTAAGACCCGAAATTCGTGTTGAGTTACAGGGAAATATTTTAAGCGCACACTTGGAAAACCCTACAACT
>JAGPFW010000052.1 GCA_018056275.1 Patescibacteria group bacterium
AAGGTTGTATTTGAGGGATTAGAGATTGATCATCTACACGCAAAATTATGGCCTATTTACAAAGGAATCCGAGAAGAAACCCCACAGAAACCAAAAACACAGGAGGAATTGGCAGAAATCGCAGAAAGAATCAAAAGTTATAAAAGTTAGGGTATAATCTTAAAATCATCTTATTATTCTTCGGGCGAGTGGCGGAATCGGCATACGCGACAGACTTAAAATCTGTTGAAACCTAGTTTCATGAGGGTTCAAGTCCCTCCTCGCCCACCAATTGCCCAAGAGTGAATCAAACTCTGGGTACACTAACTAGTTATATATTAATTTTAAAACATCCTGTTTGGACTTTGGTTTACCTTCAGACCCTAACAACCAAAGGGCTTTATCAAAAATCAACCAACTTTCACCGGATCGTAGGCATGCATCACTCCATAATTTTTTTACATAATTGATATTCTTTTGCGTCATCCGGTCATCAAAAGTATATCCAAGTAAATATGCGATTCTAACATCATGTACATCAACTGGAGGTAAGACAGTATCAATGTCTGGGTAAGAATATCCAAATGTATTAATCATTGTTCTTACAAAAAAATTCCCTATCTTTGAACCAAATCCCCTAAAATCTTTTAATCTCTTAATCACTTCTTGAGCTAACATTACATGTTTGAAAATATCCCTTGGATCTCCATTGTAAAGTGTCAAAAGTGCGGTTGTGTTAACCCTAAAACGTTTTACTGCCTCATTAATATATCTTGGATGGAGATAACTTTGTAAATCCTCCGTTAAGGATTCATTGGATACGTCTTTTAAGTAGCTGGGTGTAAAGAAGTCTTCGTTTACAGAATACAGTTTCTTGGCACCTTCATATAATATTTGGGACTTCATTGCATAATCAAGCTGTAATACATAGAAAATATACAACGCACGTTTATGGTCATCCAAATCCTTTGGGATAAGATCTTCTGCATTAATCTTTTTGCTAAAAATTCCTTGGCCGTTGTTATATTGATAAACAACTTTTTTTACAAAATACTCAGGTTTCATATCTCTAATTTACCCTCAATAAAGTCCGCAGTTAATCACAAATGTTCACTATTCGAATATAAACAAAAAATCTACAAAACGATGCAGAAGGTTATTCAGCGCTCTCCATACCTAAAACTTGACTAATCGGGGTGTCTCCTCTAGCCAAAGCAATCCAAGTATCTCTAGGCGGATAGCCTTTTTCACGTTCTTCAGAAAAGACATGAGTAACCATAATGTCATATAGTTGGGGCATCATGGCAAAAGCGTCTTCCTTTGTAGCAACAACCCCAAGCAACTGCGCCTCCACAATTGCTCGCAACACCGCACCCACTTCGGGGCCTTGCTTTAGATTAAGCGCTTGTTTCACCTCTTCGCCACTAACTAACGCTCCGGGGCGAGATTCCGTTTCCGCGATACTCGCATCTTTATCTAATAACCAAGACTTCCATTCATTCAAATCTTCAACAGCGTCCGCTTCCAAAGGAAAAGAGCCTTCACCGTTTCTACCCCTTTGATCTGCTTCTGCTAATAAAGCCAACATGTAAACCGAAGTACCTTCCTCCTCAAGTTCATATTTTAACCTTCTAACCGCCTTCCGCATATCCACAGGTTTCTGAGAATCAGATCTTGGATTTTCCTGTTGCCAATAGAACTTTGGTGATAAATGATGAGAAATAAGGGGATATACCTGCCTACGAATTTGCTTAGAGAATCCCGCATAAGAAAAGTGTTCAAAAAACTCTTCCATAGGGCTAACGCCAGCAGATTCATGTCCATGTGAAATTAAGCGCCGATCGGATATTCTGCAAGTTGTTGTTGTAGGCTTTCCAAAGTCATGACCTAATGCCGCCAAACATAACACCAAACGATCTTTATCATCCAAATTCTCTCTATCAGCAATTTTGGAGGCAGCATCCACCGTTTGCATGGTATGAGACCAAACATCTCCTTCAGGGTGCCAATCGGGATCCTGCTCACAACCAATTAAGGCATGCAACTCAGGATACCATCTTTCTACCAAGCCAATTTCTCTAATAAACTCCAGACCAATAGAAGGCTTAATCCCCTTAGTAAAAAGCTTAACAAATTCCTCTGTAATTCTCTCCTTTGGTAATTTATCCAACAAACCAGCTTCAACCATTGCGCGACACAATAAGGTAGCCTCCTCAGAAACCTTAAACCCAAACCTAGATGAAAACTGCATTACCCTTAAAACACGTAGTGGATCCTCCACAAATGTTTCAGGGTCCGTCACCTCTATTGTGCGATTCCTGATGCTTTCAACAGCACCAAAAGGGTCATACGTGACTCTTGTTAGTGGGTCATATGCAAGTGAATTGAAAACCAAATCTCTCCTGGAAGCTGCTTCTACAATATTCATTGTGGGATCACCTTCAATTACAAACCCCCGACCTCTTCCACTACTATCCAAAGAGATCTTGTTATCTATACGAGGAATACTAATATCTACAAGACCTTTAACCCCGAGAATAGCCACCTTATACACCTGAAAAGCCTCTCCCTCCAACCTCACATTATGTTCCCCAAATGTTATATCCAATATTCTTCGTAAATCTTCCGGAGCAATACCATATATTTCCAAATCAAAATCCTTTGATGTCAATTCTAACTCAGGAACCTCTTGCGAAATGACAGCGTCTCTAACACTCCCACCCACTAATAGTGCCCTACCCCCCAAACCTTGAAAAAGTTGGCAAAGGGACTTAATCTGTTCTGGAACCTCAATATCGTAGGTAGTCTCCGTTTGGGGGGCTTCGTCAAAACTAGGGGAAAGATGGCTGGGAACCTCACCAAATTCTCTCGTCTTGGAAACTAAAAAAGTTTGAAATTTGTCGGGATCCAAAGGAGGAAGTAAGTAAGCTTCAGAGGAAGGGGAAAGTTTGGGATCAACCTCTACATGTTTGTCTTCTACACCATCAAAAAACAGTGATGTTATTTCTTCGGGCATAATTATATTATACATACATGAACATCCTGAAGTTCTCAAAGGAAGTTAAAAAAATTTCGCTATAATAAAACCATGCAAAACCAACCAAAAACAATAGTTATAACAGGCGCCGCAAAAGGAATTGGAAAATCCATTGCCCAAACATTGGCAGGAGAAGGACAGGATCTTATTTTAATAGACAAAAATCCCATTGAAACTGACAGTTTTAGGTCACAAGGATCCAACATCACAACATACCAAACCGACCTTACCAAACAAGATGAAATAGAGGATTTGGTAAATAACCTTCAGAGGAAATTCACAAAAATAGACATTTTAATAAATAACGCAGGAATAGGAATCTACAAAAGTATAAGAGACCTTACCACAAACGAATGGGAATTGGCGCTTAAGCTTAATGTTACAGCGCCATTCCTTTTAACAAAGTTATTATTGCCATCTATAAAAAATTCTCCTAAACCATTGGTCATAAACATCGGCTCAGGATGCGGAAAAGTTGGGGTTGCCAACAGAAGTGCATACTGTGCTTCAAAATTTGGGTTACGGGGACTTTCCCTTTCCCTTTATGAAGAGTTAAAACCAAATATCCCAGTTGTTTATTTAGCGTTGGGAAGTGTAGCCACAGAATTTGGGCACACTTCGGTTGAGGAGAAGTTAAAATGCCCAAACAAAAACTATTTAACAACGGAAGAGGTTTCAAAGAAAATACTAGAAATAATAAATGTAGCCACTACCACACCCCAAAAACTGCCTCCAGAAATAGAATATTACCCCAAAGGGTATTTTGAAACCTTGGGTATGTGTATTTAAAAACCTAAAATGCAAATCTCCGCAGATAAAAAAGAAACATTGCAAAAATTAGTATCCTGGTATAAGGCAGGACCACGAACTCAATACATAACTTTGGGCGGATACGCAGGAACAGGAAAAACAACTTTAATAGGAATTTTTCGCTCACTTATACATTCGCACAATCCACAAGTAAAGGTGGGATTTATTAGCTATACAGGAAAAGCCGCAAGAGTGCTAAAAAATAAGTTAGGAGAATTTGGGGCACTACAAAAAGGTGACTCGGTAAGTACAATTCATTCACTTATTTATTCTCCTATTATAAACAACAAAGAAGAAATAATCGGGTGGCAAAAAAGAGACGAAATAGACAAAGACTTTTTAATAATAGATGAGGGATCTATGTTAGACGAAGAGATTTGGCTTGACCTTCTAAGCTACAACAAACCTATTTTTGCTGTAGGCGATCACGGGCAACTACCTCCAATTGGTGAAAAATTTAACCTAATGGCAAATCCAAACCTAGAATTAACTCAAATCCATAGACAAGTAAGAGAAAATCCTATTATAGAGATCAGCAGGATTGCAAGAGAAACAGGGAAAATCCCTTTTAAGGAATTTGGTAGGGGAGTAATAAAGATGGACAAGACCTGTTGGGAAACGCAAGAAAAAATAAATAACCTTTTGGAAGAATATAATGAAGATACAATAATTCTTTGTGGTTATAATAAGACAAGAGTAGCAATAAACACACAAATTAGACAATATCTGGGGTTTAGCACACCTGTTCCTGAAGTTGGAGACAGAGTCATTTGCTTAAGAAATAATCAAAAAAATGGCATATTTAACGG
>JAGPFW010000053.1 GCA_018056275.1 Patescibacteria group bacterium
TCTCTTTGTTATGACTTAAAAATCCTTTTGATACTTTGCTAAATGTGGGTAATCGTCAAAGTTGGCTTCCTCTAAAAGACCTGTTCTGCAGCCATAAACTAGACTTTGATATAAGCTTAAGTGTCCTCAAGATTGCGTTTAAAAATTTGGGTTAGGTCAGCCAAATCCAGTCCTACCGACTATTTAACCTTGTCGCAATTGCTTCCTGCTCATCAAACAAAGGCTTATCTTGGTCTATCATTTTTTGTTCGGTAGTGCTTAACCATTGGTTTGCTTCCATTTTAGCCACGATAATTGAAATATTGGCAATTCTTGTAGAGATAATCTCATTTATTCTATCAACATCTTGCTTGTTCTTTTTGTAAAATTCTTTGGATTTTTTTAGTTCTGCCCAACCTGGTTGAATTTCTTTAAGTCTTGATAGATTATTCTTCCATCCGTCAATGTCTGTTTGTTCGTAGTTGGGAGGTACATAACCTGCAAGGTGTTGCACAATTACTTGAGTTGGGCAACCGTTTATCTCTCCTTCAACTTCAGCAATACCAATTTCCTGGTAGGTTTTGTCTGTCAAAAACTTTTTAGACTCTGGGAATTGGAATTGGTTATCAATCAGTTCCTCCGCTTCGTAATAACCTTGTATTGGTGCTTCACCCCAAACGATATTTGAATAATTAGCCTCTCTCATTGCCTGTTCCATTGTGTAACCGCTTTGAGTTGCCTCAAAGGAAAAGTCATCAAATTTTAAGATAACTTCAGCTCGCCTACTGGCTGATGTTTCCAGTTTGGGTTGATATTTAAGCTCTTTTGCACCTGCTTCTTTTCGCCTTTCATTCAGGAGTTGCAGATACTTCTCTTTATCTAACTTTATTTTTGAAGTTTCATCAAAATCTTTTGCTGTATCCCTCCACGTTTTATCTAACACACCTTTTTGATTTTTAAGAGGAAAAACATGGCTAACAGCATTTAACTCAATAAAGCCTATTTCCCTTGAATCTCCACTCCCTTTACGATTATCTCCCATAACAAAAACCGAATTATCGGGTATAGTAATTTTCTTACACTCGCTTAGGAAAGTTTCACCAAAAGTTGAGTGTGGTTGAGCAGTATAAGGCTCCTTTAGTGGTTCGCCATTAAGGTAGACGATTCCCCCTCGGAGCTCAATAGTATCTCCTGTTAATCCAATGACCCTTTTAACCCAGCCAGAAGTATCCCCATACATCTTTTTGGTCATTTCTTTGATTTTTTCGTTTTCAACAACAACAATGTCGCCTCTACCAATTTCATAACCAAAAAATCTTTTACCACCAATTACAAGCCCATTGGGGTAACGCATCATTCCCGTTGTGCTAACGATTTGTTTAGCAAGTTCTTTTGGGTCTTTTCCCTCTCCTTTTGGAAAAGTTGGAAACATTGAACCTGTTCCTGAGATTTTTATATCATCTGTTATATAACCGAGTTGATTGACAACCAAAGCATTGACAGTCATATACCCAACAATCCAAATGGGTAAGATTATGACCCCAACTAAAATCAGAGCGATTGCTTTAACTAATATCTGCTTGAGTTGTAGTGATTTAAGTAACTCCCTGAACCCACCATGTCTCAATTTACTAATAATCTCAAGAGGTCTAAAAATATAAATAAGCAGGTATAGAGGTAGGATGGCAAGAATAAAAAACAATTTAATAAGAAAAATGAAGATATTTTGCTCCTTTTGAGTTTTTTTATCTATAAGTTGTGCGGTAAAACTTATTACTCCCACTAAGAACGCTAAACACCCTAATATGATTAAGCAGAGAAGTGAAGACACGAAAATAGTGGGCGCACTATCAAATAACTGTTTCCTAATACCAACCACATAACCAATAATTGCAAAAACACCAATAATACAAACCAACCAAACAAAAACTGATATTTTAGTAATTCTGTTGAGGAATTTTTTTCTGTCTAACTTTAAGGATAACTTTTTCAACATGGCTTACCCCACTGATTATAAATTTTAGCAAAAATTGATAAAACATGATAAGTAGGGTTAAAGATGTAATTAAACTATGAAATACAAAGAAAAATTAGACTTCTTCTTAAAAGCATTGATTGAGGATAAAAAAGTTGCTGTCAAGGGGCGAATTACTAAAGACAAGTATGAGGAAAAACGAAAAGAGTATCGGGCAAAACAGAAAGAAATTACAACGAAAATTGGCAAACTAAACTATGCCGATGAGGAATACTATTTGACCTCATCTTACCTGCTAAAACTGGCTGAAAACGCTGGAAAAGTCTTTGAGAGTTCTGAAACCCACGAAAAAAAGCTACTTTTGGAGATGACACTTCAGAACTTAGAGCTAAGTGGCAAAAAAGTCCGATACGATTGGATAAATCCGTTTGACAAGATAGCTTTTTACGCTTCTCGTCAATTATGGCTCGGCATGGCGGAAGATGCTAAAAAAAGCTATATGATCGAAGTTATTCCACTTTCTCGGTAACAGGTCTTGGGGCATACATTTTTTTAAAATTTTCTTCCCTTTCCAGTTGTCTTTGTTTTATTTCTTCATCCGTAAACAGACGTTCTTCGTTTAAAGATGTATATAAGGCATTAGAACTTCCTTGAATAGTTCTTAAGATATCTTCCATCCCCTCTATTTGATTAATTTTCCTTTGGCGAAAGGATTCTGTAAGTGTAATTAACCCGTGATTAATTCCGCTCGCAAAATGTTCCCATATCTTGACCTGTGCTTTGTGTAGTTCCTTTTCTTTTAGCTGTATTTCAGTACTTTTACGATTTGTAGCTAATTGCCATATATCCCAGCCGAGAAAAACCAAAGATAGTATTGTGGTGGTAACTGACCACCAGAAAAAAATATTTTCTGTCATATACATTTAGCTTTCAAAATTATTACTACTACGTTCTAGGGAAAGCCTAGGACTTCCCCTAGACTTTATACTACAAGTGTTCTTTCAGCCACTTGGTGTCTTCTGTTGTAAGGTTTACCCATGCAGCCACTGTGGGTGTTTTAATTTCCAATACAAAAAGTTCATCATTGCTGTCTATAACTGTTTGAATTGTATTTCTTACATCTTTGGAACTTTGACTTGTAATAACAAACCAGATATTATTCAGTGGGTGGCACCACTTGCCTAAACCTTTTAGCTTTTCATAAAGGTCTGGGTACTTTTGAACTGGCTGGTTCAAATCGTATGTTATTAGGTGTAACATAAGTTCTTTTTACCTTTCTAAATGTGGGACTAAATACACCAGAATTTTACCCACTGTTTCATTCTGTTATAATCGTTTTATCAAAATGATATGCGCTTGTCAAATCATTTTGAAAAAGGTAATATATCATTATGATAAAACAGGATAGATACAAGCAAATAGGGGCAAAAATCAAGGATTTAAGAGAATCCTTAGGTATTTCCCAAGCAGACCTTGCTACTTCTGCTGGTTTTTCTTCCCCCACAGCTATTGCATTAATTGAAGCAGGTGACAGAAAAGTCTCTATTGAAAGACTTGAACTAATAGCTATTAAGCTAGGCAAGGATATAAACTTCTTCCTAGAAGGTGATGAATTGGAAATAGATTTAGGTGGTGCGCTAAGAGCGACCAAAGACCTATCCGATAAAGACAAGCAACTATTACTTAATCTTTATAATCGGATGAAAAAGGATTAGCTTTATGCATGACGAAGTGGAATCACCCCGAATTGGGTTTGCACGTCAGTCTAGTAGAAACATTCTTAAGTCCGTAAACTTCAAATTACCCCCTGTGCGCCTTTCTACGATAATTCAAGAACTTAGTAAATATGAACTTCTATCAGTAAAAGGACTGGATGCAGACGCCTTGGATGGTGCAAACATTCGTTCTGCTGATGAAATAAACATATATTATAATTTAAACAATCATATACATAGAAACAGGTTTACTGTAGCACACGAGTTAGGTCATTTTGTTCTTGGTCATCTAAGACGTGATTATATTCTGGAAGTAGACAGTAAAAACAGGGAAGAAGCAGAAGCAAACGAATTTGCGGCGGAACTATTAATGCCCATGAAAACACTTAAAGAGTTTTACAAGAAAAATCCTGATCCTAAGAAATTAGCACTAGATTTTTTAGTAAGCGAAAAAGCGATGTACACACGCTTATTGAAGTGTGGTTTACTAACCCTGACTAAGAAAAGCACTTCTATTTGGTCTTAAGAAAATTCTATTAGCGATAGGATATAGCGTGCTGCTTTTTTAATCTTTTAATGCTAATCTGTACTTAATATGGATATGGAAAAAACCCGAACAAAATTCAAAGCAATAGATTTATTTGCAGGTATTGGCTGTATTAGACTTGGGTTTGAAAAAACAGGTGCTTTCGAAACTGTTTATGCAAATGATTTTGATAAATTCACAAAGCATACCTACGATCTAAATTTCAATGGGCCTAAATTACATATCGAAGATGTAA
>JAGPFW010000011.1 GCA_018056275.1 Patescibacteria group bacterium
AGTTTATTTTGGAGATGAAAAGAAAATGGTGCGTTTAGATATGAGCGAATATCAGCAAGGGGATAGTATTAATAAGCTAATAGGTACTTCCGATGGAACGACAAAAGGGATTTTAACTGAAGCTATTAGAGAAACGCCTTTTACTGTTTTGTTGCTAGATGAAATAGAAAAAGCCCATCCCCAAATTTTGCTTGCTTTTTTACAGGTTTTGGATGATGGTCGTTTAACGGATTCGTCTGGAATGACTGTAAGTTTTGCCAATACCATAATTATTGCCACAAGCAATGTTGGTACTAGAGAGATTCAATCTGTTGCTGCAAGAAATGGTTCTTTTAGTGAAATGGAAGAGGCGGCTATGAAAAAAGTGCAGGAGCAGTATGCCCCTGAATTTTTAAATAGATTTACAGGATTGGTTGTTTTTAATCCATTAAGTAAAGAAGATGTAAAGAAAATAGCCCGGACCTTACTGCGAAGTGTGGAAAAAATTGCTGAAAGTAAAAACATAAAGGTTACATTTACGGAAGATTTATTGGATGGCTTGGTAGAAAAAGGTTTTAGCTCCGAATGGGGAGCAAGACCTTTGAAGAGGTTAATAGAGGATAAAGTCGAGACTTATTTGGCGGAAAAGTTGTTGTCTGGTGAGGTAAAGGCAGGGGATGTGTTGGAGGTTGGAGGGGAGATTTTAGGAAATTCTGTAGGGTGACCTGCACCCGTATACTCTATGGGGTACTATGGCACTTTTTATTTCTGCATAGTGAATTGAGGTATATCTTTCAACATGACGGATTTTTAAGCGTGGGTAATTAGCGAGGAGTTGATTCACTTGGGATTTGACTGGTTCGTATATGTATGTTAGTTGGTTCTCTCTTTTGGTTGAGAAGTCAATGTCTTGGTAATATTATTCAAATCTCCACCTGTCTTTTCTGGTTATTTTGCTCCAAAACCATGCTAAAATCTACCCATGACAACAATCACAAGTGAAACCCCTCGAGACAAAAAAGATCGAAGAGAACGGTTAGAAAAACTACGCCAACAACTCTTCATTGACGAAAAGACCCAAAAACACAATAAGCTCACCCAAGAATTGGAGGACCCAAATCTTTGGCAAGATTGGGAAAAAGGTCAGCAAATTTCTCAGGATATTGCAGATTTAAGAAAAGATCTGGACGACTTTGCCATATTGGAACTTTTGTTAGAAGAAGACGAATCAGAGAAATTTGACCAATTTGCCAACCAAATAGAAAAGAAACTCTTCCTTTCTGGAACACATGATCAAAACCCTGTCTTTCTTTCTATTCATGCAGGGCAAGGTGGTACAGAGGCTATGGATTGGACAGAAATGCTTCTTAGAATGTACACCAGGTATGCAGAAAGAAAGAATTGGAAGGTAGAAACTTTGGAATCGGTTCCAGGGGAAGAGGCTGGTATAAAAAGCGTAACACTAGAAATTACAGGAAAATACGCTTACGGTTTCCTAAAAAATGAATCAGGCGTACATCGGTTGGTGCGACAGTCTCCATTTAATGCAGATAATTTAAGGCAAACCTCTTTTGCACTAGTAGAAGTCCTTCCAGTAATTGAAGATGCTCAAGAAATAGAAATTTTGCCTGAAGATATTGAATTTGAGGCTTTTAGATCTGGAGGACATGGAGGACAAAATGTAAACAAGGTTTCAACTGCCGTGAGAATTAAGCATATTCCCACCGGAATTGTGGTAGAAAATCAAACAGAAAGAACTCAGGGTAAGAACCGAGAAAAGGCGATGAAAATTTTGCAGTCAAAGCTTTTTGCAATAGAGGAAGAAAAGCGTAAGAAGGAGCAAGAAACGCTTAAGGGAGTTTACAAAGAACCAGGTTGGGGAAATCAGATTAGAAATTATGTTTTGCACCCCTATAAATTGGTAAAGGATTTGCGAACAGATGTTGAAAGTACCGATCCCGAAAGTGTACTGGATGGCAATTTGGATGAATTTATTGATGCGGAAATAAGACTTGGTTAAAGCGCCCTTTCCCAAAACCCCATATTAGCTCTATGTTGCAGGGAGAAAATTTGTAATTGACAAAGATAGACAAAGCTTTTACTCATTATGTATAATGATTTTATGCCTAAAGAATTAAAAGATACCTCTATGAATGGTTCTAATATAAATTTTTCTGAAAACGAAAACGCTCCTGTTACCCTGGATTCTTCAAAAGGCCAAGGAAAAAACTCAGGAGTTCCAAAAGCCACATTTAAAAAATTTGATACCAAAGGTAAGTTTAAGCTCCCTTTCCCCCCCGCCGTCTTAGGTATATTTGTGGCGGCAATATTAGCTTTGGGTCTTTTTTATTTTTTTGGCACATCTAGATCAGCGGATGTGATAACTCCTGGTGGCTCCTCCCCTGTTGAAGATGCTGACTTATTATTGCAAAATCCTTTAACTGGAGTTATGTACAAAGAATCAGAGGCGGGACCTATTAATGAGCGTCCCTTAGCGGTTATGATGAATAATCATGTAGATGCTCGTCCCCAATCCGGATTAGTTGATGCCGATTTAACTTATGAAATTGTGGCGGAGGGTGGAATTACAAGGTTGATTCCTTTTTATTTAAGTAAAACTCCCAAGAAAATAGGCCCTGTGAGAAGTACCAGAGATTACTATTTGGTGTATGTAAAGGAGTTAGGTGACGCAATGATAATGCATATTGGTTGGTCCCCCAAAGCTTTACAAGCTATCCAGGAATGGCCGGTAAGAAGTTTGGGACGTGGTAATGCTCAATTTTGGAGGGATAACCCAAGAAATGTTGCTATAGAGCATACCGCCTATGTTGATGGAGAATACTTAAGAGAGTTAGGTAAGGAGCTTGGCTGGGAGGGTAGAAGAGACTTTGTGGTTTGGAAATTTAAGGATGATGCCCCAGCCACTCCCCCTACAGCAACGAACATCTCCATAGATTTTTGGTCAAGAGGAGATTATTCAACAGTCTTTAAATATGATGCTACAAACAATAGCTATTTGAGATTTAATGGCTACGATTCTTCGGGAGAGCCAATTCCTACAAAAGATCAGGAGAGTGGTGAACAAGTGAGTGTGAAAACCGTTATTGTGCAATTTGCTACAGAAAACGCCATACCAGGAGATGATTCCAGCCGTTTAAGTTATGAGCTTATAGGCAGTGGTTCTGGTATAGTTTTTATGGATGGTACTGCAACTCAAGTTACATGGTCTAAATCTGATAGAGATGAGAGGACAATGTTCTATGACCTAAACGGAGAGGAAATTGAGTTTAACAGAGGAAAAATCTGGATAAGTATTGTGCCTGATAGGAATGTTTCTCAGGTTCAGTACAACTAATTAAAAATTTCTGCCTAGAGAGGAGATTGATGTTAGAGAAATTTTTTATATCTGAGGTTCGTATTTCTTTGTTGAAGTTGATGCTTTTACACCCATATGATCAACATCATGTTAGATCTATAGTCAGGTCTATTGGAGCAGAAATAAATGCTGTGCGAAGAGAATTAGATCGGTTAGAAAAGGTTGGTTTGTTGGTAAAAAGAAAGAGCAGTAACCGAATTTATTACAGAGTAAATACCGATCATGTGTATTATTCGGATCTACTTGGGATTGTAGCCAAGGATCAGGGTTTGGGTAAGGACATTTTAGATCATCTAAGGCAATTGGGTGATATAAAGTTTGCCATGATTGCAAAACCTTTTTTGACCGGAAGAGTAAGCACAGTTTTGGATGTTGACCTTTTTATTGTTGGAAAACCAGAAATGAGTATGCTAAAAGTGATAATTGATCGCGCAGAAGAAGAAAGAGGCAAGGAGATAAATTATTCCGTTATGTCTCTGGAAGAGTTTAACCATAGAAAAAGGACCAATGATCAGTTTATAAATAGGGTACTTTCCCAAGGTAGAACAATGCTTGTAGGAAATGAAGAAAAATTCACCTCCTACTAATAACAACACGCTCAGCCGCCGTTTGTCTTTTTGGCTTTAGCCTTTAAAATGTATTTGCCATGATGTATCCCCAAGTTACAGAAATTTTGGAAATAATCCTTAAGAAAAGAGGTATAGATTCACTTGATAATTTTTTAAAGGATGAGCACCCGCTAAATTTTATTAGATCGTTTCCAGCCGAATTTAAAATAGGTCTGCAACAGGCCAAAGTTTTAGTTGAGCATTCTATGAAATCAAAAATGCCAATTGTAATTATGGGGGATTACGACGCGGATGGGATTTGCGCCACATCTATTCTGTTTAATTTTCTATCCAAAGAAAAGCAATATGAAAAAACCGTTTTTTTTATTCCCAACCGCTTTGATCATGGTTATGGACTTTCTAAAGGATCTATAGATGCAGCCCTATTAGAATCTGCAGAAAAATTTGGTTCTCAAAAAGTACTTTTTATATCAGTGGATAGTGGTATCACTTCGGTTGGCGAAGTGGCCTATATAAAATCTCTTGGTCATCAAATAATTATTACAGATCACCATCAAAAGTCTGAAATTGTCCCAGAGGCAGATGCTTTGATATGGTCGGATAAAGTTGTTGGTGCAACTATAAGTTGGATTCTCACCCAAGTATTGGGTTCAAAACAACCCGATTCATTAGCACTGGCGGCTTTGGCAACAGTAACTGATGTGTATCCTCTTATAGAAATGAATCGCGCGGTTGTAAAGAGGGGATTAAAGATCATAAATTTAAGCCCACCAATTGGCTTAAAAGAGTTAATTCAGGTTTCGGGGTTATCAGGGAAGAAAATAGATTCTTATGAATTAGGATGGTCTTTGGGTCCTAGAATTAATGCTAGTGGCAGATTAGCAGAAGCTGAATGCGCTGTTAGGCTATTTACCGAAAATGACTCTAAAGTGCGAAATCATATTGCGCAACAGTTAAATCAAATTAACATACAAAGACAGCAAGAAACCACACGCATGTACGATTTGTTATCTCCTCATGAGGTTAGCTCAAAATTCATTCTTTTTGCTAAGGAAGACTTTCACGAAGGTATTATTGGTCTTGTTGCCTCTCGATTAGTTAAAGAGTATTACAAGCCTTCTATTGTGATAAGTTTAAACGGTAATTATGGAAAGGGTTCTGTACGTTCAATTCCTGGGGTTAATATTATCTCTTTACTTAGGGAGTTTGAGGATTTGTTTGAGAACTTGGGGGGGCATCCTATGGCCGCGGGGTTCACTATTTTAAGAGAAAAAATTACTTTGTTGGAAGAGAATCTGTTATCGGCCTTTGTGAGTCACTTTCCTGATGACCTTTTTGTCCCTTCGGTTGGTTTTGACACAGAAATTCCTTTGAAGTTGGTAGATTGGCCATTATATGAAGCTTTAGAGAAATTGAAGCCTTATGGAGAAGGAAATCCCATGCCCAGATTTTTGACTAAACACTTGGGAATTGCTGGTATTGACTTTGTTGGAAAGGAAAAAAATCATACATCTTTAAAGTTATACGATGGGGATCGTTATATGAAAGGTATTTTTTTTAGTTCTAGCGATAAATTTAATGGTTTAGGCTTGGGTGATTATATTGATGTTGTCTATTCAATTAAATTAAATGAATTTAATGGTAAAAGAGCCTTGGATCTTTTTATAGAGGAAATAACGCCTTCTTCTTGATGTGTTTTCTTATAGGGATAAGAAAGGTTGCCCCTATTAAGCATAAAATTGTGACCAAAATTATTAGGTTTGGTAATCCGAAGGATTTTGCAATAAATCCGCCTAGAGTTGCTAAGACAGCTCCTCCTAGATCTGTAAATGTGTAGTAGACCCCCCATTCTGTGCCTTCCATATTTTTGTCTATATGTCTCGTAAAAATAGCCATATAGGAAGGGTATGTTATTGCAGTTGCAAGTCCTGCAAGAAACTGAAATAGAAATAAATGCCATACTTGATTGATGATCAACAGCAAAAGGTTTAGAAATCCTGCGACAAAGCTAAATATGATTAGGAGAAGATAATCATCTTTTTCTCCCTTGATTTTATCAATAAAAGTCGCAACCGGGATCTGTAGTAGACTTCTTGAAGCCAAATATATTGAAAGTGCTATTCCCACAACGAATTCGTCTCCCCCTACTATGAAATTTTTCACGAATAGAATTAAGAATGGGGAAAACATTCCCAATGCCCCTACGATAAGGACATCAGAAAGTATCATAAATCGTATCAGCGGGTTTATTTTTTTCAGGTTGAATGATTGTTTCTTTTTCCCTAGTAACATTGGCTTATCCTAGATTTTCCGTATATTATGCCAGGTTTAAACAAGAAATTATTTACAAGTGGTAAAATACCATTTAGAAAAATTTTACCAAAAAATATATGAAAGTACTTAAATTTGGCGCAGTCTGGTGTCCGGGGTGTCTGGTCATGCGCCCAATATGGAAAGAATTAGAAAAAGAATACCCCATGTTAATAACGGAATATTATGACTTTGATACAGAAAAAGCGTTGGTAGAAAAGTATGGGGTAAATGAAAATTTGCCCACCTTTATTTTTTTGGATAAAAATGAGCACGAATTAGTGCGATTAAGCGGGGAAGTGCCAAAAAAGAAGTTGGCGGAAATGATAGAAGAGTATAATGACAGATGACCTATGAGGAAAGTAATTATTGGATTAGCTTTATTTTTTAGCCTAAGTTTAAGATTTTTGGTTGGGAGTATTCATGCAGAAAATGGGTCAAATACTCTATCCAATGATGATGGTTTGGATAATTCTGGTGTTATAGAGCAAAAGGTAAACGCATACTTTTTTTGGGGGGAGGGTTGTCCTCATTGTAAACAAGAAGAATCCTTTTTAGCAGAATTAAAGGAAAACTACCCAAATTTAAAAATATACGATTTTGAGATATATAAAAATAGGAAAAATGCATTGCTTTTGCAAAAAGTGGGAAGGCAGTTGGGAGTTGATGTTTCGGGGGTTCCTTTTTTGGTTATAGGTGATACTAATTTTTCTGGTTTTTCCCAAAATATTACGGCTCCTCGTATAGAATCAAGAGTTGTGGAATGTTCACTTGAGAAATGCCCAGATTCTGTTTTTGAGTTGGTGGGTCTTGGTTCTAGTGATAGAGAAGCTACCAATCAGGCAAAAGAGGTATCTTTAGGGGAATATTCTTTAAGTGTGCCTTTTCTAGGGGTAGTAGATTTGCAAAGTTTTTCTCTCCCTGTACTATCGGTTTTGTTGGGAGTACTGGATGGGTTTAACCCCTGTGCGATGTGGGTTTTGCTCTTTCTTATAAGTTTGCTTCTTGGCATGGAAAATAAGAAGCGTCGTTGGGTTTTGGGGATGGCATTTATACTGTCCTCGGCGTTTGTTTATTTTATTTTTATGGCCGCTTGGCTTAATTTGATTTTATTTCTAGGGTTTTTGGTTTGGGTAAGAGTTGGGATTGGTGTTGTGTCTCTTCTTGGCGGAAGTTTTAGCTTGAAAAAGTTTTTTACATATAAAGATTCTGGTTGTGATGTTGCGGATGCGGAACAAAAACAAAAGGTTTTTCAAAGAGTAAAGAAAGTTGTATCAGAAAATAATTTTTGGTTGGCACTTGGGGGAATTGTGGTCTTGGCATTTATGGTTAATCTAGTGGAATTAATTTGTTCAGCGGGTTTGCCGGCTATATTTACTCAGATTTTGGCTTTAAATAAACTAGCTACTTGGCAATATTATGGGTATATTCTTATTTATATCCTATTTTTTATGATAGACGACCTCTTTGTGTTTTTTGTTTCAATGAAAACTTTGGAAATGACAGGAGTCACAACAAAGTACACGAGAGCTTCTCGGCTTATTGGAGGAGTGTTAATGCTGATTATTGGCCTTTTGATGATCTTCAAGCCCGAATTTTTGATGTTTGGTTAGTGTTTTTAGATTGAGCTTTTTCCTACCTTAATCTATAACCTATTTGCTGTTTGGGCTCTTCCATCTTCCTTTGTCATTTTTTTGCTTTTCTAACAGCTTTAAATAACTCTCCAACTTCTTCCCCAAGCATCAGGCACCTTTCTTCTGCGGAGAGTTTGTCAAATCCCAGTTCTTTTGCTCCTTTTTTAATATAATTTTGCAGTCTTTTTAATGTTAAGTTTTCATCACTTTTCCTCATATATATAGGTATTTTACAATATATGCAGGTTATATATACTTTGCTTATGGAAAATGAGCCTTTATTCTCACCATTGGCAGAAATGTCTTCAGATCAGTTTATGGAGTATAGCGAAAGGAGGCTTCAGACACTAGTTGCTAGCGCAATTGTTCCTAGATTTAAGGTTTCTGAGACTGGCCTCCCAAATTCTATATTGACAGATGTGGTTGAGGATCAGGATATTTCCGAATATCTTGAACGAGAGCGAGAATTTATGGTGGCAGTTTTAGAAGCTTATGGAAGATGGTCCTTGGATGTTGATAATGTTGTACTTTGGGATGTGGATGAAACTATGGGAAAGGTTGCGTTTGTGCCAAATATGGAACCCGTATGGCATTTTAGACCTGCAATGCAACTTCTAATTCCTTATTTAAGTATAAAATATCCTGAAATAAAGAACGGTATACTAACCACTAGGACGGTAGATGGTGCTATGAGTGGGTTTGAGGTATATTCTGATCTTCTTAGCCGCTTCCCTTTCTTTGATACAACACATATTTATAGTGTTAGAGAGGTAGCTATATCAAATGGGGTACCTTTTACGCCTTCCGAAGAAAATAAAGAAGATTTATTATATGAGGCCTTGGTAGAAAGAACTCAACTGCCTCTTGATAGTGCGACTATGCTTAAGTATAAAGTATTGCAAGTGTTGAGAACACATAATCCAGATAAGCATTTTAGAGTTATTGACGACAATGCTATTGCAGACATTGAGGGTGAGAATGGTCTTTGTGTATATTATATGCAACCAAATATTTGGTAATAAATAGGAGACAAAACATGACTCCCCTAACTTCTTAAATTTACATGCAAATACGCTTAGATTCATTTTTATCTAAAAATGGCATCTCTTCCAGAAGGAAGGCTAAAGATCTGATAAATCAGAGAAAGGTTAGTGTAAATGGGAAAATTGTTACCGAAGTTTTAAAAGTAGATCCCGAAAATGATGTAATCCTTGTAGAGAACCAGCTAGTTAACCCAAAAGATTTAAAAATGCGGTACATTGCTTTTCATAAGCCCATAAATGTTTTAAGTACCACAAAAGACGAATGGGGAAGGAAAACTGTTTTAGATTATGTGAAAGTTACTGAAAAAGTTTATCCTGTTGGAAGGCTTGATTATAATTCATCGGGGATATTGCTCTTAACAAATGATGGGGACTTTGCTCTACATCTAACTCATCCCAGATTTAATGTGCCCAAAAAATATATTGTAAAGACTGTAGAGGTTATTAACCCCGTGCAATTAAAAGAAATGGCTGCCGGTGTAGTAATTTATGATCAGATCACGCTTCCGTGTGAGATTCGCCAGTTAGGTAAAAGAGAGTTTGAAGTAACTCTACATCAGGGTTTGAAAAGACAAATAAGAGAAATGTGCAAAGCAGTGGGTCTTCGGGTGCAAGATTTAGTGAGGGTTCAAATTGGTAACTTAGCACTTGGGAGTTTAAAACCAGGAGAATATAGAGAACTTTCCACCAAAGAGGTTGCACAATTATTGCATACTGATATTGGTATCTGATTTTCCAGTGGTGGCGAAATTTGATTAAAAACCATTTTTATTTTCGCCCTATCCATTTTTGGTTGCAATTCTTCCTTCAAAATTTAAGGATTCGGTTGCAAAATTTTATGTTTTAAGTATGGTGTAAATTCGGGTAACTTCAAAATTTCTCTGTTTCTTAGTTGGGCCTGGTGGGGAGGGTGGGAGTCGAACCCACATCGCCGGTTTTTCAGACCGGTGCCGTGACCACCTTGGCTACCGCCCCTCACCAATAGGATACATTCTATCAGATTTTATAACGCCTTCCTTGTTATTTTTATTTTCAAGACCTTAAAGGTTTCCCGCGTCTTGTGTTGTATTTCCATCTGCATCACTTGTTCTTAGAAATTCCCTATACCTAGATATTGTTCTCGTCACATCTATTCCTGCCTCTGGATCTTTTATAAAGCCCACATCAATCATATAGAATCTGTAATTTCCCCCTTGCTCTCTTTGCACACGTATACCATAGTCTCCTATGTCATATCCAAGCCCATTGGTAAATCCTTTCACAGTGTAAAGAAAATTCTCTAATTGCTGTAGTAGCACATTTTTTTCTTCTGGGGTAAATGTCATATCTCGAATATCTTCTAGGTCTATTTCACCTACATATTCCATAACGGCTACCCAATACCTCAGTGGAGACTCACCAATGGAGGGATTTGGTATCTCCTGTAAGGTTACTCCAGCATATCTGGGGCCCAGGCCAGCTTCTCCTAGTTTATGTACTAAATATGCTTGGTTAAGCTCATATACAACATTTCTCGGTCTATGGTTGGTTTCCAGAGTATGATGGGCCTTACATATAAGAGGTACTCCCTTCCACTCCTCTGGTACTCCGTCTGCGGTTACTATAACACCAATATTTGTTGCACCTTTACCTACAATTTCTCCCAGGCTTGTTATATTTAGAGTGCGGTTGACAGGTGTGTCCCTTTCTGGATCGTCCCATCCAGTAGACTCGTCATGCAATTCGGTGTGTACAAATGTCCTTCCTAAGGGGATAGAGAGCTCTCTACCATCCTCCGTGCGGACTAGTACCGGGTAGCTAAATGTTCTGAGATTGCTATGTCTTTCTAGTTCTTCGTGAAATTCTTGTTCTGCATTATTGGATGTCATAACCATAAATCTAATTGTAGTGGTTTTATTGACTTTTGGGAAATAGGAACTATATTCCCTGCATAGCCAGAGTAACAAAGGTGGAGCATTGTGACACCCCCAGAGTTAATTTGAGGTTAACAAGAGTTGTAGCATAAGTAGCACCGTTCCAAGATTATGGGATCTTAGCATTTGCATATCACGAATAGATAATGTTCAATTTGGGGTTTTCTTATTCCCTAAATACAAGTAACAAGTTATAATCCTTGCATATATTATGCAACGAACAAAAATAGATCAAGCCAAGTCAAAAATAGGAGAAGAAGTATTAGTATCAGGTTTTGTGGAAAGTATCCGTGATCAAGGAAAAATCAAGTTCTTTAATCTTCGTGATACAACAGGAACAATTCAAGTTGTTTTTAAAGCAAATTCCCCAGCGTTTGAAAAAGCATCCAATATAACTTTGGAATCAGTTATTGCGATTGAGGGAACTATAAAAGAAGAGCCTCAAGCCCCAAGTGGTGTAGAAATCTCTGCAGCCGATGTTCAAGTTTTATCTCTATCCGCGCCAGAGTTGGCTATTCCAGTTATTTATGAAAAGAGCGGTGGAGAAGTGGACCCTGCAAAACGCTTTGATTTTCGCTGGTTGGATTTAAGACGGCCAGAAAAACAACAAATTTTTAAGGTTTGGACTCATCTGGAAGAGGGTTTTCGTCAATATTTTTTGAAAAATGACTTTATTCAACTGTACACGCCTTCATTTATGAATGCACCCAGTGAGTCCGGTGCTGATGTTTTTGAAGTCGCCTATTTTGAAACTAAGGCTTATTTGGCACAGTCCCCGCAGTTTTATAAGCAAATGGCTATGGCTTCAGGTTTAGAACGTGTTTTTATGACAGGTCCCGTATTTAGGGCAGAGCCTTCTTTTACAACCCGTCACCTAACCGAATTTACTGGGTGGGATTTTGAAGTTTCTTATATAAATTCCCATTTTGAAGTTATGGAGATTTTGGAATCTGCTATTATTGCAGGTTTTCAACAACTCAAAAATACCGTTTTGCCTCAATTGGAAATTCCAAAAACTCCTTTTCCAAAATTAGAAATGTCCGAAATAAAACAAAGATTATTCAAAGCGGGAGTTCCTAGTGAAAAAGAGCATGATATAAGCCCTGAGGAAGAGCGTAAGATCTGCGAGATCATTAAAGAGGAAACGGGGCATGACTTTCTCTTTGCCACTAATTGGCATAAGAGCGCTAGACCTTTTTATCATATGCGCCATGAAAATCGCCCAGAAATAACAAAAAGCTTTGATTTGTTATACAAAGGTGTGGAGATAACTACAGGCGCCCAAAGAGAACATCGGTTGGATGTGCTAACATCTCAAGCACAGGAGAAGGGGTTATCCTTGGACTCAATTCATGACTATTTGGAGTTTTTCAGGTATGGATGTCCCCCTCATGGTGGCGCTGGTATAGGTCCGGGTAGAATAGTTATGCAAATCTTGGATTTGCCCACAATTAAGGATGCTACCTACTTGCCAAGGGATGTGAAGAGGTTAAAGCCTTAGTATGAGGGGCATTAGCTGTAGTTACAGATGAAAAAACTCTCCCCCAAAAGCAGAGAATTGGTGTTGGATTCTCTTTTAGATTTTTTGGTTTTTTTGGAAAAAAGATTTGTATTTTTACTTTTGTTGTTAGTATCCTTCTACTACACGCAAAAAAGCTTTCCCAAGGAGGTACTTATTCCAAGGAATTCCCCTGCAACACTTGGGTTGCTAACAAAAATTCCTTATAAAGTAAAAGATTCTGAGTTCCCCAGAGTAACAGCAAAATCGGTTTTGATAGCAGATCTAAATACAACAAGAATTCTTTACCAGAAGAATCCAGACATACTTTTAGCTCCGGCCTCAACAACAAAATTAATGACCGCCTTGGTAAGTTTGGATATTTACCCAAGTAATGTTTTAATCCCTGCCCCAGAAGAATGCCCTAAAATAGAGGGGAATAGATTGGCTCTTTCTAGGGAGGAAAATATTTCTGTAGAAGATCTCTTGCATGCAATTCTTATAGCCTCATCTAATGATGCTGCATGTGTTTTGGCAAATTATGCCGTTACTGAAGAAGATTTTGTGGATCTAATGAATAAGAAGGCTATTCAATTGGGTATGAAAAATACCCTTTTTACTAATCCGATAGGTTTTGACAGTTATGATTTCTCACATAAATCTACTGCAAGCGATTTGTATCTTCTTGCAAAGGAAGCAAGGAAAAACCCTATTATCTCTTCTATATATAAAAAGCCGTTCTACGTTTTAAAAACAGGAAATCATCCAAGGTCAATATATTCTACTAATCATCTTCTAACCCAAAGGAGCGGTTCTGTTGGAATGAAGACGGGTACAACCACTCAAGCGGGTGAGGTTTTTATATATGAATTTGCCGATAAAGACAAAAACCTTTTGATAATTCTTATGGGAAGTGAAGATCGTTTTTTGGAGACTGAAAGTATTTTGGAGTGGCTTGAAACTAATTATAAGTGGCTTTGATATGATATCTTGTTGATTAGGAAAATTATTGGTTGAGATTAGATTCAACTTCTGATTTTGTTCCCTTCACATATTCTCCAGAAACTGCAGGGTAGTAAATAGCGATATTCCCTTTTGTATTATCAGGTCCTGTGTAATTTCCCTCAAATACATAGATAGGTTGTAAATAAGGTTGTTCTCTAGAATCATCGTAATAGGCCAAGAAAACATCTGTTATGAGGACTTCTGTTATTCTAATAGGTTTATATTCCTCAAAAATGCTTTGAGTGGCGGGTCTCACAAAGGAAATTACGCCATTTCCTTTTGCAACTTCTTCCCATACCGTAGAGATAGGCAATAATGGGTATGTAGCTTGAGAATTCTGCACAATTTCTCGCACATTGTAGTATATGTAAGGGCTTCTTTTTATAGCGTCCTCTTTGTTAGGGTTTCCCACTATTAGCCTAATCAGACCTTCTTTATAGATGGGGCCGACAATCGGTATGTTATTTATGGATCTAAAAAAATCTACCCTTGCTACTTCCGCCTCGCCTTGAAAGGCTGTATAAGAGATTCCGTTATTTCTAATTACGCCCATCTCTACGGTTTGAGTTCCTTCTGCGTACAAAGGATCCCAAAATCTCCCAATATCTTGGAGTATATTTTTTGCAGTAGAAGGGGCAGTTACTCTATTTATTGACCCTGGCTTAAATGAACCGAATAAGGAATAGGCTGGAACTTTCATTTCCAACTCGCTTGTAGTTGTGTTTATAAATAAACTTGCCCCTGTGGCTGGGTCTACCCATCTGTATTCATTTCCCTTTAGACTAGTAGATAGTGATGTGTCCGAAAATCCTAGTTTTCCTGCATCTATAGATGCTCTCTTCCCTGCTTCATAAGAGAAAACCGGTTGCGCGTATGTATAGACTGTTGCCCTGTTTGGTAAGTCGATGGGTAGCCTCCCATCTTTTGTAAAAAGCGTAAATTTAGGAGGGGTGGTATTTAGTATTTTTTGCGGTTCAAATTCAAGCGGTTCTAATAGTCCAAAAGCTGGGTTGGGGGGGTTCTTTGGAGGAAATGCTTTATTATATGCGTCCTTTGCTATTGGGATAAAAATGTATCTCCCAAACAAGAAGACAACTACAAAAGTTACGGTTAACCAAAAAGCTAGTTTTGTATTTTTGGCAGTAGTAGTTAAACTCATTACTTTTATTATATTACAAACTTCTAGCTTATTTGCCAAAAATTCATGTTAAAATCGGCACATGTCTGTACGAGTAAGAATGGCTCCCAGTCCTACTGGTGAATTCCATATAGGTAGTATGCGCACTTTTCTTTATAATTGGGCTTTTGCAAAGCAAAAAGGTGGGAAACTGGTTTTAAGAATTGAAGATACAGATCGTACAAGATATGTTCCTGGGTCTTTGGAAAGGCTTTTGAAAGTGATCAAAGATTATGGTTTGGATTGGGATGAAGGCCCAGAAGTTGGAGGACCCCATTCACCTTATGTTCAATCGGAAAGATTAGAGCTATATAAGAAGTATGCAGAGGATTTGATAGCAAAAGGTAAAGCTTATTATTGCTTTTGTACCGAAGAAGATCTTTTAAATATGCGGGAAAAGCAAAAATCCATGGGACTTGCTACTACTAAGTACGATAAGCGTTGTTTAGGGCTTTCCCCAGAAGAAATAAAGGAAAAATTAGAATCTGGTGTTCCCCATGTTATCAGACTAAATGTTCCTGAAAATGAGGAAATATCTTTTCATGACTACATTTTGGGAGAGACTTCAGTAAATTCTAATGATATTGATGACCAAATATTGCTTAAATCCGATGGTTTTCCAACTTATCATCTGGGTGTTGTTGTAGATGACCATTTAATGGGTATTACTCACATTATTAGAGGTGTGGAATGGTTACCGTCAACCCCAAAACATATACTTTTATATAAGTACTTTGGGTGGGAAATACCCTTAATAGCGCACCTTCCCGTTTTGAAGGAGATAGGCAGTAATGTAAAGATGTCAAAGAGACATGGAGGTGTTTTTGCCATAGACTTTTTACGGGAAGGGTATCTGCCTGAAGCAGTTCTTAATTTTTTAATGTTTTTGGGTTGGAATCCTGGTACTGAAAAGGAAATATACTCACTGGAGGAATTTGTAGCGGATTTTTCCTTGGAAAAAGTCCATAAAACTGATTTGGTTTCCTTTGACAGGCAAAAGCTTCTTTGGATGAATGGCTACTATATTCGTCAACTTACATCGAGTGAGTTGTGGAAAAAAGTTAAAAAATGGGCTATTGATTTTGATGTTGATTTGGGAATAGGGGAAGCTGATGATACCTATATGATTGAGATAACAGAGCTTATTAAAGAGCGTATGAAACTTTTGTCTGAATTTCCTGCCTTAATTAGTTACTTTTTTATTGATCCAACCGTCCCAACCGAAGAATTGATCGCCTTTGGAAAAGGAAAAACAAAAGATATATTAAAAGATTTTATTGATCTTTATTCTAATATTTCTGTTTGGGATACAAGCACTTTGGATCAGGTTTCGCATGAGGCATTAGAAACATTTGGTTATTCCGCAAAAGAGGCTTTTATGACAATAAGAATCGCTGTAAGTGGCCAGAAAGCAACTCCGCCGCTTTTTGAGTTTCTATCCAAAATAGACAAAGAAACGGTTCTAAAAAGATTGAGAAAGAGTTTAGAAACCCTATAGGAATAATAAGTTCTAGTTAGACTAGATACTGCTCATTGATTACATTTTCCACTTCCCATAGAATGTGTATATTAGAATATTTTGAAAGGAAAGAATAATGGCAACTCAAAAGGATACCAATGATGTAAAAACTGACATTAAGGACCCCAGACAATTGGCTCTAAAATCAGCTCTTTCTCAGATAGAAAAGGATTTTGGGGCGGGTGCTGTGATGAAATTGGGTGATAGGGCTAAAGTAAAAATAGATGTGATCCCCACTGGCTCAATTGCTTTAGATTTGGCTCTTGGTGTGGGAGGAGTTCCTAGAGGAAGGATTATAGAGATATATGGCCCAGAATCTTCTGGGAAGACTACACTTGTACAGCATATAATCGCTGAGGCTCAAAAAGCAGGTGGTACAGCCGCTTTAATTGACGCGGAAAATGCCTTTGACCCTCTGTATGCAGAAAAAACAGGGGTGAATGTGGAAGAGCTTTTGGTATCTCAGCCTGATACGGGTGAACAGGCATTGGAGATAGCAGAAACCTTAATCAGATCCAACGCTCTGGATATTGTAGCCATTGACTCTGTTGCGGCACTTGTTCCTCAAGCTGAGTTAGAAGGTGAAATTGGCGACTCTACAGTTGCTTTACAAGCTAGATTAATGAGTAAGGCGCTGAGAAGGATTACTTCCGTTGTGAATAAATCACGTACTACTGTTATTTTCACCAATCAGTTAAGAACCAATATTGGTGTGATGTTTGGAAACCCAGAGGTTACTACTGGTGGTAAGGCGTTAAGGTTTTATGCGTCTGTAAGGTTGGAAATCAGGAGGATTGAGTCTATAAAAGAAGGTGAAGATTTTCAGGGTAATAGGGTAAGGGTTAAGGTAGTGAAGAATAAAGTGGCGCCGCCCTTTAAGACTGCGGAATTTGACATTTTGTTCAATGAGGGTATTAGTCGGGAAGGAAATTTGCTAGATGTAGGGGTTGAGTTGGGCTTGGTGGAGAAAAGTGGCGCTTGGTATAGCTATAAAGATGAAAAGATAGGGCAAGGGCGTGTAAATTCCATAGCCTACTTAAAGGAGAATACAAAGATTAGGAATTTACTTGAATCTGAAGTGCGGGAGATTATGAATAAAAAGTTAGGGGTTGGGATGAGCGCAAAAGCTGTTTCCGCTGATGTACTCAAGGACAATGGTATGGGAGAAGATCTAAAGAAGGCAGGTGAAAAGGAAAAGATTGACTAATTTTTCTACTCTTTTGGGTTAAATGGACTTGGTTGAAATGGATAGATATAAGGATCAAGTTTTGCGCCGTGTGTCAGCTTTTTTGGCAGTAAAACCAAGATCCGAAAAAGAGGTAACTCAAAAAATTTCCTCATTGATTAATAGTCTGGGGGCATCTGTTCCTATACAAGAAGATATTCTTCTGAGAGAAGTTATGACCTTGCTTAAAGAAAGGGGGTTGGTTGACGATAGGGATTACGCTTTAACATATGTCTTCGAGCAAAAAAGAAAAAGTAAACCCAAAGGCCCTTATTATATCTCAAAATTCCTGTTGCAAAAGGGTTTGGAAAAATCACTTATTAACTCCGTACTTTTGGAGACATATCCTTTGATAGAAGAAATAAACTTAATCAAAAGAACCGTTGAGGGAATGAGCCACAAGGAACCCTCCAGAGTTGTAAATTATCTAAAGCGCTGTGGATTTACTTCTAAAGCAATTTATACTGTTGTTGACAGGTATTCTAAAAAAGCCTAAAATTAAGAACACTGGGAAAACAGCTTTTTGGATTTAAAAAATGATTAAATTAGATAATAAAGATCATATTTTATATTGTGTTGGTGGGGTATTGCGGATTTTTTAATCCCTGTTTTTCCTTTTCTAATAATTATTTATTGTTCTTTATGGGCCTTTTTGGTCTAGGAAAGGTAACTTATGGAATTTATACTTATGGGATTATTAATATCTGTACTCGTTGGAGGTTACGCATTTTATTCATCTAGATTGCGACCTTTTGGAAGGGGTCCCAAAAGCATTAAACCCGAAGCAAATAAAAAAGATGTTGAGGGTGACAAGGACTTTAATCCAAGTGATGCGTGCTCATCTGAAAACCATGTTGTTGACCGTAAGAGTTTGGATCAGGATCAAACTCAAACTCAGGCTCAAGCGCAAGTCTCACCCCAACCTGATACTTCTCCCATGCAAAATCAGCCCCAAGTACCAACACAATCCCCTGTGTCATCCCATCCAGACATGGTAACCCCAAAGGTAGAGGAACATCAACTTGTAAGAGAAGCTAAAAATAGGGCCAAGGAAATTCTCCTAGAAGCTAAGAGTAAGGCTTTACAAATAACTAATGAAGCTACGGAAAAAGCTTCCCAACTGAGAGAGCAAATTACAGAGTCGGAGAAGAATTTGGCTGTAATGGAGGCAAGAATTGAAGCACAAAGGGAAGAACTAAAAGAAAAGGTTGATTCTGTAAATGCCACAAAAGATGCGATAGAAAAGAAAAAGGAAGAATTAGATCAAGTTTTGGATAGCCAGAAAAGGAAGCTTCAAGAAGTTTCCTCACTTACAAGAGAAGAGGCGCGTGAGATTTTGTTAACCCGTTTTGATAAGGATCTTCAAGAAGAAAAGGCAAAAAGAATTCGTCAGCTAGAAGAGGATATTAAGAGAACTGCCGATGAGAAAGCCAAAGAGATACTATTGGATGCACTATCTCAT
>JAGPFW010000012.1 GCA_018056275.1 Patescibacteria group bacterium
GAATTAGAACAAGAACACAAAAAAAACGAAACCGCAAAACATAAATGCGTAGGACTTTCATTGGAGACTAGGCCTGATTTAATAACTAAAGAAGAGGTCGTTAAACTTAGAAGATATGGCGCAACAAAAATCCAATTGGGAGTACAAAGCTTAGATGATGAGATTTTAACTAAAAACTTAAGAGGACATACCGCAGACACCACCAAGAAAGCTTTTGAGTTGTTGCGATTAGCAGGTTTTAAGATTCACGCTCACTGGATGGTAAATCTATATGGAGCTACTCCCGAAACAGAGATTGAAGATTTTCAAAAGCTTTGGACCCCAAACTATTGTCCTGACGAATTAAAAATCTATCCCACTTCGGTTATTGCAAATACAAGGTTGGCAGAACTTTATAATACTGGAGAATATATCCCCTACTCTACGCAAAAGTTAATAGAAATTGTTGGTCAGCTAAAAACACTTGTTCCACCTTTTTGCAGGATTACAAGAGTAATCCGCGACATCCCTTCACAAGAAATTATTGCCGGAAGCAGGGTTTCTAATTTACGACAAGATGTGAAAAAGTACTTGGATGAAAAAGGGCTAAAATGTAACTGCATTAGGTGCAGAGAAATAAAGCAACAAGAAGTTTTTGAAAATGACCTGAAATTGGAAACCATTCAGTACGAGACAACAGTTTCTAAAGAGTATTTCTTCTCCTTTGTAACCCCAGAAAATAGAATAGCGGGATTTTTGAGGCTTTCTGTGCCTTTTGAAAACCTACAAGAAAATCATTTTATTGAGGAATTAAGGAGATCGGCAATAATTAGAGAGATACATGTTTATGGAAGTGTTGTAGGTATTGGAAAGGAAGAGGTAGGCAAAGCGCAACATTTTGGTTTGGGTAAGAAACTTATTGAGAAAGCGGAGGAGATATGCAGGGAAAATGGGGTAAAAAATTTAGCGGTTATTTCGGCTATTGGGACAAGGGATTACTACAGGAAATGGAATTTTATACAAAAGAGAAATTCTCTCTATATGCATAAGACATTGTAGTAATATGAAAACATTTAAGCCCCTTCAGGTTTACAACATCACTGCAAAATTACGAGGAAGTGACTTTTCTAGTGTAACTGTACAAGAAGTTCGTACAATTTTCAAAAATTAAGCAGAAATACTATATTCTCCTAAGCCTTGAAGAACAGAGACCTAAATCTTAACAAGTAAATTTACCATCTGATCCAAACCCACAAGACTTATCAACAACACTTTCAAATACAATGAGTTAATATAAATGTATGTTTGTATAAAGAATATCTATAAATATTCATACAAACTTGTGTCTTTAGTTATTTGTTCCGGTGGTAATGCCGCGGCCCAATCCGAGACATATTTTACTGCTTGATCTGGGGAAAAACCCTGTTTCTCGGCTTCTAGTACAAAACGGGCTAATTCTAAACCATACTTATCAACTTCCCCCACCAATTCAACCTCATCCATAGGTTTTCCTTCCCTCAATATCTTTAGGAATCTCCTATAACCCGCTCGGTGCATCTCTCTAACAGGATTAGGATCTGATCTTTCTGGTCCAGATATAAAACCCAAACTTTGTTCGTACTGAGCCCCTAGTAAGGCTCTTTTTGCTCCCAGTCTTTGTGCCTGAGCACAGAAACCTTCATTTTCTTGTCCATATTCATCAATGTCGCGTTCCCATGTTTCCATAATATTACCTTTCTTAAATAACTAATTTTCAACATTGTAACATACCTGAACCTAAGTGGGATTGTCAAAAAACAATTGGATGTTACTCCCTCGAATGGTTGCGTGAATTTAACATCTGCATTAGGAACAAATTTATTTTATGAGATTTCCACCGTGTTGGGTCAATGCCCGAACTAGGTAAAGGGTACGGTTTCCCAACCCCAAAATCTGTTCCTTACTCATAAAACCGCTCAAAAACACTGCTTTTAAATACAAGGCTCCAAAAACTACAAACAAAGCTGCTTTAATCCACAAGGTTTCTAACATAAATGGCAAGGACATAGCCATAATTTGACCTAAGAGAAGCAAGTGCTTCCCCTCAAAAAAAGAAAAATCCAAGGTTATTTTTGACAAAACTAGCATTGCGATTAACCCCATAAAACTTCCCAGTGCAACTGAATAGGACATGCTTATCAAAGGATCCACTAAAGAGCGCGTTAAAAAAAACATCCCAACAGTTACACCCAACATTAAACCAAAACTTAAAAGCATAACCAAAACCTTTTTGGCGGGAATAATGACGCTGGATTCAATAATGTTCATAAAGGAATAAAAGATAAAAGCAAACATTAGAGGTAAAACCAAAGGTAATGCGGGATGATACTTATCACTTCCAACTAGAATAAAAAACACCTCCCGAGCCCAAAAAACTGCAAAAAATCCAGATCCTAAAATAAAGACATACAATTTATTAAAATTGTTTATAAATAATTCCTTAAACTCATCTAAATCTGTAGTGTATTTTTCAGATAGAACAGGCAAATTTACCGTGGTAACAGCGTCGGAAATCAGCATTAATTTTTTGGCATACAAAAGCCCAAACGAAAAAAATGCAACCATCTCCGCGGACAAATCCAGACCTAATAACAAAGCCCCAGACTTTTCCCACCAAGTATAGATTATTTTTACAGCGTAAATTGCTAGACTTATAGAAAGTAGGCTCTTTAATAAGCGTTTAAAATCCGCATAAGAAGGGAAACAAAAGTCCTTCCAATAAGGCTTAAAAGCTATGATTCCCATAACAGCGGAACTTATAAATTCAAACAGAAACAAGGCATAAAAATAACCATTTATTTTATAAAAGTAAACCAGAGGAACATACAAGAAAACACTTACTAGAGAGATTAAAGCTTGATATATAAACAGTTGCTTAAATCTATGCGTGCCTGAAACAACAGCATTTAGTATGCTTTGCACCGCTTCCACAACAAGACCAAGAGCATAGATTTTGATTGGCAAAATCAGAGCAGGATTATTGTACTGGTTAAGAGCAATCTTTTCGGCGGAGAAAAACAAAAAGATAAAAATAGGGATTGTCACCGAATACCTTATAAAAACCGTAGTAAAAAAGATTTTAAAAATCTCTCTTGGGTCCTTAGTTCCAGAGATTTCTCTTGTAGAACCTGAGGCCAAACCCAAGTGCTGATAAATCCCAAAAGCACCTCCTATAGAAACGGCCAACTGCACTATTCCCCATTCCTCAACACTTAAGACACGGACAATAACAAAGGTTTGGACAAGACCCAAAAACATTGCCACCAAGCGAGACATTAAACTAAAAGCTTGTAATTTGACTAGTGGCTTCATAAATGTATTTTCTAAATAATAGTTACTGCTCCAAACAAAATAAGAAAAAACTTACAACACTTTAAGATCATCTATATACAGGTTCCTGGTATTTATCTTATTTGTTGTACTCAAAAAAACCTTATATTCACCAGAAGGCATAAATTCGGGAATTACGATTTCTTGAGTTTCTATGTAATTTAACCCACTAGTCCAGGAATCCAATTTATACAGGCTTAGAGATGCAAGACTTGCCACCTGGTACAACTCCCCGGTTTCTTCATGCACAAAGCTTGTGTATAAAACAAACCCATTTAGGGAGCGACCCGATCTGCGGTTATAGACTACCTCTAAAGGCATGGAAACTCCTCGTGTAGTCTGGCTAGGAACCTTAGAATCAATAACATATAAAGAATCTAGGAGTTCATACTCAAATTTAGGTTCATATTCATATCGCTCCTGAATTGGTAGTCTTTTATCCTTTGGATATTTTCCTATATTTGCATACACAAATAAATTACCGCATCCCACAACCAGCTTATGCTCATCACTTATAATCAATTCCTCTACTGTGTTTCCCACCATATCAATATTTACGCCCAAAATCCTATTTAGTTTTTGGGCAAAAACATCTACTATCACAAAATCGGTTTCATTGTATAAGGCGGGGAAAATTGCGTAAGTCTCCCGCATAGAAAGATGAGCACCCAAATAATCTGGGCCAGAAACAGAAGCAGTTTTTGGTATTAAATTCACAATCTTTGCAGCACACTCCCTATCTTTATCATTTAGGCTTGGC
This sequence comes from Patescibacteria group bacterium, assembly GCA_018056275.1. GTDB lineage: Bacteria > Patescibacteriota > WWE3 > UBA101185 > UBA10185 > JAGPFW01. The sequence continues at coordinate 4,109 of JAGPFW010000012.1, forward strand.
AAATCCACTAAATCTCCGATTTTAACCTTATCTAGCTCTTTTTTATTTTCTACAGTTCGAGCAAAAACTTTGTCTAGTACCCTACGCCTAATGGATTGGGTTGCCCATAAATAAACTGGGTTCTCATAAGAAAAGCTTGTATACACATTTAAACTAAAAAAGATGCCCGCAAAAACAATGGAAAATACTTTATAAGATATTTTTGATTGTCTTTTGGAAAAAAATTCACTCATATAATGAAGAGCAAAAATAGACGAGATAAACAAAACAGGTACTATCATAGAAATCCTGTGATTATAAATTTCCGAAGTGCCAACCCCACCAGATGTTGTTGAATAGTTTATTATCAAATCAGGAATTGCCATAAAAAAAGTTGTAGGGGCTAAAAAAGGGAGAAATCCGACAGGTGTAAAAGTTTCCCTAAAGTTTTGGGGTTTATCCCCACTTAAAAAGACTTGAGCAAGTTGTGCAGGGTGAGTTACCATATTAAAAGCCACCTCCAAATAGGTATCTCCAAATTCAGCATATCTACCCAAAAAGTAATTGTCTTTGGTAACTTCATTTTCATACTCTGGATCCATCCCTATAGTATCGGCAAATTTCTTATAACCATCTATTCGGTAGTTAGCAAATGCAGGAATAATGACAAAAAATGCAATCATAAACCAAACCGCCCCAACCGAAGCCACCCACAATCCAAGCTTTTGTTTTCCCCTAAAAAGCCAAATAAAGATACCGTAGGGAATCATATAAAGGGAAATCTGTTCCTTACCCGACATTGTAATTACAAGTAGAATCCAAAACCAAATTAACCTTTTTTTTGAAAAATCTTGTTCCTCGTAGGCAACCTCCAAAATATAAAAAGCCAAAACAAAGAAAAACATAGCAGGGGTTACACCATGAAATCCCGTTCTCGCTGTTAAATAGCCAACAGAAGGATAAAACAAAAAAGACATCCCAACTAAAAAGGCGACAAGTTTATTTTTTAAAATTAAATTGGACAACAGAAATAAAATCACACTAGTAAAAGCAACCAAAATAATCTGAGAAAAAACTAATGTTAAGGGGTGCTGATAAAAGAAGAAAATTGGCACAAAAAGTAACAATATTGGATCCACATGGCTCATTCCCCAACGGGGCATATTTGTACCAAAGTAATCCGTTACATATAGAATTCTCCCCTGCAAAGTATTCCAAACCATTTGAGTCATATTACCTAGATCAAACTTTCCAAAATCAAAATTGTTGTAGGAAAAGATATTCATCTTTATATTTAGCGCAATGAAAAACAGGGAAAACAAAACTAAAACCAACAGCAAAATATTTTCTTTTAAAGCTAAAAAAACCTTTCTTTTCATATAAAATTAAGAGACAAATCTATATTTAAGTAGCGTTTTCACTGCGGAGAGACCATCTTTCCAACAAATTTTCTTCCCTTCCGCAACAGTTCTACCCGCATAAGAAATAGGCACCTCCACAATTTTTAAACCTGTTCTTAATATTTTGGCTGTTATCTCAGGTTCAAAATTAAATCTGGAGGAATCTATGCGCAAACCCCTAATAAAACTACCTGGCACAAGCTTATAACAAGTCTCCATATCCGTGAGCATTACCCCATAAAGTATATTCGTAAGGAGTGTGAGTGCCTTATTTCCTATATAGTGCAACCCCGACATGTCCTTATAATTCCCAGAGAATCTTGATCCATAGACTACATCAGCACCTTCTTCCTTTACTGCTCTCAAAAGTTTTTTATAATCTTGGGGGTCATACTCTAAATCAGCATCCTGCACAATAACATAATCACCAGTGGTTAAGTAAAAGCCATCTCGTAAGCTTGCACCCTTTCCTTGATTTACCAAATGGAAGTATATTTTTAAATCAGATCTTTCTGCCTCTAACCTTTTTAGAATCTCTCTGGAACCATCTGTTGAGGCATCATCTACCAAAACAATTTCTTTTTCCACATCGGGTATCTCTACAGCTTCCACTTTTTCCAAAAGCTTTTCTAAAGTATCTTTTTCATTATAAACGGGTATTACAACAGAAAGTTTCATATGCGTATTGTATCAATTTTTAACCTTTACAACCTTAGTAAAAAAGAGTTTTCCATTAACTACCTTCTCAAAGGTATTAATAACCTCCAGATGCGGTCTGGCCTCAAAATCTATATTTAGGCTAGGATTATGTTCATTGGTTATGAGCAAGTAGTCGTATCCTTTATTTTTAAGATAGTCTAAATCTAACTGTGACCCAGTCCCATACTCAAAATATGTACCATATAAAGAGGGTTTTCTTATAGGTGAGTATTTTAAATACCAGGAAGAGATACTACTAACATCGTTATAGGCAACAGTCCCTTCCAAATTTTTTGCGGCATAAAAAGCTCCCTTTTGTAATGAATAATATATATCTTTGTGAAGAAAAATAACCCCAAGAGACCAAAAAATAGATGAAATCAAAATGGAAAGTATGAATAATTTAACATTCCTTTTGTAAAGAAAATAAACAGAAGCAAAATTAATAAGAAATAGAACTCCAATGCCCTTGTAAGAAGGAAGCAAAAATTGCAAGGCAAATATTTTCTGGGCAACTGGATACAGGACCAAAAGGATAAGGGAAAGAGGAATCAAAAACCTAGATGTATTTCCTTCATCGTTAAAGACATCAATTATTACGGAAGCAAGAAACAAAATTAAAAAGGGAATTATTGGAGCAAATAGTCTTGGGATAGCAGCAGGCCATAAAAGTATCAATAACAGCTCCAGAACAATGAAAACAATAACAGAGGGTACCTTAAGCGCAAAAGAGAAAATTTTACGGGGCATAGTTACAAAGAAAGCTGCTGCTGAAGTATACCCAAAAGCAAAAACCAAAGAAAAAATAAAAACCAAGCAAGTTTTTATATCATAAGGCATTGTGCTTGTCTCAGAAAAGTACGATGAATTAAAGGGGTTTCTCCAAAGCCAATAAGGAATAAGTAACATGAACAGAAAGATGGTGTATGTAAGCGCATGAAGAAAATTCTCTTTTGCAAGTAAAGGCAACTCAAAGGAGCCATTTTTGCTTTTTCTAAGAAAAAAATAAGTTCCAAAAGCAAAAGCCAAAATATAACCTTCAAATCTTGTCAAAATAGCCAAAAAAGCTACAAAAGAAATAGCTACAACATTCCACGGAAATTTTGGGGATCTTAAAACAAGTAAAAAACCAAGTAAAACCCACAATGTAAAAAATAAATCTGCATATATGCGAAGTGACCAATATAAGAGAACAGGGTTAAAGGTAAAGAATAGTAAAGCCAAACAAATTTTTTGATAATCTTTCTCTAAAATCTCTTTTGCCAAGAGATAAAATAAATAAAAGTTAACACAACTCACAAAAAGCATAAAAATCCTTCCCCAAAGGATTGGGTCAACATCTTCTATTGGTCTAAAAGCTAAGAATAAAGAGAAAAGCGGGGGTCTTTTTTCATCGGTAGGGTAATTAAAAGATCTCAAATGCTCAGATGCGCGCAAGATTCTATAGGAATCTCCCCATTCGGCACTATTTATGTTTAACAAAGACAAGTGCAACCCCACAAAAATAGTAAAAATTATTAGCACCAAGTATTTATTAGGAATTTTTCTTAACAGATTCATATATTTCTTCTAGTTTCTGTACCCTTGAAGACCAAGAGTACTCTCGATATATTTTTTCTCTATCTACAAAAGGTGGATTAGCTAACATAGCCTGTATTGATTCAGCTATGAACTGGGGATCGGTTTTGTCAAGGTACTTAAGGCCAGAAATATCTTGAGTTAATTTAAAACCTGACGCCAGAACAGGAACACCACAAGAAAGAGCCTCCATTACAACCTTTGGGGTTCCCTCAAAAGACGATGGTAATACAAAAATATCAGCAGCCTGCATAGCAATAGGAACTTCTGGATAGGAGGCGTAACCACTCTGCATCACTCTATCGGTTAGGTGATTATCATGAATAATTTGATCTAACTTCTTTAGATATTCGGGATCTCCTGGCCCCACCAACAAAATCTTATATGGAGAAGGGAGATGCTTTAGGGATAAAATAAGCTTATCTATGTTTTTACGCTCTACCATCATTCCAACATTTAAAATTACTGTATCCGTTGGATCAAAACCAAGGTCTTTTCGGGTTTTTTCTTTTTCCTCACCCCCAACAGGCTTAAACAAGGTGTCATTAACACCAGATTCTATTACAAAACATTTTTCCGAAGGTGCATTGTAATATTTTTTTGCTTCTTCTACCAACTCTTGACCAACAAACACAAAGGCGTCCGCAGCCTTTATTGCCCACTTATCAGAAAGAGTTGACAATGGCCATGACACATACTTTGATATTGGACTAATAGTAGTTTTTTTCTCCAAAAGCTTTTGCTTGCGTCCTTCGGTTGTGTTGTGAAAATGCACTATTAAAGGAATTTTTAGCTCCAAGGAGTTGGGGAAAAACTTTCGTAAAAAAAGGCGATACAAATAAATCCAAATGGCAAAATGACCATGTGAGTGTATTATATCAGGCACATTACTGCGTCTCCACTTAAGGTAGTAAAAAAATAAACAAACAGAAGTAGTTAAAGAAATAGTTCCTCTTAGGGGCTCCCGCATAAAACCAACAACCGAAACGTTTTCGGGTATTATCATGCGGCCAGAATTGGGCCATTTTCCAGCAAAAACTGTGACTTCATGACCTTTTTTTGCCTGTGTAACGGTTACTTCATATGGATGTGGCGACAATCCTGCCCAAGGTTCCGGCCAATCATAAACTATGCGTAATATTTTCATATTCCTTTAAGACTTCCTTAAAAACCTGCTCATACTGATCTAACATTTTATCCAAGGTAAGTTCATTATAAGCAAATTTGCGACTGTTTTCAGAAAACACTTTTCTTTTTTCGGAATCACGGATAAGCATCTGCAACTTCTTTTTGTATTCTTCATAATCTCCCGAAGGGACTAAAAATCCTGTTTCCTCATTTTTAACCGCATCGGAAACACCTCCAACATCATAAGCTACCACAGGAAACCCCAAGAAAAGGGCTTCTACTAGAACCATGGGAAATCCTTCATATCTCTTTGTGGGAAAAACAAAAATCGTATCTTTTAGAGATTTTAGGTAAGGCAATAGGTCTGCATAAAGCATCTTTCCATGAATTCTTACCCTATTAGCACAATCACAAGATAAAACTTTAGATTTAAGTTCATCTAAATAATCACCTCCACCAATTATTTCAAACGAAATCTCAGAAAATTCTGGTTCCTGAGATAATCTAAAAACGGTATCTAGCCCTTTGGATTTTGTTATTTGCCCTACATATAAGATTTTTGGTTTATCCAAAGGATGAAGAGAATGGGCAAGAAAATCTCCATTGGTAGGATGGTACGAAGTCTGTTCAAACAGAGCGGGGTCAATTCCGTTGTTTATAACCACAACCTTTGATTTGGAAACAAAGGTTTCATTAATCAGAGCCTCACGAACCGCCGAAGAAACTGCAATAACCCTAATGGAACCATGAACAAACTTTCTTTGGCGCCCAAAAAATACTCTTAAAACAAAAAGAGCATCCTTTAACAAACGAAAATACGACCTAAGTCCCTTTACTGAATTAAGCCTAGTTTGAAACTCGCCCATGATAGTGCCATGAGATATTGAAATAACGGGAACATTAAATTCATGCCTATTTAAAATTACACCTAAACCAGCAGAACTTTGGCTAAGAACAAGGTCAAATGGCTTCTCCTTGTGATGTCTAGAAAAGGTTTCACTAGAAATATTTAGCCAATTATTTTTTCCAATATGAGTGAGTTTGTAAACACAAGGCAAAAAGTGGTATTTAACACCATTCTCATATTTTGCCTCAAACTTTAAATCTTGTTGAGGGGAAAAAACCAGAACATCATAACCTCTTCTTACCAATCCCTCACAAAGAAGCTTATTTTGAGTCTCAAGCCCCCCATATCCAGAATGAAAAGTTGTGGATTTAACCAAAACAGCTATCCGCATGTATTTATTGTATCAAAAGCTGTTCTAGTTCCCTGATATTTTTATCCAGATCAAACATTTCTAAAGCTTTCTTTTGAGCTTCTAATGTTATATCAACAAATTCCTTGGGAGGAATAAAGGTATTGGCTACCATATCTTGTCCTGCTTTTCCTTGGAAATTTACCTCCCCCAAAGACCTCTTAAAATCAATAAATTCTTTAGCGCGCAGAATTCCCTGTGAGAGTGCCATAGGATCTCTTTGAGGAACCACCCATCCAGTTTTTCCATCTATAATAAGCTCCTCTATGCTACCAGCATTAGTTGTCACAATAGGCTTTGCCAACATCGCGGCTTCTATTACAAATGTAGGTATACCATCCGCATCCCCGGAATCCAAATTAATATTGGATTGAGCCACAATATCACAAGCCTTTAATAAAGAAACAACTTTATCAAATGGTACACCATCACCATTTCCATGTATAAAAACATGATCAGCTAAACCCAAAGAATCTATCTGAGAAACTAATTCCCCAAATAAGGGACCGGGCCCTGCAATATGAACTTCAAATTCCAAACCAAAGTCTTTTAAGATCTTGGCGGCCTCAATTAGATATTTTTGACCTTTCTTTTCAACTAAACGCGATCCTCCATTAAAAACAAAAAGCTTTCCTGATCTTTTGGCAGGGGCTATACTTTCAAACGACTGCACAGAATCAATCCCATGATATTGTAACAACACATTTTTGGGATCTTTAATTCCCGAACGTTTAATACAATCTTCATAGGCAAACCGATTACAAATGGAAACAAACTTAGCAGATAGCACCTTGGGGGCAAAATACTCTCCTTCTACCATAACATCCTTAGCGTGAGCAGAAATACTATAGGGAATACCAAGAATTTTTGAGATAAGCAATGCCATAGTGGAAGGCCATGACATAAAGTTTGCATGGATATGGTCAGGAGAATGTTGTCTGAATAAATACGCGTACCCCACCGATTTTGCCAAAAACATTATCTTATTAATTCCAAAACCCTCCTTTAAGGAGTCTCGCATAAAATCCCTGATTGTTTTAAATAACACTACTGGCTTTGTAAAAGTAAAGAAAATCCAAGCAATTAGGGCATCTTTAAATGTAAGCCTTTTATATACCACTGAACCTGCGACATTATCCAAAGTCTTCCCCGGAGCCTTTTCCAAAGAAAAAACAGTGATATCCAGATTATTTAACTCAATTAGCTTAGATATTTCCCGTTGAATAAAAGTTTCAGTTAGCCTTGGGAATTCAGGAACAAAAACAAGAACCCTCATCTTCTTTCCATGTTTTTCTTCCATCTATTATTTTTCTATAAACTCTTCTAATATTGCAGAACCACCCTCAAACTGGCGATAATCTCCTCCGTTTGTACGCTTCCCTATAGCAAAATACTTAATACCCGCCTTTTCAACTGCCTCCTTATCCAAGAGGTTTCTTCCATCAAAGATAACCTTCTCTGCAACTAAAGATTTAACTTTATCTAAATCTAACTCCCCAAATTGCTTCCATTCAGTAAGCAGACATACCGCATGCGCTCCCTTCATAGAATCGTATATATCTTTGGCATAATAAATGGAATTTTCCCCCAATATGCGCCTGGCGTTTTCTTGTCCCGCGGGGTCATACACTCGCACTTGGGCACCCATTCCTCTTAAGGCTTGGACAACTTTTATGGAAACTGAAGCGCGCACATCATCCGTATCTGATTTAAACGACAATCCTAGGCAAGAGATAGTCTTTCCATCTAAATTTTTCCCAAAATACGCAACGATCTTATCCATAAAATAATCCATCTGACGCTCATTGACTTCCATTACGGCACGTAAAAGCTTAAAATCATAAGCCTGATCTGTAGATGTTTTATATAGTGCAGAAACATCCTTTGGAAAGCAACTACCACCATAACCAATGCCGGCGTTTAAAAACTTTGGTCCAATCCTTTTATCTAAACCCATACCAAAAGCGACCTTGGAAATATCAGCCCCAGCTCTTTCACATATTTGAGCCATTTCGTTAATAAAAGAGATTTTTGTAGCCAAGAAAGAGTTAGATGCATATTTAATCATCTCGGCGGAACGAAGATCTGTTTCTACAATAATGGTCCCCAAATGGTCATAAAGCCTTCTTAAAATACCCAAGGCCTTCTCAGAGTCAGAACCTATTACCACCCGATCCGTGTTACGCATATCATCCACAGAGGAACCTTCTCGTAAGAATTCAGGGTTAGAAGCTACATCAAATCTTGTCCCACTAGGAGCGTATTTCCTAACTATTTGCTTAACTCTCTCATTTGTACCAACAGGAACAGTGCTTTTTGTGACAATAACTTTATAACCATCAATATTTTCCCCTATCTCCTTGGCAACAGCCCATACATACGAAAGGTCAGCAGCGCCTGTTTTTTCATCCTGAGGAGTGCCAACACAGATAAATACAATTTCTGCATCTTTTATTCCCTTTGCGAGACTTGTTGTAAAAGAAAGTCTGCCAGACTTAATATTAGACAGCACAATTTCTGAAAGCCCAGATTCATAAATCGGCATAATTCCCTCTTCTATCTTTTTAATTTTTGCAGCGTCAATATCCACCCCAACAACATCATTTCCCCAATCTGCAAATATAGCAGCACCAACCAAGCCGACATAACCAGTTCCTAAAACACACAGTTTCATATTTTATATACTCCTTTTAAACTATTTAATCTTATCCTTAGTACATCCCTGGCCATTTTTAGGGAATCCTGAAAAGGGCTAAGCCTTGTAGTCCTTACATAAGTCCATTTAACAGGCACTTCCTTAATCTTGTAGCCCAACTTTTTTGCGATAAACAAAACTTCTACATCAAAAGCCCCCAAGTAAGCCTTTTCCAAAACCCCAGCAGAATCCCCATATATAGTTAAACGGGAAAACACATCCTTAGCTACGTTTCCTTTAAAGAGCTTAAACCCACATTGAGAATCTTTAATCCCAGGAAGTATAACAGCCTGTACCATAAAATTAAACACCCTACCCATTAAGTGCCTGTAAAAAGGCTCATTTATCCTTTCAGCCCCGTGCCCTTCTCGGGAAGCAATAACTATATCCTTACCATGTTCTTTAACCCAAACTGAAAGCTTTTTCAACTCCTCTATCGGCGCCGAAAGATCGGTATCTGCCATATAAATATACTCACCTCTAGCCTCCATAACACCCTTCCAAACAGTAGGCCCTTTTCCTTTATGGGGATTCTCTATTAACCGTACATGTTCATGGTTTTTTTGATATTCCTTTATTTTGGAAACTGAATCATCGGTACTTCCATCATCCACTACAACTACTTCAAAAGAGGAGCAAAAACTGGGCATAAAATTTAAGATTTGAGTTAAAGAAGAGGTTATTTTCCCCGACTCGTTAAAGCAGGGTATGACTATAGAATATTCAATCATGGTTTTTCCAAACTATTTTACTATAAAAGAAGAAATTCCAAACTAATCCAACGGCTACACCCATAATAAAGGCTGTATTTGAAACAAAAGGGGAATCCCCAAATGTTTTAAGCGCCAAGGGGATTAATACACTACTCCTAAAATATATAGGGATATAAGAGATAACATAATATACTGGGGCTTTTTTTAGTATCTTAATCGGGTCAGAGATTTTTTGTTTATTAAAAGACCAAAAATTATTAAACAAATAGGTAACATTTATAGCAATAAAACCAGACAAGGAGCTTGATCTAGTTTCTCCTAATGAGGTAGCCCACAGAAATAAGTTAAACAAACCTATATCAGAGAAAAAACCCAAAAATCCAACCAGACCAAACTTTATAAATCTTTCCAATTCTCTCATTCTTAAGGCAAATACAACGCGAAGAGAATCTAACATGTTATTCTTTTCCATTTTGGAGTCACCCCTATCCCTTAGTGCAAAATTAATGGGGACCTCCTTTATCTTTGCACCCAAACGATGCATTCTAAATAAAAGGTCTATTTTGTACGCAAAGCCTTGAGAGAGGACGTTATCTAAATCTAGTTGATCAACAAAACCCTTAACGCGAGATGCCTTAAACCCAGATGTAAAATCATTTACATTAAGAATACCCAAAACTAACTTTGAAAAAATATTTCCGCCAATACTAAGAAATTTTCTTTTTAAAGACCACTCCTTAGGAATACTGCCACCCTTGACAAAGCGTGACCCCACAACATAATCTGCACCCATTTCTATTTCATTAAGGAGCACTGGTACCATTTGGGGATTATGTTGAAAATCAGCATCCATTTCCACAATTATATCTGCCCCCATCTCGCTCATCGCGTGTTTGAACCCATACACATAAGCCGCACCCAATCCGCGTTTTTCAGGTTCCAATAGTAAGTGAACATTCTTATACTGCTTAGAAAAATTTTGAATTACCTCGCCTGTGCCATCGGGAGAATTACCATCAACAATCAGAACTTCAAAATCCCCGGAATATCCTGCTTCTACAGATTTAATAAGCTCAGGGATAAGTTTTTGAACATTCTCCCTTTCATTATATGTAGGAATTATTATTACAGCCTTCATATTTCTATTTGTTATATCGTCACAAAAAGGATCATTAGTAGGAAGGCTACCAAACTAAAAAGGATGTATTCTGCAACAACCAACTTTGTAACCCTATCCTCCAACGCATGATGAAATATACCCCAAAAAGTATAAAAAATACACCCCAGTAATCCAATAAAAATTTGAAAGGGGGTGTTGTACCTAAACAATACAAAAAATGAACCTAAAACTGCCATTCCAAAAATTAAAACTGCATAGTGCTTAAAGTGAGAATCTTTCTTCATAAAATTTTCCCTGGACTTAAAACTAACCAAATACTTCCAAATACAAATAAAAGGAATAACAAATGGGCAAATGTATGACCTGTTACTTTTCTAATGCTCCTTCTGTGGGAATACCAAATATCAGCCATGAGGAGAAGAGCTAAAAAAGTGATAAAGCTAATCCCTATTAGGTTTGTGGCCCCAACAATATCTATAAAAAACGGAGATGCCTTATTGACATCTTTTTCACCATTTCCTAGTTGGGTTATTGCAAGGCCGTTCGTTGGCTCCTCTGAAGGCAAAACATCAACTGGAGTATCGGAAGCATAAGAGTCTGCAGAGGGGGCTGTGAAACCAAAATGGCTTGGAGATGCTGTTGCAGGGGTTTCCGTGGTTATGGGAACCTCTACAGGTCTTGATATTTCTGAAAAGGATTCAGGCTCCGAAGAGCTAAGATAAGTAGGAACACGAGGCTTTCCAAAGGTTTGCACAACCAATGTGGTTTCATAACCGTCCAAGATACCATTTACTACAGCAAAGCCAATATCTTGGTAATGAACTCCTAAGAGATTTTCCCTGTGAGACGGAGAATCATACCACGCATCCACAACCTCTTTTGATGAGTTAAAATTCTTGGCTAAATTCTCACCTGCAAAGGAATAATCATACCCAGCACTCACAATAAAATCCCATGGCTCAACCCCATCGGGAGAGACATGCGCCCAATAATTTTTAGCAAACATATCTTTGGCCTTTGCTTCGGCCGCCCGAGAAAGATCTGCATTAATCTTAAGTGAAGGTAAACCCGCTGCTCTTCTACGGTCATTTGTATACTGCAAAAGCTCCTCTATATAGATATCGGAAGCATAACCCAAAACACCTGGCATTATTTTAGGAGCTATCCTTATTGTCCCCAAAACGATTGCAAAAAAAGCAGAGTAAAGGAGCAAAGCAGTATGTAACAAAAACGGGGATCTTTGTTTTTTTTCATCTTGGGGAAGAAAAGAGCGCAAAAAAGTGTATTTTTTTATGGCATTTGTATCGTGTCGCCAATTTTCTATAACATCTTTTGTATTCGTTTTCTTATTTCTGTATCCGGGCACTTTAGGCATTATTCTGATTATAGAGGAAGTTTAAGTTTTGGCAAAAAATACTGGCCTATTTTTGGTTGGCATACAACTTTACAAAAGAGCATTACCTAGTTTATAAACATTAGATTCACTCCCATACAAAAACCCCGCAAAAGCGGGGCTTTTGTATAAAAGCGAATTAAGGGTTACTCCTTTACTTCGTCTTTTAATCCTTTTCCTGAACGGAACGCAGGTGTCTTTGTGGCGGGAATTCTCATTGGAGCTCCAGTTTGAGGATTTCTACCCATTCTAGCGGCTCTGGTTCTCACTTCAAATGTGCCAAAACCAGTCCAAGTTACTTTTTCTCCTTTAGAAAGAGCTGAAGAAACAACCTCAGCTACTGCGTCTACGGCTTTTTTGGCATCAACCTTGGTTAACCCAGCCATATCAGCAACCATATCTATTAGTTGTGTTTTTGTCATTGTTTTAGTGCACCCCCTTTCAAAAAACTGCCTGGCTTGATAATTATCAAAAGTCCAAACGACTTATTGTCTTTGTGACTGAATCTAATAATACACTCCTAAAGGCTGTTGCGCCAGTCTTTTCCCAATCAAATTTTTGGGGTCTTCCTGTTAGGAAGGAATTTATTATTATATCAGCCTTAACGCCAAGCACAGAATCTATATTTCCTGTCATTCCAACATCGGTTACGAACATAGTTCCATTAGATAAAGTTCTAAAATCACATGTGGGAATATGTGTATGAGTTCCCACAATTGCATCAACCTTTCCATCCAAATAAAATGCGAGGGCGTTTTTTTCACTGGTGGCTTCAGCGTGAAAATCTATCAAAGAAAAAACATTCTTTTGATCAGAGTATTGGCTTAATATCTTTTCCGCTGTTGTAAATGGATCTTCTAAATATGAAAACTTGGAGGAAAAGGCTGTTCTTCCGAGAAGATTAATTAAAAGCAAATATCCCTTATCACCAAGATCAAACAACCCATGACCTTTTCCTGGAGCTTCCCCTGGGTAATTCGCGGCTCTAATAACAGGAAGATCGTCAATTTCGTACTCAAAATCCTTGTTATGAAAGATATGATCACCGCCTGTAAAAAAATCGATACCAACTTCTTGCATTTCTTTTATGGTCTTTTCGCTGGCACCTCGTCCATGAGAAAGGTTATCCACACATGCAATCACAACAGAAATGCTATGTTTCCTTATTAAACCAGGCAAAACTTCCTTGACTATTTCTCTACCTGGCCTTCCAACTATGTCACCAATAAACAAGATTTTCATTTTTCTAATCTTTTAATCCTAAAATTATCTACTTCGTACAAATTCAGAATATTAACAGGTTCTTGAGCTGACAAAACAGAAACATATATACCACCTATTAAGAGAGCTAAGCCTAAAACTACCAAAAGGCTTTTAAACACGGAACTTATTACTTTTATTACGAAGGAGTACACAAGCACCAGTGCAATTAAAAGCAAAATGTAATACATATATATCTTTCACATCGTGAGCAATTCCTAGCGTGCTGTTTCTGAAATCCTGGTTTCCCTAATAACAGTTACATTGACAACACCGGGATAGCTTTGCTCTAGCTCTATTTTACGAGCAATCTCTCGTGCAAGCAAGGCGGTAGAGGCATCATCTACTATCTTTGGTTCTACAAAAACCCGTACTTCCCTTCCAGCGGATATTGCGTAAGCTTTTTCCACACCATCAAAGGATAGTGCCGCCTCCTCCAAATCTTTCATCCTCTTGGAGAAAGACTCATAATCTTCTGACCTTGCACCAGGCCGAGCGCCACTAATATGATCCGCTAAAGCTACTAAAGCCGATTCTATTGAGCTAAATTTGTCACCATGATGCTCCCTAATACAAACTAATACTTCCTCAGAGATTCCTTTGCCTTGCAAGTATTCAATACCATGATCCACATGGCTCCCCTTTCCATCGGGAGAAAGTACCTTTCCTATATCATGTAATAGACAGCCAATTTTTACCGTTTCCACATTAGCGCCAATCTCCCTTGCTAAAACCATACCTATGTTAGTTACCTCCAGTGTGTGCTTAATTAAATTCTGGCCATAAGAAAATCTATACTTGAACTTACCCAATAAACTAACTATATCCTTTGGGAGGTCATAAACCCCCAACATATGGCATAATTTGTCACCTTCTTTATAAATTATATGCTCCATGTCTTTTTGGGTTTCTTGAACCAACTCCTCAATTCTCACTGGCTGAATTCTCCCATCCGCTAACAATCTTTCTAAAGCAACTCTTCCTATTTCTCGCCTAACGGGGTCAAAGCAAGAAATAATTATGTCGCCGGGAGAAGAATCCAAATCCAATTCCACTCCTGTAAGCTTTTCAAATGTGGTTATATTTCTACCCTCTTTACCAATAATTCGCCCCTTCATCTCTGC
>JAGPFW010000054.1 GCA_018056275.1 Patescibacteria group bacterium
TGCTAACTCATCCATTTTTAAGAACCAATTTGGAAGAGGTAAAGGTTCAATTGGTTGACCATCTTTGTAATCAACAAGTAAATTATTTTTGTAATTATCGTCTGTTTTTTCTATTGCTCCTTTTTCTCTTAGGATTTCTACTACTCTTAAGCGAGCTTGTTTTGGGTACAATCCTTGTACTTCGGGAGCTTCGGTTGTCATTTTTCCTTCCAAATCTATGACTGTAATTATTGGTAAAGAGTGCCTTTTTCCAATTTCATAATCATTAAAGTCATGTCCCGGTGTTATTTTCAGGGCACCAGTCCCCAATTCCATGTCCACATAAGAATCCGCAAGAATAGGTAATTCTTTATTATTTAAGGGATTTATTGCCACTTTGCCCACCAGATTTTCAAATCTTTTATCTTTTGGATTTACTGCAATAGCAACATCGGCGTATATTGTCTCGGGGCGTACGGTGGCAACTGAGATAGTTTCTTTAGTGTCTTTAATTAAGTATTTCACATAGTATAAGGGAGAAATGCTTTCCTTATGCGTGGTTTCCAGATTGCTAAAGGTGGTTCCATGAAAAGTGGAATAATTAACCATATAAATGTCTCTATAAACTAGTCCGTCATTGTGCATTTTTTCAAATGTGTCATAAACTGTTTCAATAACATGGTCGTCTAGCATAAATGTTGTGCGATTCCAGTCAGCGCTCATTCCCAGTCTTTTCAGTTGTTCTATGGCTGTTTGGGAGTTTTCTTTCACAAAATCCAAAATTTGGTTAAACAGAGTATCTCTGTCAAAATCAAATCGGGATTTACCTGCTTCTTTTAGTTTGCGTTCATATACTACTTGAGTTTCAAAACCGGCGTGGTCTGTCCCCGGAAGGTATAGTGTTTTAAAGCCTTGCATCCTCTTTACTCTGGCCATTAGATCTTGAATTGTATAGGTAACATGTCCACAGTGGAGGGGTGCATTGGCATTTGGTGGGGGCATTAAAACCGAAAAGGTTTCCTCTCGTGTGAGGATATTTGCTAATTTTTGGGCTTTTTGGGAGCCTTCTGGGGAAAACAAATCTAGGTCTTCCCACATGTTAAAAATTTCTTTTTCGTTTTGTAGGTGGTTGTACGTTTTCTCCATAAATAATTCCACAAAGTATAACGCCCTTTATATTCGGGGCTTTTACCTTTGCGAGGGGATTATATCACGGAATTTGTATAAGATTACCGTAGAGAGTCCAAGAGTTTGTCAACTGCAGCTCCTCTTTTGTCTATACTTTCGATCCATCTATCTACGTCTTCCCCTTTTGTGGGGTCTCTGTGAAATCGTTTTGCGTGCCATTCTTCTTT
Organism: Patescibacteria group bacterium; assembly: GCA_018056275.1. GTDB lineage: Bacteria > Patescibacteriota > WWE3 > UBA101185 > UBA10185 > JAGPFW01. The sequence goes on from JAGPFW010000054.1 coordinate 1,335, forward strand.
TTCTCGTACGACTACTATTAAGTCACCCTTTTTGCTATTAGGATTCCTTGCAACATACTCATCTCTTACTATAAGTAGATCTGGAGAAACGACTTCTGGCATGAAGTGTACTCTTTCCACATCGGTTCCTGGTCTCCCTATAAGATCCTCTAAGAAGGCCCTCTCGGAGTTTCCCGAGATTCTTATACTTAGGCTTTCGTATGCAAGAAGGGTGTTTAGGGCATCAGCACAGTTTGGTTGTCCCCGTAGTAAGGCTGTTGCCATGGCCTCCCACTTTGGAAAGGCATTGTCTCTTGGTTCAACAATTTTCGCTTGAAAAACCCAATCTGTCTTTGCACCCCCTGGAATGCCCTTGTCTGCCATTTCAACAGCATAATCTGTAGAGACAGCTACTCTTGTTCTGTCGGCGGCGCTACTCTCCCACCTAGGATATTCCTCGCCGGGCCACTCTTCTGGTTGCATTGGATTTTCCTCGTCATATGGTATTGCAGAGGCTTTTTTACTAGAGGGGTACATGGTTCTATATGCCGCTTCTGTGCCAAGTGCCTGTGTATGCTTATCATCTCCGCCCCTTATAGGAGACACCTCTACTGAGAGCAATCCCCCTTGCCTTTCTAAAGACATCAACTCCCTACCTGGAAATCCATACATTGCCCAAAAAGCGTCTTCTGGGTGTACTCCGCTGGGTATTATTATAGTTTCCGTATCATTTACATAGATAATACCATTTCCAGTAACATCCAGTTCAAGAAGCCCTTTTCCCAACAATGTTTTCTCTGTAACCTCTGTTCCGTACTCTAGGATCATTCGCATCGGTAACTCCTCCGCTATTTGAAGCAATTCCCCAACAGGAAGACCTCTTTCCCTTTTTTCCATGGGCCCATATGGGTCCATTCTTTCATTGTTATTATTTTGCATATAATTTTTCCTTTTATTTTAACTTAATACACCACCAAATTTTTAGTTGCACCCACAACCAAAAAACTTGGGAATTCCTTTTTATAATTTAAATAATCCTTGTCTTGCACTAGTTCCCCCTTAGCATGCTCTGTGCTGATCTCCACAAAATTAGTTATTTCAAACCTGTGATCAGCTAATTTCTTTACATAATATTCCAAAGGTCTGTGGTAGGAAACTATCCCTTTCTCCCCATACAGATGATTTTCAAATTCAAATTCACTTCTATATTTTTTAAGCTTTAAATAATAACCGTCTCCTTCCTTTATAGTTTCTCCAACATGTGTCCATGGGTGTGGAATGGAGAAAACCAGTTTTCCTCCAATTTGCAAAACGCGAGATATTTCGTCAATAGTTTCAGACACATGCTCTATGTCGTGAAAGGACATATTACAGACCACAAAATCAAATTGATTACTGGCAACCCCTTCCATGTTTGCCGCATCTCTAACTAAAAATTTTATCCCCACCTGTCCAAATTTTTTTTCTGCAATTTCTATTAACTTTTCCGAAATATCTACACCCACAACATGTGCTCCCTTAGAATGAAGAATTTTGGAAAAATATCCTTGTCCACAAGCCAGATCCAACACATTATAATTTTTTACATTCCCAAGTATTCCAAGAACCACGGGGTTTATGTATGTTTTATGATTGAAATCTCCTGAATCCCCAACAAGCTCATCGTATTCTTTGGCAACGCGATCCCAATTGGAGGTTTTGTTCTTGAGCAGGTTGAACATATCTTTATATTACTACATTTTACCAGATACCAATAGTTTAAAATCTTCTTGTGTAAGCGTTTCTTGTTCCAGTAGCTTTTGGGAAATTGAATCTAGCAACTGTTTCTTGGCAATCAAAATGTTTTTCGCCTCCGTGTAAGCCTTATCAACAATTTTTATTACTTCTTTGTCTACTCTTGAAGCTGTTTCTTGGCTTACTGTATGATATTCTCCCATCTGCTTTGCTAACCATATTTGTTCCTCGTCATTCCCATTAAAGGAAATTGGCCCCAAATCACTCATTCCATATTCCGTTACCATTTTTCGGGCGATTTTTGTTGCCCTTTCAATATCGTCAGAAGCCCCACTTGTATATTCTGCAAAAACTAGTTCTTCTGCGGCTCTTCCCCCGAGCATGGTCGCAATTATGGATTGTAGTCTAGTTTTAGTTTCTTTATATCTATCTCTTTCTGGAGGGAAGTTTGTGTGCCCTAAACTTCCTCCTCTTGCGGTTATGGAAATCCTATTTACTGGATCCATCTCGGGAAGGAATGTTGCCACAACAGCATGTCCCGCCTCATGGTAGGCTGTAATTTTTCGTTCGTCTTCCGATTGTAAAGTTTTTCTTTCTGGACCCAGGGTTACTTTTATAGAGGCTTCCTCTAAATCCTCTTCGGTTATTTCTGTTTTTCCAGTTCTCGCTGCGATGATTGCAGCCTCGTTAATCATGTTTTCAATATCTGCACCGCTAAAACCCACAGTTTTTCTTGCAAGTTGCATTAAATCTACATCTTTGGCTATAGGTTTTCCGTTGGCATGGATCCTAATTATGGCCTCTCTATCAGATAGGTCTGGCATGGGTATAGTTACTCTACGATCAAATCTCCCTGCACGGATAAGTGCGGGGTCTAGCATGTCGGGGCGGTTGGTTGCAGCAATAACAATAACATTAGTTCTGGGGTCAAATCCATCCATCTCGGTTAAGATTTGGTTTAAAGTTTGTTCTCTTTCATCATGGCCTCCTCCAATCCCCATACCCCTTTGGCGACCAATAGCGTCAATCTCGTCTATAAAAATTAAACT
>JAGPFW010000055.1 GCA_018056275.1 Patescibacteria group bacterium
CCCATCGGGTACGGTTTGAATAACTTCCACACCGTCATCCAGTTGCACTCTAGCACAGACAGTCCATCTAGCCCTTGAGTTCAAATATTTAAAGGCAGTAACAGAACTTATTAAACTCATTTAGATTCTTTCTTAGCTAGTCTTTCTTTTAGCAAAGACTTTTCGGCATCATAAACGATTTTCCTTGTCTTATCTAGGACATCGGGACTAACGGAAATGGAAGTAATTCCCCATAAAGCCAACATCTTTACAAGCTCGGGATAAACCGAAGGCGCTTGACCACAAATAGAACATGTTATCTTGTTTTTCCTACAAGTCTTAACGATTTTTTCCAAACTTTGTAAAACTGCAGGATTCATCTCATTATAGGTGTCAGCCACTTTCTCATTATCTCGATCAACCCCAAGGGTTAGCATTGTTAAATCATTAGTCCCTACCGAAACTCCGTCAATCCCAACAGAGATAAAGTCATCTAACAAAATCACATTGGAAGGAATCTCAACCATCATCCATATCTTAAAGCTAGCACTTCTGCGCAACCCAGCGGCTGCAGTAATCTTCTTAACCTGCTCTAATTGCTCAACTGTTCTCACAAAAGGATACATCACCCAAAGGTTTTTATAACCAAGCTTATTTCGAACCTTTTTAATAGCTTCAAGTTCCAACTCAAACACTTCAGGATCATCTATATAACGACCCACTCCCCTATATCCAATCATAGGATTGGGTTCTTCCTGCTCAAACTCCTTACCCCCAATTAAATTTGCGTACTCGTTAGACCTAAAGTCAGTAAATCTATAAACAACAGGGCGAGGCTCAAAAGCTGCACAAAACTTTGCCATTCCAGAGGCCAATTGATCTATAAATTCTGCCTGCTTTTTATCCTTAATAAACTTTCTGGGATGTTTTCCTATCTGAGCAATCATAAATTCAGCGCGAAGTAAACCCACACCGTCAACATTCCTCCCAGACATTTCGTCCGCTAAATCAGGTTCAGCAAGATTCATGTAAATTCGGGTTGCGGTTTTTAAAGATTCATAGTCTATATCATCAACCTCTACCTTTTCCATCTTGGTTACATCCCCAGAATAGACTTTACCGGAAGAACCATCAACAGTTACAACCTCCCCGTTTTTGAGCATTTTTGTAGCTAATTGCGAACCAACAATAGCAGGGATACCCAACTCACGACTTACAATAGCAGCATGAGAGGTTCTTCCTCCCTCATCTGTAAGTATTGCCGAAGCTCTTCTCATAGCGGGAACAAAATCTGGGTTAGTCATAACAGCAACCAAAACATCACCTTGCTTTACTTTAGAGATTTCACTTGCGGATTTTATGATGGTTACGGGTCCAGAGCCAACACCAGGGGAGGCCGCTAGACCTTCTAATATAAACTTCGCAGATTTTGCTGGATCAATCACAGTCTCCATTTCCTTTTTTTCTTTATCCAAAGTCGTAACTGGTCTAGACTGAACAATCAAAAGCTTTCCCTTCTCCATTGCCCATTCAATATCTTGGGGATGCCCATAATGGTCTTCTATTTTTTTACCCATCTCCGCTACTTTCTCTACAAATTTATCTTCCAACTTTTGTTTTTCTTGATATGCCTTGGATATTTTAGTTTTTCCCGCATATGTAAGTTGCCATGTTTGCTTTGAAATGTGGCGAGTCTTTATACGAAGTGTATCTTTATTAACAATGAATTGATCTGGGGTAATTTCTCCGGAGACGATGGGTTGCCCTAACCCATAAGCCACTTCCACTGAGATCTCTTTTCGATTATTTGTCAGAGGGTTCACCGTAAACATAATTCCAGATACATCTGACTGAACCATTAACTGCACAGGGACTGCAATACCTACCTTAAAATGATTAAAACCATTTTCCGTTCTATAAAATATTGCTCTTGCCTCAAAGAGGGAAGCCCAACACTTTTGGACATGTTTTATTACTTCCTTGGATCCTCTTATATTTAAATAAGTTTCTTGTTGCCCTGCAAAAGAAGCATCGGGAAGATCTTCTGCCGTAGCCGAAGAGCGGACAGCCACCAACAAATCATGTTCTCCAGAAAGTTTAATGTACGCTTCTTTTATCTCCTCTGCCAAATCATCAGGCATTTTGGCGGCCAAAATAGCTGTTTTTATGTTTTTTGAAGCCTGAGCAAGAGCTTTTGAATCATCAACATCCAAGCCAGAAAGCTCAGTTAAAATTTTGTGACGTAAGGAGGTACCGTCAAGAAAATCGTAATATGCTTTTGCGGTAACAACAAAACCGTCAGGTACAGGAATACCTGCTGAAAGCATTTCCCCAAGATTTGCTCCTTTTCCTCCTACATAAGGGAGATCAGATTTTCTAATATCGGAAAAATTGAGTATATGGGCAGTTGATTTGTTCATTTCTTAAGTATATATAAACTAAATACTAGGTCAACAGATAATGGCAAACGAATAATGGCATTTTAAACAAAAATCAAAACCTACAATGGTAATTCAAAAATAAAGATAGAACCCTTTGGGGTATTATTTTCTACCCAAATTCTTCCACCATGGGCCTCAACAATTCCCTTTGATATTGCCAAACCCAATCCCGTACTTCTTTCGGTAGTTTTTGCATATTCAACCTGCTTATACTTTTCAAAAATCAACTCCTTATGGGAATCCTCTACACCCTTTCCAGTGTCAGAAACTGAAACCCTTAATAAAGATCCCTCCTTTTTTGAGGAGACAACAACCTTACCTCCAGCTTCTGTATATTTTAGACCATTTGAAATAAGGTTATTTAGAACCTGTCTGATTTTATCTGGATCAACCATTACTGGTGCCAATGAAGCGTCCAAATTAACTGACAACGAAAGGCCGCTAAGGTTAGCACTATTCTGATAAAAAGAAACAGTTTCATTTATAAGCGAATTTATATCTACACTTGATTTAAACAGCTCTATATCACCGCTTTCTATTTTTGTAGAATCCAAAAGATCCCCGACTATTTTAAGTAGCCTCTCAGAAGATTCTTTAATTTGTAAAATAAATTTTTCCTTTTGTGGTTCCTCTATTTTAGAAGATTCTTTAAGCAAAAAGTCAGATGTTCCCCTAATTACAGACAAAGGAGATCTAAGCTCATGAATAATCATAGCTGAAAAATCTCTCTTCATTTTTTCCAACTCCTTGTCCGAAGTTTCGTCCTGAACAAGGCAGACTACTCCTATAACCTGAGACCTAACTTTTACAGGTATCGCGGTTAATGTGTAATACTTATTGTTTATTTTAAGATCCCCAATAAATTTTATCTTTCCTAACGCAAAAACTTCAGACACCACATCCTCAATAGAAAGGTGAACAGAAAAAAATGAGGCGACTCTAACAATGTTTACTGTTTCTGCCTCGTGCAATCCCATCATGGCCTTAATAGAGGGATTCGCAATTAAAAAGCGATATTCTTCATCCACCATAAAAACCCCATCACGCATACTGTCTACCATAGATTTAAATTTTCTATGCTCCTTTTCCGCCACATCGGAAAGAAGGGAAAAATAAGTAGAACACAAGTCAAATAAAGATGTTAAATCCTTTTTAAGAGCATCAGAAAAATGCCCACTTTTCCTTGAAGTTACAGCAACTACTCCCAAAAGGGATCCAACCTCAATCTTATAGGCCTCTCTAGACAATGCCTTAGCCGTACTGGAAGAGTTTAGTGGCCCACCCTCTACCCTTCGCTCAATATTCTGAATGGAAGCCCCAAAGTTCTTTTCCGCATACTCACGCAAAAAAGAAAGCTCTCCATTTACAAAAGACTCTGATACTTCGTATAACAGATGGGATTTAAAAATATAATCAGAACTACCAGGATAGGAGGGAACTAAAAAGGAAATAGCGCTTACAGAAATAGAACCTTTTATGTATTCAATTAACCTACTTAAGGAGTCTTCCAAATCAAGATCAATGGAATATTCTTTGCATGTCTTTAAGACAATATCATGGATAACTTCTGGGGGGATGGAAACCTTAGAAACTGTACCCAAGTTCTTACG
>JAGPFW010000056.1 GCA_018056275.1 Patescibacteria group bacterium
TTTTGATTCTTCCCCTTCTAACACATAAACCCCAATTAACTTTTGAAATAAAGCCGTTTCCAAAACTCTTTCCCCCAGTTCCTTTTCGTCACAATTAGTTACTACGTCTAAACTACAGCCCATAAAAGCTTCTGAAAAATTCCCCCCCTTCTCTTCAATAAAAAATATAGCTTTAGTCTCTCCCCCAGCTGTCTTAAAGCTCCATTCTGCTAAGGCATCTTCATTATTTGTAGTTGAGTAGACTTCCCAGTCGGGTGGATGTATTAATATAATTCCATTTCTTTCATAAACTAAATCATTAGGCCCTTTTATTTCTAAAACTTTCCATGAGTCGTTATTTCTAGAAAGAAAAATTTCTTTCTCTAAATAGCTATTTACAATATAAATTCTTACCTTAACTTGAGCCTTTTTTTCATTTCCAACTGTACTAACTACTTCATATCTACTTATTATTGGGTTTTTTATGCCTAGAATATTTTCCTGTTCTTGGTGGGGTGCCTGTCTTAATTCTTCTAAATATTGTTCCACTGCCTTTACTAAATCCGATTTTGGTTTGATTTTAGTGTCTATATTGTGTTCTTTAGGATTTTTTGAGATCTTATAATTTTCATACCAAAATCTACCTTTACTTATAAAAACAGGAATAAGCCATGCATTAAAAATGACAAGTGCTACTAATATTAATGTTATTTTCTCTTTCCTTGTTAGCTTTTTTCCCATTTATTTACATACCTCAAGTATTCTTAATTAAAATTTTGGTCTTAATTACTCATTTTTGTCTAATATGTTTTTTGCGAAACCAAGTATGAAAAAGTCATGTGGCAAGTGTTGACAGTATAAACCAAAATAGCCTACACTTGTATTATGAAAAAAATCTGCCTATTCTTATTTTCTGTATTAGCAACTTTTTCTTTATCTGCTTCTGTGTTTGCTGCAACGCTCACTTTGGACAGAATTGGTTCTTTAGATACTGCTGGGAATAGGTATTCTGAATGGTGGTACTCCGCAAATTCAGCTGTATTATCTGGTACTGCAGCAGATGCTTCTACTGTTAGTGTCTCTGTTGATGGAGAGTCTTTCTCTGCAGAGGTTATTGGTGGTGCTTGGTCCTACACAATATCTGGTAGTGAACCCAAAGATTATTCTATTGTTTTAAGCGTAGATGGATACTCGTACCCTTTTAAATTACATTTGGGAAAAACAATGAGTTCTAGCACATTAGGTGGAACTCAAGTACCTGAAGCAACTCAATCTACAGTCCCGGATACAGGTGTAGCGCAAGTTTTTGCTTTGTTTGGGGGTATTGTGGCGCTTGCCTTGGGATGGTATTTGTTCTCTAACAAAAAACATTCCGCTTTTTTGGAATAGCTTTAGAATAAATATTATTTGCCACTATTTTTCAATCTAATGTTTATTTGAAGAAGTTACTTTTTTCTTTCCTCTCGCCATAAATTCACAAAGCTCTTAAAGTTTTGGGAAATTCTCTCAATAGCCTCTTCCTTTGAAGTATCATTCTGCAAATGATCAATTAGAGGTTGCATAAAAATAGTTCTTCCTACAGCAAACCCTATAATTTGATCAAATTTTGAAGCCTCTGTTAGCCAGTGTTTGACTTTTTCCTCGTCCTCTCCCCTTCCCAACACAATTACCTTTTCATCCTTTGGTATTACTTCCAAAACTTGTTTCCATCCTTCGGTTGAAAAGCCCTCTAGTTTCCACAAATCAGCCTTAACCTTTTTTGAAATCTCCAAAATTGCTCTTGCTGTTTTTTCAGGTCTTATTACGGTTTCAAAATCAGCTTTGCTCTTTTTATCCCTCTCTGTTGGAGGAACTAACAGCTCAAACAAAAGTTTCTTCTTATTTTGTAGGCAATAATCGCTTAGCTTTTTTAATCTATTTAATTGTTTTCTATTTGCCCATTTATTTTGGACATTGTATCTCACCAAGACCTTTACATACGATGGTTGCAAAGTTTCTATGTGTTTTCCAAAGTCTTTTCCATATTCAAAATCAAAAATGTCTAGTCCACTTTTCTCCACCCCCACCGAAGTTACTATGCCCATACTATTTGCTTTTTCTATAATCTCTCTTCCGTACATCTCATCCACTAGAATACCAAGCTCTTCGGGTTTTTCTATATCTGCTCGCACTCTCAAAAAAGCCTCAAATACTAATCCCTTAAGATATTTTATTTTCTGAATTTCCTCCGAATTGGGATCTCCTTCTATTCCCAAAATATTTTTGGAAAAAGAAGAACGATGATCAAAGGGTAAAATCAGTAAATCCATCTTCTAATCTTGGTTAAAAATCTCTAGTTGCAACCAAATTCGGTTTTGCATGCGTCCTTTTCCTCTGCCAAAGGAATGGAGTTACACATTGCGCACATGTCCAAGTCATCTACAAATTTACCCATTCTAGAAAGGTCTAATTCTACAAAGTTTACTTTCTCTGGAATAATTAACATATTTTTGTCTATTTCCTTGTCTTCGCAGGAATATTCCATGTCTAGTAAATATGGAGGTGTGGCGGAAGCAGATGCATTTTCCTCTTGAGCTGCTTCAGTCATTGAATTCTCCAAGTTTTTTATTGAAATCTTTGTACCTTCTGTTTGTCCCTCTTTCCATGTGTATAAAAATTCTGGTGTATATATGGCGTTTGTGTTGACTAGTTCTTCTTCTCCTTGCATTTTAGTTTTTACCCGCACATTTGTTCCATCAGTATAAATCAGACCTTCAATATTTTCGTAGGAGTAAGTGCATTCCATAGCCTTTTTCATCCCCAAAATCTCTTCCAATTTTCCAAGGGGAGAAGTTTTCTTTGTTTCTCTACTAAAAGGAGATTCTTCCTGTGGTTTAACATCTTTTGCTGCATCTTGCGTGTTTCTAGAAAAAATATTTTTCACATCATCAACACTTTTGGGTAGTGTGCATGCGGTTAAAAGTGGAATCAGACAAAGAAGTAATGCAAGGTTTACAGTTCGTAACTTTTTATTCATAAAAATATTGTAGCATTTTTAAATTGTTTTGGGGGCAATAAGCAATGTTTTTTTTTAGAATTTATTCAAAATCTAAATGGTTTAGAAACCACTCTAGATCAATGCAAACCTTCCATTTTTGGCGATCTCGTTTCATGAACAAAATCTCTTCTCCTTCTTTGTTCGCGTCATAAACAAATTTTGGTACTTGTTCCCCACCTTTGACTTCTGCTGTCCATTTATTATTAATTAGTAAGTCGCCTTTTTGGATTCTTCCTGTTTCTACCATGCTTATTCTGCATGCTTGTAGGTTGTTTTCTTTGAGGATGTTGACCAATTCTTGTTCAAGTCTGCGTCCTTTGTTTCGGGAGTAGTTTCCTGCCATTTGTAAAATACTACAGGAGGTTTGGTCGGCTGGCAAGGGTTGGTGAGAATGGGAAGGGATGTCTCTTCTTTCTAAGTCATTTTCTCCTATAGAGTTTACGAAATTGCAAATGGCACTAATATCAGAACACAAAGTGTCCCTAAATGAAGAAAAAAGGGAGGTTTGCTTTTTGGGCGCCCCTCCCGTTGGAAATCATAGAAACTCAAATCGAACAATGAGGTTTTCCCGTACAAGCTCCCGAAGGATTACCTCAATTTCTTCCCTTGCCTGTGGATCTCCCCAGAAGCTGTATTCCTGTCTATTGGGAAAAAATTTTCCTCTAGGGAGGTCCCCATATGGACCGCGACTCCATGTAACACCCAGAGATTCGAGGAATTTTTGGAGTCTCTGGGAGGCTTCAAAATATTTCGCTTTTACCCTGGGGTGTTTATATCTTCCAGGGTGGAAGATTACCAAAACTCTCGTTTCCATATTTCCTCCTCTATTATCAAGGTTCTAGTACATTTTAGCATATTTTATATCTTAATAATGTCAAAACCGATCCTATCAGGCGCAGCAGACTTTGCTTTTAACAACTCCGCTGGCTTAAGCGTAAAATCCCCAAACTTTTTGTTTACACTATCTATTGCTTTGGCCAAAATTTCCTCTTTCTCGTTTT
>JAGPFW010000013.1 GCA_018056275.1 Patescibacteria group bacterium
ATTCTAGCGGAAGCTGAAAGCAATTTTCTCCTTGTAGCGTGATCCTTAATAATTCTTCCGTAATGTTCTATATTTGCCGCAGTGGGTACAAAATTCACTAATTCGGTTAGGTAAGCCACTCCACCACATTCCTTTAAAGCCTTCATCTTTTTAAGTTGATCTGGAACTGTTATCAAATCCGCGGGCTCTCTATTTTCATATAAAGCGATAATAGCCGAATAAATTTTTCCATGAGCATCTTTGTAGAAATGAGAAGGTAGTAAAAATTCTATAACCTTAACCAGGGCATCCGGGTCCAAAAGAATTGCGCCAAGAACCGATTTTTCGGCATCTATATCTTGAGGTGGCACTTCTGGTTTATATGTTGTACTCATGAGCTACTAATGGGAGGGCTTCAAAACTATTACTTTGGTTTCCTCCTCCGAAACACTACTTTTTAATTCTAAATTATCTCGCTTTGTAATCCCCTTCTCTACGCCCATTTCCTCTAAAAATTCATCTAGTTCAGCTAATTTTTCAGGGTGTTTAGAGTCTTTTGTTGCATAATGCATAGGTATAACAATTCCGGGCTCCAACGAAGAGATTACTTTTGAAGCTTTTTCTGCATCTATAACATAATTTCCTCCAACTGGAATCATTAAAACATCAACATCTCCAATCTTCTCTAAGGTTTCCTTGGGCAATTCATGGCCCAAACTTCCTAAATGCAAAACACTAAAATTTGAGTCTTCTATTAAAAAGGCAGTATTTTTGCCATGTTTGACTCCCTTTTCCTCGTCATGAAAAGTGGAAAGACCATAAATGAATATTTCAGAGATCTCATACTCCCCAGGAGAATCAATCAAATGCTCATAATTTGTTACACCCTCTAGGTATGTTGTTTCGGGGTCTTTATGAGACAGTAATAAAATATCAGCCGAGATTTTTGGAAAATCATATCCCATAAGCGAAGGGTTATACGGATCTATAATTATGGTTTTCCCATCCATTTCTATTTTAAAGCAGGAGTGTCCTATGTATGTAATTTTCATAAGGGTATATTAACACAGTAGATCTTAATCGGGGATATTGTCAAAATCTGTATCAAAACTAGCAATTTTTCGGATATCATCTTTCTCAGGTACACAAAAACTATTACTGGGGTATAATCACAGCATGCCAAAACTATCAACCGAGCCATACAAAGGAGCCAGAGACTTCTACCCAGAAGAAAAACGCATTCAAAACTACATTTTTAATATCTGGAGAGAGACAGCACTTTCCTTTGGATACGAAGAATACGATGCTCCCCTACTGGAAAAACTAGAAATATACGAAGCCAAATCTGGAGAAGAACTTGTAAATAATCAACTTTATTCTTTGGAGGACAAAGGCGGACGTAAAGTGGCAATTCGCCCCGAAAAAACCCCTTCGGTTGCAAGAATGGTGGCTGCAAAACTTCCGTCATTACCCCGCCCTATCCGATGGTTTAACATTGGAAACTGCTGGAGATATGAAAAACCACAAAAAGGTAGAGGAAGAGAATTTTATCAGTTTGATTGCGATATTTTGGGGGAGGACTCCGTTAATGCTGATTTAGAAGTGTTCTCTATTCCTTTGGAAGTAATGAAAAAACTTGGGGCTACTAAGGGAATGTTTGAATTGCGTGTAAATAATAGAAAATTTTCCGAATTTTACTTAAAGGAAGTGGCAAACATCCAAGGGGAAATAGCACAAAAGGACACACAACTTTATAGAGTTACAAAGGCAATTGATTCCAAACCAAAAATAGCGGAACAAGATTTTACTCAAATGCTAGAAAGTTGCCGTCTCTCCAACGAACAGATCAGCAAAGTAAACGAATACTTAAATGCAGACCTTGATTTTGTTACTAAATTCGTAAATCAAAACGAAGGCGCAAAGCAATTAATAGAATTCTTAGACCTAATGGGAAAAATGGGTTATAAAGACTTTATAAGATACTCTCCTGAGATTATGCGAGGGCTAGATTACTACACAGGCATTGTTGTAGAACAATTTGATCTTAATCCTAAAAATAACCGAGCAATGTACGGTGGGGGTAGGTATGACAACCTTATCGGGTTATTTTCAGATCAAAAACTCACGGGGGTAGGATTTGCTATGGGAGATATTACCTTATTGGAATTTCTAAAGGAATGGAATTTACTTCCCCAATTGGAGCAACAAGTGGAATATTTTGTCACCCTTTGGCAGTCTCGGGATTCAGACCAACAAACCAAATACACAGCAAAAACTATGGAAATAGCTCAAAAGATAAGACAAGCAGGAAACTCTTGCTTAGCCCAATTAGATTATCACACATCCATTTCTCAACAATTATCCACAGCATCAAAAAAAGGAATAAAAAAGGCTATCATTGCTGGGGAAGAAGAATTGGAGAAAAACACAATTAGTATTAAGGACCTAACAACCGGAGAGCAAAAAGAAATTCCGTTTGAAGAGTTTTTAGAAAACCTAAAACGTTCCAATACATAAGCGATGTGAATATAAGGTTTTAACAGAGAAATGAATTTAATAACTGCCCAAAAAAATCAAAATTCAAAACAAAGCCTAAAATTTTTAGCATACGTATCTCTTATAACTGTTACACTTATTTGGGCATTGGCAGGTCCAGTTATAAAACTCACCTTGGAAGAGATACCTCCCATGCACTTTTTGTTTTTTAGATTTTTGATTGTTTGTATAGTTATTCTGCCCCCAACCATTATGCAATTGCAACAACAACCAATAAAACCTAGAGAAATTCCAACACTAATAATCTTAGGTTTGTTGAGTCAAACAAGTTTAGCTTTTACTTTTTTAGGGTATCAATATGCCCTGGCAATAGACGCATCCATAATTACACTTATATCCCCTATTCTCTCAATTGCAGCAGGGCATTATTATTTTAAGGAAAAGATTACTTCAAAAACCAAACTTGGCATCTTACTGGCTTCCATTGGCACAGGTTTGATCATTATAGAACCTTTATTGGGAGAATCTGACCCCCTAATAAAAAGAGAAATACGTACTTTGGGTAACTTGTTAATATTGGCCGGAACTCTTTCTTTTTTGTTATACACGCTTTGGTCAAAATACGCCTTAGGAGAAAACTCCTCAAAAATTAGGAATATTTTTCATAAATTTAATCTTTTTAAATTGGAAAAAGGAAGGTCTCCAATGCTCTTAACATTTATTACTTTTTATGTAGGCCTAGCAAGCTTTGTTCCTTTTGTTTTATTGGAAAGTAAAGGGATTATGGGTGGTTCCAACTTTGACATAACAACAATATCTTTTGTAGGGATCTTAGGTGTGGTTTACATGGCAATTTTTAGCTCAATTGTAGCATATACGCTCTTCCAATGGGCGCTAGTACATGTAACCGTAGCCGACACAGCTTTTTTTAACTATCTCTCCCCTATTTTTACACTCCCTTTTGCCTATCTACTTTTAACCGAAGTTCCTACAAAAATAACTCTTATTGGAGGCGCAATAATTGGCATAGGGGTAGTGATTGCCGAACATAAAAAAAGTTGATATACTCGCGCTTGCTATGAATAAAGCTATTCATCCAAAAATTTATACTAATTGCACAGTCAGTTGTGCTTGTGGCAACAGTTTTTCAACTATCTCCACCGAAGAGAAAATTGTCGTAGACATTTGTAGTGCATGCCACCCTTTTTATACTGGGAAGCAGAAATTTGTAGACACAGAAGGGAGAATTGAGAAATTCCAAAAGAAAATTGACTTGGCCAAAAATTCTCCTAAAACGGGAAAGAAGGCTAAGAAAGCTAAGATCTCCTCTGGAGGAGCGGAGCAATCATCTAGTGAGAAGAGGAAGACCTTAAAGGAGATGTTGGAAGAAGCACAAAGGGTTGGAAATTAAAAACTTCATTCAGAGTTTAGAAAATATATTGCTTAGGTTCAGGTACATCCAGTACACCTAGAAAGGTGTAAATTATGAAAGGATAGTACAATGGCGTATCTGTAAAATTATTCCATATATTGCCTGGAAAGCTTAACGCTCAATTACATGATTTGTCTAAAATTGCTCAACTCCACCTTCAGTCGATTGACTGGTACTACGGACATGATAAAAATTCTCGCCTTACTCGTAGACATTTTGGTATCTCCCCAAGTGTCTTTTATAGGTAGCTAACACGCCTTGAAAAGGGAAATAAAAGATTTATTACTCTGGAAGATAAATCTAGAAAACCACATAAAGTAAGAACTCCTACTATTGAGAAAAATATCATTGATTTGGTTGTCCAAACCCGCAAGAAAAAGAATATGAATCATTATTTTATCTACCCTAATTGCCCAAAACAAAATGGAAGGGTTAAACGCTTGAATCAAACAGCTCAGTATGAATCTTAGGACTATCAAGAAGATTTATTGCCTAAGTTAAACAATCCGAAACAAAAGGCTAAGGAATGGAACACCAAATATGATATGTATAAACCCCATCAAGCCTTGGGTTATAAAACCTCGTACGCTTATTACATGGATTGGTTGGAAAAACATCCTGCCGAAAGTAGGTGTAGCAATTTCGGCTGGAATTAGGCATGTATTGACCTGGAACAATATTTGACATATCCCTACTTATAGGATATAATACTGTTAGGAGCGATTTGGACCTTGGGTCCAAATCTCTGGATGAGGCGCTAAGGCGCCTAGCGCCTCATCCCAAGGGACCGAGAGAACCCAGCCTCACAACACAAGGAGCAGGAGCGCAAGGCGGTTCTCTCGGTCAAAAAATTAGTGCGGCACCTAGGGGAAAGAACAATTATTTATTGTTTAATCCCCTTGGTGCCGCTTGTCATTTCTACACCCATACTCCGAAATTACACCATACCCTTAAAACCAAAACCTAGCCCAAGCACAACATTCGCAAAAAAGTTCAAATTAAGCTATTATTCGCCTAGTAAAATGTAGATTGCACATACATCGGGGAAAACACCCTAAAATAAATAAAATATGAATGAAGCAATAGAAAACATAAAGAATCAATTAATGGACCTGGGTAAGCAGATTCTTCAAGTCCAACAATTGGCAGAAGCCACAGAAGATCCAGACATGAAGGAAATGATTACACAAGAGCTAAATTCCCTTTTAAGCCAGAAAAACGATTTAGAAATGGCTATGAATGCTTTGGATTTTTTGGAATATCAAGGAGAAGATGGAGATGCAGATAAAAAAAGTGGGAGTCCAGAACTTTCACCTAACGAAGCCGTACTAGAAGTAAGAGCAGGAACAGGAGGAGATGAAGCGGGACTTTTTGCCATGGATTTATACAAAATGTATACACGATATGCTGAGTCAAAAGGATGGCGCGTAACAGAAACATTCTTTTCCGAAAACTCGGCGGGAGGAATAAAAACCGCAATCTTAACCATTAAAGGGAATGGGGTATATGAGACTTTGAAAAACGAATCAGGTGTTCATAGAGTACAAAGAGTTCCGGTTACAGAATCGGGAGGGAGAATTCATACTTCTACGGCAACCGTAGCTGTTTTACCAGTTTTTAAAAACATCCAGTTAGATATTCGGCCAGAAGATTTAGAAATGGATTTTTTTCGCGCAGGTGGCCATGGGGGACAAAATGTAAACAAAGTTTCTACAGCAGTAAGATTAAGACACGTTCCTACTGGGGTTGTTGTTGAATGCCAAGAAGAAAGGACACAAGGAAAAAATCGGGAGAAAGCAATGAACATGTTATCCACGAAACTATTTGAGATGATGCGAGAGCAAAATGTACAAGAACTTGGCGAGTTAAGGCTTTCACAGGTAGGAACCGGGGACCGAAGTGAAAAAATCCGCACTTATAACTTTCCGCAAGATAGGATAACTGATCACAGGATTAATGAAAACTTTCATCCTGTGGAGAAAATATTAAACGGAGAATTAGATGAGATCTTAGAGAAAACAAAGAATTTAAAAGAATCCCTATAAATTTAAACTTTCAGGAGCCTCCTCCAAGGTCACATACTAATTAAGCAGT
Source organism: Patescibacteria group bacterium (assembly GCA_018056275.1). Taxonomy (GTDB): domain Bacteria; phylum Patescibacteriota; class WWE3; order UBA101185; family UBA10185; genus JAGPFW01. The sequence goes on from JAGPFW010000013.1 coordinate 6,002, forward strand.
TTCCCTTCACGATCCACCTTTAATTCCACAGTTTTTCCAACCGTAGAGCGACCTATCAACCTAGCCAAGGTATTTTTATCATCAAGAGCTATGCCATCATAAGAGGTAATTATGTCTCCCCGCTTTAATCCCGCTTTATCCGCAGGCGAACCACTATACACCCGTGAAACAAAAGCACCTTGGGGCATATCTCGCAATTTTGAAATTTCTTCAGTTACGACTTGATAAGAAACCCCCATATAAGGACGAATAATTCTTCCCTTTGAAAGAAAGGTTTCTAACAAAGGCTTAAGCGTATTGGAAGGGATAGCAAAGCTGATATTATCGGCGGAGGGTGTTGTTGCAACATTTATACCTATAACTTGACCAGATAGATTAAGTAAAGGGCCACCCGAATTCCCCGGATTTAAGGCAGCATCGGTTTGAATTACTTCTTCATAAAAGGAAGGCTGACTACCAAATCCGCCAGACGCAGTTATTTCTCTTCCAATACCAGAAACGATGCCAGCTGTAACGGTATTTTGAAACTTACCTAAGGCATTTCCTATTGCAATAGCTTTTTGCCCTACCTTAAGATCATCAGAATTAGCTAACTCCAAAACGGGTAAATCTCTTGCGGTAACCTCAATTATGGCTAAATCTGATGTTCGGTCTAAATAAATTTTTTCCACTTCGTAAGTTGTACCATCTTTTAAAACTACCGAATATTCTCCGCTTGGGTCGCTAACAACATGACTATTTGTAACAATTATTCCACTTGGATCTACTATAAAGCCTGTTCCAATACCAGCTTCGGTTAGAGAGGGGCCACTAAAAAAGTCATAGCTCACCTGTTTAACAACTATAGAAACAACCGAAGGAGACGCCTTTTCTACCACATCTATAATGGCAGATTCTTCCTCAACCAATTGATGAACTTTAACTTGGTTTGGAGGGGATGTTTTTTTGGTGCCTTGCACAAGGGATTTGGCTAGCTCCTCTAGATGGAACTTATATTTATTTAAAGGTAACCCACCCGAAATTTGCGTAAGGAGGAGTAAAAAGGTAAGTAGCGATATTGTGCCTAATATGGCTTTTTTGTTGAGTTTTGGTCTTATCATATTTTGATTTTCTCTCTGCATAAGAGTATTTTATTACATCCTGCGAGCCAATTCCAACACCTTATCCAATTGAGGATCTCTTCCCTGTTCAAAATCCTCCGCTGTAAATTCAACCTTAACATCCGGTTCTATACCAACCTCGTGCACCCAATTCTTTTTTGGAGTCAACCACTTTGCCACAGTTAAATGCAAACCAGAACCATCCTTAAAATCTCTTGCGTCCTGAATTGTACCCTTTCCAAAAGACTTATCCCCTACCAAAGTCACCAAATCTCCGAGATTTTCTTTCAATGCCGCCGCCAAAATTTCCGAAGCCGAGGCACTACCTCCATCTATTAACACAAAAATCTTCGGTAACCGCTCAAAGGAACCCAACCTCTCATCTTTATATTCAAAGCTTTCTCCAAGAGCATCCTCCTGATACATTACAACAGTACCATTCTTTAAAAACTCCGAGGCAATGTGAATGGCAGAGTCCATATATCCGCCTGGATTTCCACGCAAGTCCAAAACAAGAGAATCCAAGTTATTCATTTTTAGGTTTATTTCGGAAACAACTGTATTCCATTCCTTGTTTGTTTCTCCACCGAACCTGCTTATTCTTACATAAGCCACACCATTACCCTTATCCTCCCAGGTCACACTAGAGATGGTTATATTCCCCCGAATTATCTGAACATCAAAGGGTTCTGGGGCTCCTCTTTGAATAGTTAATGTAACTGTTGTTCCGACGTCTCCTCTGATTTTTGAAACTGCTTCCGTTAAGGAAAGTCCAAAGGAAGTTTCCCCATTTATTTGCAAAATTTTGTCTCCTGCCATAATACCTGCAGACTTGGCTGGCGATCCATCCAGTGGGGCCACAACCATAATTTGATTATCCCTAACCCCCAGCTCGGCACCTATACCTTGATATTCCCCATTTATTGCGCTTGTTACAACAGAATTTTGCTCTGGGTCTAAGAATGAAGAATATGGATCCCCCGTTGAATTAACCAAACCTGTAATTGCACCATAAAGAAGTTTCTGGGGGTCAAAGGGTCTTTCTAAATGACGAGCCCTTAGCTGCTCCCAGACTTCCCAAAAAAGCGCAAAATCCACTTCTTTGCTATATGTATCCTTGTTCTTTATTGAAACCAAGGGAACAGATTTTTTTAGTTGAACTTCGTATCCTTGCTGGCCGTAATAATTTCCAACATAAAAAGAGGCAATAAGCAAAAGAAAAGTTATTAGAATTTGCTGAAATTTTTTAACTGGACTCATTGGATAAACTAAATAATTGTACTACAATGCTAAGAGATTTGGAACATTTACTTCTATTCCATCTCCAAAGGAAGAAAGCTTAACTACAACTCGCGAAGGATTAGATTCATCCACTTGAGATACTGAACCAACAGAACCAAAATAAGGATTTTGTAGCACCAAAACTTTTAAACCCGGTTCCAATGGTTTAAAAATAGATTCACTCAAAGGTGCATCCATTCCAGAAAAGCCTGCGGGCATTGGAATTCTTACACAACGGTCATCTCCAGAAGCAAAAACAATTCTCGTGGAAACATCTGAAAGAACATCAAAAATCACTTCAGGGGTTTTACATAACCCAAATCCAGAAAATAATCCCAAAAAAAATCCTTCCTTTTGGGCAAAATCAAAAGTAGCTCTAGTGCAACCCCCAGCAATAATCCCCGATACTCCATATTTTTTGGCTAACTGAATTAATTCTAGGCTAACAGTATTACCAATATAAATAAGTTTCGCCTTTAGCGAATAAGCAAATTTTTCTAAATACTGCTTTTGTATAAGATCTGAAGGATTAGGGAATACAATCAACTCCCCCTCCGCATAAGAGGAACTGGAGACAACAAGATGCAAATCAATGGCAAAAGAGCTTATTAGAACGGAAGAATTTTCAACAACATCTTCAACCTTACCCCAAACCCCCGAGATTAAAGATAAATCGGCACTCTGACCAAGAACAGTGTAAGGCTTAACCTCTTGGCCAACAGAAACCTTAATAACCCCCTCTGTGGGAAGTGATCTCTCTATATATACATTGTTTCTGTAAGAAATTTTTTGAATACAAGGTATGTTCATTTTCATAATATTAACCTTTTACAAAAGAAATCCTTCTTATCCAATTTGCGTACTTTTGAACTAAATTTTCTTGCCGAACCTGCCAAAAAGCATCTGTTCTCGTATCTATAACAAAACCTAAATCTCCACCTTCTATGTCAAATTCTGCAGGCCTACAAGAATTGCCCTTTATAAAAATATGGGCTTTCTCACCTTCTTCAAGGGGGTAGACAAAGAGATCTTCTTCATCTATTTGGTAGAAATCCTGTTGTTCAGTGTATTCCTTCTTCACTAGACATTCAATTTTTCCCCTACATTTCATAATTTTTCCTGCATATTCATAACAAATTTTGGATCTTATATTTGAGTAAATATCTGGCTCAAACTGTTTTATTAAGCTTACTACATAGTGAAGATCTCTATCATCCAAAGAGGCAGAAAACAAACCTAATTCCGAGACCACCGAAAAAGCAAGAGAATATTTAAAGAATTTAGAAAGCAAGGTTCCTGTTAATGCTGGACCTGTAAATAAAATGTTTTTCTCCGCTTCTTTTTTCTTGGAAGAAAAGATCTTAGATGAAATAATTTTATGCCCCCAAACAACATTATCTTCCAATGAAGCGGGAATTATATTGTCATATAGATACATATTTGAGAGTACATCCAATGAGGTATCTTTTGGAAGGTCTAGAGAATTTTTAAATATATCGCTGTTCTCAAGGGTTCTCCTTAGATAAATTGTCGTCGCGTCATCTTGATGTAAATCTAAATCGGATGAGTGACAATAATGAGCTAAATTTAGGTCTGAAAAATATTCCTCCGGCATCCTGGAAACAATAAGTATTTCTGATTCCTGTAGGTTTAAGCTATGGTTTTTGGCCACTAATTCAAACAACTCCTTATAAAACTTTTGTGGAGTACAAAAATGCGAAAAATTTATGCTGTCATACGAATAAGGGTAATTGTAGAGAAAAAGATCATCAACACCATCTAGGATAAGAAAAGAGTTGCTTCCTAAACCTATATGGGCAGCTATAATAGGCATGAAATTATATTAACACAAAGATTACAAAGCGTGTCTATCTGTATAAGGAAGAAGCGCCATAAAACGAGCGTTTTTAATTGCCGTAGAGAGCATTCTCTGGTTTTTGGCGGTTAATCCAGTGAGGCTACCTACCAAAATCTTTCCTCTTGGCGTAATAAACCTTCGTAAGATTAACACATCTTTGTAATCTGGTTTTGTATTATGTTTAGAAAAGTAACACTCATCGCTTACTTTTTTGGGGGCGAATCTTTTGTTGTTTTGTCTTACAAATTTTCCCATAATTTTTTATCTTACTTAAATTAGTTTTGATCCTCCTCTATATCAAAGTCAGTACCAGACAACAGTTCATCTAGGTCAATTTCCTCATTTAGATCGGTTTCAGTTTTTTCGGATTTTTCTGCGGAAGGTGCGCCTTTTGGGGCAGAAATTTCATCAGAGGGGTTATCCCTAGAAAAACTTGGAGAAGATCCCGCGTCCTTTCCCCCAGATAACAACACCATCTCGGTAATTACAACTTCAGTCTTATACCTTTTTTCACCTGTCTCTGTTTGCCATTCCCTGGTTTGCAAACGACCTTCTACATAAACTTTGGAGCCTTTTTTCAAAAGCTGAGAACATAACTCACCCAATTTTGACCAAGCCACGATATTATGAAAATCAGCTACCTCTTGTTTTTCACCATCGGCGACCCATTCCCTGTTTGTGGCAATACCAAAATCTGCTACAGGAATACCTTGCGGGGTATACCTTAATTCAGGATCCCTTGTTAAGTTCCCTAATAATATTACTTTATTAACGCTTCTTGTTGCCATTTTAAAAGCCTCCCAGCCTTAACCTTATTTAGTCCAAGGCAGTAATTAAATACCTTATAACCGAAGACATGAGGTTTAGTTTCTTTTTCAAAACTTCTATATTATCCCCAGATAGGTCAAATTTTATTACATCGTAATAGCCTTCTTCTTGGTGGTTTATTTCATAAGCAAATTTTCTTTTGCCCCAAAAATCTACATTAACTACATTCCCACCCAAGGACTTAATTAAATTCTGCACCTCTTCCGAAGTTTTTTTTGCAGACTCCTCCCCTAAATCAATGTTATAAATTGTCATTACCTCGTAATTTCTCATGTTTCAAAAGTTATTATACTAAGGGCAACAAACCTTTGTCTAGCCCCATTATTCTATTCAACCTAGAATATTTAACCAAATAAACAAACTGCGATTAAGCTTTGGTATGTTACTACACACTAAACCTAAATTCAACCACTTCGCCTTCCTGCATCACGTAATCCTTTCCCTCCGTTCTAATAAGTCCTTTTTCCCTAGCCTTTTTCCAACCTTCTATCTTTACTAGATCCTCCACCGAAATTACTTGAGCCGCTATAAAGCCTCTCTCAAAGTCTGTGTGGATTTTTCCTGCTGCTTGAGGAGCCGTAGAACCTTTTTTTATAGTCCATGCATGAACTTCTTTTGGGCCATAAGTAAAAAAAGTCTGCAAACCTAAAAGTTCATATCCTTTTCTTATAATTTTGTTTAAACCCGGTTCTTTAATTCCTAACTCCTTCATGTATTCCTCTGCCTCTCCTTGAGAGAGATTTGCAAGCTCTGACTCTAACTTTGCACAAATATAAACACCTTCTGTACTCAATCTATGGCCTTCTGCCTCTATAAAGGCGTCTTCCGAAATATTAAATACATGTAATACAGGCTTTTGTGTAATTAATTGAAGATCCTTTATTGCCTCTAATTCGGATTCTTCTAGCTCCAATGTCTGTGCCAATTTACCAGAATTTAAATGCTGCAAAAGCTTTTTATAAACTACCACTTTCTTTGCAGTTTCTTTGACATTTCGCGCTAACCGTTCTTCCTGTGGGAGACGTTTTTCTAAAACAGCAATATCTGCCAAAATTAGTTCTGTATTTATTACTTCCTTGTCATCTTCGGGATTTGTGGAACCTGCACGAACAACATTAGCGTCCTCAAAAAAACGCAAAACATGGATTATTGCATCAACCTCCCTAATATGGCTTAAAAACTTGTTCCCCAAGCCTTCTCCCTCAGAGGCCCCCTTAACCAAACCGGCAATATCAACAAACTTTACGGTAGCAGGCACTATTTTATCAGGGGTTTTCTTATCTTCTAATTCCACCAGATTGGACAATAACTTTACTCTTTCGTCTGGGACTTCTACTACACCTACATTTGGTTCAATTGTCGCAAATGGATAATTGGCAGCTAATGCCACTTGTTTTTTTAAAAGAGCATTAAATAGCGTAGATTTTCCTACATTGGGTAGTCCTACTATTCCTATGGATAAGTTTGTTGATGTTTTTTCTGACATAACAGAAGGGATTGTAACACGGTTTGTGGTTTTTAGGACAAGTATTTTTTTTAGAGCAACCTAATGGAATACTCACGAATTACTTACATATTTTATCAGAAAGCAAAAAATAAGGTCTTACCTACCTCTATTTGTAAAGGTTCTTCCATTCTCCATTTCGTATTGTCATAGTAATAAGAATCCCAAATACATCACTGAGCGGAGTCGGCTATTGAAATTGCACAACCATGGCCTTGCTCATCTGGGAAAGTCCGCATTTACTTAAGTGCACTTAAAGCCATATTCTTTCTGTAAAGGTAAGAGAATAACTCAACCAATAAAGCTTCCTCTGTGAAATCTTGGCATAAAGGACTTAATTCTAAGGTATACTGGAAATGTACCCTAACATGTAATAAATCACCCCACTCTTTTCTTACATATTTACCAGACCCAAATCGAACGGCTATCCCAAGATGCAAAATAGCTGCATTATCAAACTTTAATGGGACTTATAGGGGTTGATTTCATGGCTTCTTGCACAGTAGAACCAATCTGTTTACCAACTTGTTTGTGAGGAATAAAGCCTAGCAAACCTGTTTTTGGATTAACTAAATGTAGGGCATAATACGCAGGTTTTACATCAGACTCAACATCCGAAGCACTAAGTGGTTCATCATATTCTGAATAAGAAACAACAAACAAAGGTAATTGGCCATCACCAGCATATTCGTAACATTGGGTATAACCAACAAGTTCAGCTGAAGAATATGCAGGGTCACTGTGGTCTAAAGTCTCCTCCTTAACTTTGGATTTAAGTCTTTCAAGAGCCCCACCTTCCTCAAAGGTACTTATTTCAAAATGAGTTGCAGTTTCCGTTACAACAAAGTTTTGAGCGGCATACTCTCTCACGGTCTCCCCATCAGTGCGCGAGGGTTCCTGGCCAAAAAAGGAATCAAGGGTTCCATAACCTCCACTCTGCGTACGTGTATTTTTCGGGGAAAGTTTCCCCTCAAAGGTCTCTTCTACAATTCGACCAGTATTTGTTACTGATCCTGGAACTTCTGAACCAAAGTGCAGTTTTCTTTCCATGACAGGAAAAGAAACACCTTCTACCTCTATATAATATGACACCCTCTTACCAGCGGGAGGCCAAGATACTTCTCTTATCAATCTTGCTTTTTTGCCACTAAACGGAATATGCTCACCGTAAAACTCCTCTATTTCAAACTCGGGACGCGGTTTTTCTGCTGGGTATAGAACCCGCACAGGTCCTTCTACTCGGGTACATCTCAAACCTAAATCCGCAACTCTTTCAGCCTCATCCGGAGAAATAACATAAACTCCGCGGGATAGATTCCTAGTAAATGCATCTGATTTTTCTACAGGAGGTAATATTGCAGAACCAAAACGCACAAATTGCATTGTTCCCATAGGAAATTGGTCTACTACAAACGCTTCCGGCAAGGTCTCTACCGTAGGCAATACATCCATAACCCGGCCCATATATTCCTCATATCGGGGATCATCCTCCCTCAAAGCTCCAGATACTACCAAAAATGAACGAGCTTGGGAGAGTGACTCAGTAACCTCAGCAATCAACTCCTCCTGTGTAGGAATCTCAGTATATTTAAAACTTTGCGCAATAATAGTGTTTGCATCATTAGATCTTCTTAGATATTCACAAATGAAAGTAGTATCTCTTGGAAAATCCGAGCACACAACAGGTGCCAGAAGGTAACTTCTCAATTCAAATGAAACTAAACCCTGATATTCCACATAAGAAGAATAATATACCTTCCCATCTGAATCCCTGCCAGAATTGGATACAAACCTCTGTGTTGTGGCAACATCTGTAATACCGATGGGTTTTTTATCAAAAAGAATATCTTTTATTTCTTGTAATTCTTGCTCAACTCTTTCTGGAGGTGACATTGAGGCTCTTTCGTCCGGCATGATTTCCTGTACTTCCTTTCCAAATTATTAGAAATTAATAAACTTCCGCGAAAATTGTTTGATCTAAGATTGATTTTATACTGAAGAACTAATAAAGTAAATCATATTTCATAATACAATGTAACTTTCTCCCAGTCGTCTATGATTGCGAACAAAACAAGGCCAAAAACGATATTTATTTTATGTGAAAAAACGAATAAATTACTTAATCTCAAAATTCAGAAAGAGCAGACTCCAAGTCAGCCATTATAGGAGCATTTTGTCCCCTAGACAGATAGTAATCTTTAAAAAAGCTAGAATCCATCCTGGCGGGATTTTTCACTACATCTTTCACATAAGAGAGCAACATTTCCTTATTGGAGGGGTGCCTTTGCAAGTGTAATAGCAATGTATCAGCTAGTTCCTTATCTATGCCCGCAGAATCTAGGGGACGCCTACCTTCAGAAAAATATTTTTCCTTCTCCGGGTAATGGGTTTCAGCATAACCAAGTTCTACGAGATAGCACATAAATTCAAAGGAAAGCTCAGGATCTTCAAGAACATACTCCGATAAAACCTGCATCTCCAAATTTGGGGTTATACCTATCTTAGGAGTGTGAGTTTTATAATACTGAGCGGCGTCTCCAGTGAATTTAAATAAGGTAGAGGTCCTTCTGGATCTAATCATACCTATAAGGGTTTGCCTCTCCTCACTGCTGAGTGTCGAAACTTCCCTCAGTCCAAACATAATAACAAAATGGAGATAGCCCACTTCCCCCCAAAATTCCCTAATTTTAGGATCATCTAGATACTCCAGAAACTTAGATTTTGGGACATCTTCTGTTGTTGCAAAAGAATTCTGCCTAGTAAGTTTACCTAATTCCTGAAATGTCATGTGATGGTACGCATTGTCAGGATCAAGACCAAGGGCACCATAGAAACTCTCAATAGGCTCACCAAAGTTATCAGCATGCAAGAAGCCTTCGGGAAAAAATGGGTGTGTCAAATGAATTCCTGTTCGAGTATCTGTAACAGGAACTCGAGTTGGCACTAAATTGTCATAATCTACCAGGGTATCTTCCGTCATTGGAACTCCAAGATAGGAATCTGGATCCTCTTCTAGGTAACCTAAATTATCATTCTCAGCAGAATCAACCTCGAATCTAAAACCAAGGGAAAACCATTTTTGAGCCTCCATTCTTGCCGCCTCTCTTCTTTCAGGGTTACTAAATTCAGTATATAAGGACATAGCCAAATTTTATCATAAATGAAAAAATATCTAATACTTGTATAAGTTGCATACATCTTGGACAAAATAACCATAGAAACCAAATACCCAGGAGAGGTTAGATTATTTATACCATAATGAGGTCTTTTAGACTTGTAAATTAAGGATTTTTGGTTATACCCAGAACTTTTGTACTGTCTTTTCTATAAACATACAGTAGCGCGACTAACCTTAAAGGCTTCTTTTGTAACTTGTGAAACATTTTTGTCAAAAAATTCGATAATATTTAATTTTTACTTTATATTTTGGTCACGGGTTTTTATGTATGATTTGAATCTTGCTTTATCATGGGTGCCACCATAGCATATAATTCCCTCACAAAATCTACATCGATGGGTCTCCCCTCAAGAATATATCTTCGTACAAGTGAAGTATCTAGGCTTCTACCTATCTGGTATATATTATTACCAGTATATACTTCAGACCCGCTAGGTTTGGTCACATCTATTTCAGTAGAGGTGACTTCATAACCTTTGGGTAATCCTCCTAAAATTGTAGACCATCTGTGTCTTAACTCGCTA
>JAGPFW010000014.1 GCA_018056275.1 Patescibacteria group bacterium
GAAATTAGTCCAGTCCCATCTCCCACTATGGAAAGTTTTGCATCCGGATTTTGTGTGCCTATTCCCACAAGGAAGGAGCTATCATCCAAAAATACATTTAGTCCTGTGTTTGCCCAAGGACCGCCAATGTAACTACTGTTCACCCAGGATGTGTTGCCACTTCCATCTGTTGTTAAAATATAACCTGCTTGCGCCCCTGTTGGAAGAATAAGCCCAGTTGCTTTGATTGTACCGTTTACATCTAGCTTTGTGGTTGGTGTGACTACTCCGATTCCTACGTTTCCAGAGGCGTCTATTAAAAATGGGCTTGTATCACTGGAAGTATCATTGACTCTAAAGCTAGCTCCGTTGCCAGTGTTGGTTATTGTAAAGGCGTCCCCTGAGCCTCCTCCATTTAAGGAAAAGGAAGCGGTTGTTCCTGTGGAGGTTATTGCCCCAAGACTGTTTACACCAAAAAGATTTGAATTACTAGAATCTCTAATGTTAAGCGCGTATGTTCCTGCAGCATCGGCTAGGTTTAGGTTTATGCCTCCTGTGGAAGTTATATTTGTTGTTGAGAGAGTAAGGGAACTGTTAGAAATTGTCCCTTCCGAAAGGACGTTACTCGCAAAATAGGCGCCACCTTGAGCATTTATTCCTGCCACTTGATTCCCCGCAACACCTACGCCCAAAAGCCAACTTCCCATTGGAGCGGTGGTGGGGTTTATTCTAACTGTTGATTGTGTCCATGTTGTATCTTCGGGTGAGTATGTAAAAACTGCTTGTCCAGCGGATGTCATTTGTGAGTTGGAGTTTATATTTGCAACATAAATGTTGTTAAATCTGTAATTGGCATGGCCCAAATCAGATCCCAAGTCTACGGCTGGAATTACTGAAGAACCTGAGGATAATCTGGCGTTTAGTGTGAGCAGATCTGTGGAGGTGGAACCTAAAACCGCTCCACCTAAAACGTGCAATTTTTCGGTTGGAGATGTTGTGCCAATTCCAAGACTTCCATTTGGGGTAAGTGTCAACAATGCCTCGGTACCCAAAACCGTTCCTTTTCCGATTATAAATTTGTCGTCATCTGTGCCAGCGCTGTCTTCTTGTACGCCCATCCAATAATCCGTATCTCCTGCTGTTCTGGTGTTAAAAACAATAGAAGGGGAAGACCCAGTTAAATGAACATATCCTGTACCTGTTAGATCTAATGCCAAATTTCCTGTTCCATATGTTCTTAAAGTTAAATCGTTATTTTCAAAATTTTCCCCAGACTCAATGTATAAAGGACCGTATGAGCTTATATTTGCGCTTGTTTGATTGGTAAGGACTAAATTGTTTGCAACTGAAACATTTCCTACATTAGAAAAAGTGGTTGGGCCGTTAAAGGTTATGCCTGAGGAGCCTAGTGTCGCCAGTGTGGCTGAGGTTGAATCAGAAAGGGTTAGGAGTCCGCTACTGTTAATAGCAAAAGATAAATAATTCTCTGCATCATAAGCGAGTCTTAATTGCTCTGTTGTACCGACTATGTGAAGTTTTGCCGTTGGGTATTGTGTTCCTAGCCCTAAATTTCCAGCAAAGTATGTATTACCACTTGCGTCAATAAACGAAACTTGCGTGGTGTTGTGCCCATATACGTTGAATGGGTAATTTGTGGTAGGAATACTATTCAGGCCACTATACCCAATGGAAAGATCTCCATCTGTGTCAAACCCTGCTCTTTGGTAGCCGTAGACTCCAATTCCCAGTAAAAAGCTTTGGTCCAAAGGTTCTGTTGGATTAATTCTAACTGTAGATTCAGCGTATGTTGTTGTTGGTGGTTCATATGTAAAAATTGCTTGGCCAGTGGCTGTTAATTGCGCGTTTGAGTTTATATTTGCAACATAAATGTTGTTAAACCTGTATCCTGGAGCTCCAAGATCTACGCTGATATCAGATTGAGGAATTATTGATGTTCCTTCTTTTATTCTTGCCACGAATTCTAGTAAGTCGGTTGAGGTATTCCCAAATCTTGCACCACCTTGTACATCTAGTGTGGTAGTAGGGGAGTCTGTACCGATTCCAACCATCCCCGAATCCGTGATGACAAAGTCATGGTAGGTGGCTGGTCTGATAAGTGTTCCCGCTACTCGTTGCCACAGCCCTAGCTCTCCGAAGACAACATCCTGTACAACAAGATCCAATTTATTTACCGAAGCTGTTAAGGTTTCTCCAGATGTTACAAACCTTTGCGCCGTGTATGTACGGTTGCCTAAAACAGCTGAGTACAAATCTTCTCCTTTCAAGTTTAGGTCGTTTAAGGGATTTATAGTAATGTCTCCTGTTGAAGCAATGCTTAACCTATTGACACTATTTGTCATTAATGTGAGAGAGTAGTTGTCTAATGTTCCTAATGTAGCGTTAGATCCAAATGAGTTGCCCGAATTTAGAAAAACATTTCCCCCCAGAGCTGAATTTATTTCTGTCCATGCGGGGAGGCCATTTTTTACTGTTAAAATATTTCCCGGTAGACCCAAGTCTAATCTGTTAAGTGTATTTGTACCAGAAGCATATATGAGATCCCCTACTGCAAATGAAGAAAGTCCTGTTCCTCCATATGCCGGGGATATAACATCTGCCTCCCATGTTCCTGTACCAATTGTTCCCAATTCGGTTATTTGTGTAGTATCTAAATCCGCTAAAGTCCCAGAAACAAGTTCACCGTTTGTTATAAAGAGTAGATTTCCATCTATGTCATCTATGGTTTCTAGCTTTAAACCTGCTAGGTTTGTGATGGTTATATTAGAAAGTGTTCCTGTAGCATCTCCGGCCACTTCCAGACTTGTTTCCAAGGAATTTTTTGCGAGGGTGTTTAGTGTTATTTCTCCCGAAAAATCTGTTGCTCCGTTAACGGCTACGGTTCCGATTAACTGTATTTCTCCTTCAGCGGTTATACCTTTATTAAACGTAACCAGTTCCTTTGCTAAAACTGGCACGCTGAATTCAACTTGATATTGGGGGTTTCTATTTCTAGTTCCCAATACGGCAGCCATCATTTCTTTTTCTGGTTTTTGTGTAAAGGGTTCTATTGGCCTAATCTGAATATTAAGCGCCTGTGCTATTTTCCCTCCTGCGGAATCAAATTCATTTAATAATTTGTTAATGATTTGGGATTTGTACTTGGGGGGAGTGAGTAAGTACCCAGAGAACAGCATTAGTATAAGCGATGCCATAACAAAACCTGCAGATATTATTTTTATATTGTTTCTAAATTTTATGTAGAATGGGTCTTGCAAGTTGTTTTTGTATTCTGTTTTGGGTGAGTTATATATAGGGCTTGAGTATGAGTTTTCATTTTTTGCCCTCTTTAAGTCTTGTTTCTGCTCTGTTGTATTTCCTGTAATTGCATGTTTCTCTCTTTTTTCCAGTTGAGCCAACTTTCTTTCTTCTCGTTGTTCTTCTAGTTCTCTTCTTAGTTTTTCCACTTCGTCAAGGTTGTATTTTCTATGATTATGTATATCCCTTGTGGAAGATATTTTCCCCTGTTCTTCCATTCTTCTCAGATTTGTGGGTGATGTTTTTAGTATTAATGCTGCCTCATTTACGCCTACAACGTGAGTAGTAGTGTCACTTGCAGTATTTGGATTTTGGGCAGGCGTATTATTCATTTTCTAAAATTATACTCTTTTTGCTACCAAAAACTTTATTTACAAGATTTGGAGCATACAGAAATATTATGGTTTTATTTTTAGGGTGTCAAGGAGGAATTATCGTACACTTACCGTATAAAGATCTATTTGGTCCGTCGTTCTAAACGATGTTAAAAGAATAATTTTATCCCCATTTGGAGAGCTAAAAATATTATCTGAGTATATTTTATTGTTATAAATTTCTGTTCTGTTTGTTCCATCAATTCTAATCAGTGACACTTGTCCTCTATTGTCGGTTTCATTCATTTCTCTTTGCAAAACTATTAGGTGAAAGCTATCTGCATACCAAGAAAATTTAGGTGCTATGGCTGTAGCTTCTTGCTCATTGCCTAAATACTTCTCTGTTGTCAATACCAATGTATCTACATTTTCCCCAACAGGTAGGGGGTTTTCCATGTTGTAGACTCTGTATTCGTTCTGGCCATTTTGGTTTTCTATTTTATATAGGAACTTTTTCCCATCGGGGGACCATATTGTCTCCTTATGCAAGGCTAATTCTTTTAACTCCTCGCTTATGTCAAGTTTTTCTAAAAGTGCGGATCGCTTCTCTGTGAGAGCTAAGTCCCATCCTTCCTTTATTTCCAACCAGTTGGTTACGGTTTTTGCAGTTCTTGTGCCGAGTTCTGCTAAATAATAGCTATTTTCATCTTGCTGTATTAGGAGTTGTTTCTCGTCGGGGGACCAAAAAATATTAAGTCCTTGAGAAAATTTCGTGTATGTGGTGTCCTCTAACACAACGGAGGGGGTGGCACTAAAAATATTAAGTCGGGCGGGATTTAAGGGCAAGGTCCAAACGCCTGGGTTTTTATCATCTTGTGAAAAATATGCGATGGTACTTAGTGTTGGTGAAATCGCAGGATTTGTTGCTCCTGTTTGTGTCAATGGTTCAATCCTTGGTGTTTTTGACACTAAAACAGCTGTAATGTCAGTAACAAGTTCTGGAAAAACTTCTATATTTTTCTCCCAGGGGGTAAAACCGCTTTTTACAATTTTTAAGTTATATATTCCTGGAGCTATTCCTCCAATGGATGAATTTGTAGCTGTTTTTATTTCATCGTTTAAGTAAACTGTTGCACCTTCTGGGATGGATTTTGCATTAATCATTCCTGTAACAGTAAAATCTATTGGTATCTCATTTTTATTTTTCTCCAGTCGGTAGCCTGCCGTGTACAAATAAATTATCCCACTCACCCCCAAAATGATTAACGTGGTGATGAAGCCTTTTAGGAGATACCTTTTATGCATAAGTGTTAGAGATTTTAGCACTTTTCTATTTTATTGTCTTTTGTAAGTTGGGTACAGTTTCCGTATTAGTATATAATCTTTTTATGTTAGGGAATAAGCTTTGTATAGATTTAGGTACCTCCAGATCCGTTATATCTACAAATAAAAATAGAGATTTAATCTCTGAACCCACAGTTGTTGCAACTTCGTCTGAATGTGGTGAGGTTCTTTCGGTTGGGGAGCAGGCCAAAGAATTATTAGGCAGGACTACTGATGATATTAGCGCCTGTAGGCCTATGCAAAGTGGTGTTATAGCAGACTATGAGAAAATAGAAATTTTTCTTGCTCACTTGATAAATAGGGTTGTCAAAAAAAATTCTTTTTTAAAGCCAGAAGTAATTTTATCGGTTCCTTGTGGCGCGACCTCTGTGGAGTCTCGAGCTGTTATTGACGCTACATATTCTGTTGGCGCAAAAAATGTATATCTGGTTCCTTCTCCCTTATTAGCGGCCATTGGTGCAGGTCTTCCTGTCTCGCAACCTTCGGGAAATGTTGTTGTAACGATGGGAGCTGGTATAACGGAAACTGCGGTTGTGTCGCTATATGGCATCGCTAATTATGGGAGTTTGCGTTTAGGCGGAGCCGATTTTGATGACGCTATTATACATCACATAAGGAGAAAATATGGATTAGTCATTGGTATAAGTTCTGCCGAAGAGGTGAAAATCTCGTTAGGAGATGCTTTATCCCGTGGAGGCGAGGTGTTTTTTGAAGTTAAAGGTAGAGATTCAATTACAGGTTTCCCCAAAATAACCGAAGTCTCTTCAACTGAGATATCAGCATGTTTGGCACCTCTTTTGGAAAAAATTTCTCTTTCCATTCAAGAGGTTTTAGGGAAAATGCCTCCAGAGTTAGCCACTGATGTTTTGGATAAGGGAATAACTCTAACTGGAGGATTGTCTCAAATGACCAATATAGACAAATATATATCGGATTGCATCGGAGTTCCTGTTCATGTCTCTGAGA
Source organism: Patescibacteria group bacterium (assembly GCA_018056275.1). Taxonomy (GTDB): domain Bacteria; phylum Patescibacteriota; class WWE3; order UBA101185; family UBA10185; genus JAGPFW01. The sequence continues at coordinate 5,919 of JAGPFW010000014.1, forward strand.
GTCCTCAAGATTGTGTTATCAATGGTTTGCTCCTTGTGCTAGATCACATAGATCAGTTTTCCAAAAGCATGATAAAGAGATAAATATATGCATAAAGAGGGAAAAATATTAGGGGTAAAAGTAAATTTTATTCCAAAAAGTGTCGTGTTGGATAAGATTGATTCTTATTTATCTGGTGATTATGGGTCTGTTGTTGATTCCAATTCCAAATTCCCCTTATGCCCAAAATCTGATTTAGATTATAATGATGATTCTTCTGCTGTATTGCCCATTATTTGTACCACTAATCCTGAATTTATAATTAGTGCTCAATGTGATGAAGAGTTTCTAAAAATAATTAATAGCTCCTTTCTCTCTGTTCCTGACGGAATAGGTGTTATATATGCACAGAAGTACCTAGAAATTTTGGATTCTCTAAAAAGTTTTTTTTCTCGCAAAAGTTGTTCCAGGGGTTTTCTAAGTTCTAAAGATGAGAATGATAAACCCTTGAAAGGTACCACAATGGAGAGGGTTAGTGGCGCTGATTTGATATATGATATTTGTTATCTTGCCTCTGAAAAAGGATATTCAGTTTTTCTCTTGGGAGGTTGGCCCACAAATTTTTGGGGAAAACCAATAAAAAATGCACAGTTTGATTTAGCAGATGAAGCTTCCAAAGTATTGTTACAGATGTTTCCTAAGCTAAAAATTGTAGGAGCAACGTCTCAGTTTAGTTATCTCCCAAAAGATGATTCAGCTACTATTAAGTTTATCCAAGAAAAGATGTCATATAAGGGCATTAAAGCAATTGACATATTGTTTGTCTGTTATGGACAGAATAACCAAGAAAAGTGGATACATCGCAATTGGAGTAAGATCCCAGCGAGATTGTCTTTGGGTTTAGGGGGAACATTTGACTATGTGAGTGGCCATAAGCATAGAAGTCCCAGATTATTTGTGCGATTCCACATTGAATGGTTATATAGGCTTATCACTCAACCGTGGCGTATTAAGAGAATTGCTAAATCTTGTTTTTTATTTCCGTACCTTGTCATTACTAAGAGTGCCAAATGTAAAATATAACCTTTATAGTTTCATTAAAGCACCCTAAAAATGAATTTTGTTGTTTAAAATATCCAAATTTCCTAAAAATATTTGACACCCAATGTCTTCATATATAACATGTAATTATGAATTTAGAAGAAAAGTTATACACTTCTACGGAAGTTGCAAAAATATTAGGTGTAAGCCTAAGATCAGTATATCGTTATTTAGATCAAGGTAAGCTTGACGCAGAGATAAAAACTGTAACAGGTAGACTAAGGTTTACAAAAAAGGACATACTCAATTTTTTGTATCCTGATGGAGATGCTGATCCTGAGGTTGTCGCTTCTCATTTTTCTAAGGTAGCCAATTCTGGAGACACATCTTCCCATAAGGATGATGTAATACCTTCAGTTAAACCCACTAAGATTGAACCCGTAGTAGAAGTACCTGAGGCAGAGAACCCTTCGCATGAGGATAAATTTGAAGATGAAGAAAATACTTTAGAAGAGGCTCCTATTGAAGAGAATGATTATGTAGGCTCTGTAAATACCCAAGACGAAGAGGAAATTGATTGGTTAGCAAAGTTTAGGGCAGCTGCTAAAGAATACTCACAAGCTTCTTCTTTTAGCTCATCTACACCAACTTCTGCCAATCCTGGTATGCCTCCAAGACAGCCCCTTAGTAACATTGAACATGATGCGGCTCATAACCCTGCTTTGGTAAATACTTTAGGTTCTTCTCAAATTGAGAATAAAGAACCCTCCATTGAGCATTACTATTACAAAAGCACTTTGGGAGGATTAAAAGAAATTGCTCAGAACATTGATAAAGTAGCTAGAAAATCTTCGGTTGATTATGCTTTTACCTTGTATGCAGGTTTATCGCTGGAGAAGCCGTTGAAAAAACCTTTTTCTATTTTGCATGTTTACATCAATCCATCCACCGAAGCCCTATTCCAAAAAATGTTACAGTTGGAGCCAACGGATGAAAATAATGCCCAGTTATGCATTATGTTTCCAAAAACCTCTAGTGTTTTTGCGAACAAGGTGGAAAAGCATGGTTTATATGTTGTAGATGCGAATCAAATGGATGCGGACTTTGAGGATATGGGTCTGGCATCTGAACTTGAGGGACTGCTTTAGGTTTAAGAATCTCTGTTTGTGGTGTTTAAGTGCTAACCCTTATGCCAGAGGGGTTGTCTTATTGATAAATATGGTACAATCCCCTCATGGTAGCAAAGAAGAAAATAATTCCACAGTCCAAGAGTTCCAAGTTAAAGATTCTGTTGGTAGGGGCTGAGGTTGCACCATACGCTTCGGTTGGTGGTTTTTCTCAGGTTTTGGGTTATTTATCTCGAGAGCTTTATAATTTGGGTCATGATGTTAGGCTATTTATGCCTAAATATGGTTTTATTGATGAAGCTGAACATGATATCCATATGTTGCAGGAGGGATTAAAAGTTCCCACAGGGGATGAAAGTAACCCAAATCTTGTTTGCAATGTGAAATATGCTGAAAATGTTTATGGTGTTAAAACATATTTTTTGGAGAATAAAGAGTATTATGAAAAAAGGACCAATGTTTACGGATATGTAGATGATCCCACAAGATTTTCCCTTCTTTCTAAGGGAGCGTTGGAGTTTATCAGAAGTGGCGAGTTTTTGCCAGACATTATTCACTCGCATGATTGGCATACAGCAACTTTGGCGAACTATATCAAGACTGAGTATAGAAAAGATGCGACTTTGAGTGAAATATCTACGGTTTTTACTATTCATAATATAAACTTTCAGGGTACTTTTGATCACAGAAATGTCACAGAGTTGGACTACGACGATGGTAAGTCTGTAGTTTCATCCCTTTTCTCCCCAAGACTCAATAAGTTGAACTTTATGAGAAGGGGAATACTATTTAATGATGCTGTGAATACTGTGTCTAAAACATACTCCAGAGAAATCCTAACTCCCGAGTATGGAGAAGGCTTGGACAAGTTGCTGTTAGAGGTTAAGGGGAAAGTCTTTGGAATTGTGAATGGTTTAGATTATGACGAATTTAACCCAGCAACTGACAATCTAATTGATCAAAATTATGATATTGATTCTTTAGAAAAAAGATCTCTAAACAAGGTAGCTTTACAGCGGGAATTTGATTTACCTTTGGATGATACAGCCCTTCTTTTGGGTTTTGTTGGGAGATTGGATTATCAGAAGGGAGTGGATATGTTGATATCCACCTTAAGGAACATCTTTCCCGATTATAATGTGCAATTCGTTCAAGTAGGTGGAGGGGATGGGGGATTGACCCAGATGTTAAAGGATTTAAAAAGAGATTTTCCTGAAAAAGTAGGTATCCATCCTTATCCTAACTTTACACTTCCCAGACTTATATTTGCAGGATCTGATTGTATTATGTACCCTTCTAGATTTGAGCCTTGCGGAATAGTTCAGTTGGAGGCTATGCGTTACGGTTCTATACCCATTGTCCGCAAAGTTGGAGGTTTGGCAGATACGGTTGAAAATTTTGATACCTTAAAAAAGACTGGAAATGGATTTGTCTTTAAGAATTTTAATGAATATTCTCTTTTTGGGCAAGTTGCTCGAGCTTTTGAATTATATAGAAATAAAGACCTCTGGGTACAGTTACAAAAAAACGCTATGAAAAGTGACTTTAGTTGGAGGCATTCCGCAGAAGAGTATATAAAACTTTATGACAGGGCCATATCCTTTAAGAACAAGGAAAATCCTCATGTGCATAAGGTAGAGGATCAAATTTTTTAATTATTAGGTAGGATGTTAAATACTCTAGGTTCGGTTGCAGCTCCCTTGACAATCCCATATAATTTGACTATAATCATTATGTAGTTATTTGTACAACCCAATCCGGGAAGGTTATTCCTAGTCTTTGGGCAGGAGACTATGAAGATTACCTTCTCGGGTTGGGTTGTATAATTTTAATCATTTTCTATATTCTTGATAGCCTGTTGGGATTGAAATCTACTATGCTCCCCTGATTTAAAATATCCACAATTTTTAGTTGTAATAGATACAAACTCTGTTTATAATTAAATGATGAAACTTGCCCTTCTGCTCCATTTATATCAGCCAGTTACTCAATCCGAAGAGGTTTTTAGAAAAGTATATGCTGAATCATATGCTCCTTTATTGAAAAAAATTGCTAGGACTAAAGATTTTTCAATATCAATTGATTTGCCCCTAAGCCTGTTAGAGCAGATGGATCGTTATGGTTATTCTGCTTGGATATCCGATGTAAAAGAATTGGTAAGACTGGAGAAGATTGAGATAGTTGGTAGTGCTGCTTATCATCCCTTACTATCCAAGTTGCCTAAGAATTTTATAGAAAAGCAGGTAATTTTGAACGAATACGGTATGGGCTATTATTTTGGCGATCTTCAAAATCTTGAAGGAGAGCCTGCTATTTTATTGAGGAATGTTGTCGGATTTTTCCCTCCCGAGCTCTCTGTTAATGAGAGGGTTTTGTCTGTTCTGGATTCGTTAGGTTATAAATGGATGATAATAGATGAGACTTCTATACCTTACGACCTAAATTACCAACATAAACACGGTGTCTATCAGTTCAAGGATTATAGTGCTAAGCTTGTTTGTCGCAATAGGTCATTTAGTAACATGTTGTCCTTTAAGAGGGATCTTAGCACTGATGATTTAACTTCCTCTCTAAAGTTTTTTAATGCTAACGGCAAATCTTTCACTGTAGTTATGGATGGTGAGTTTTTTGGACATCATTACGGAGAAGGTTTTCTGGTTCTTGATAAAATGCTTGAAGCATGCAGGATTTTGGGGATTGAAATTACTAGTGTGACAAAGTATGTTGAGCAGGATTGTTGCTTGGTTTTAAAAGATTTTGTTGAAGCTAGTTGGGGCGCTAGCGATGAAGAAATGTCTTTAGGGAATGTTTATCCCATGTGGTGTGACCCGGAAAATGACATCCATAAGAAGCAATGGGATATTATTGAGGGAATTATATCATCCCACTTTAGTGACTCTTTCATAACAGAGGTTGACGATTACTACACTTTACCCGTATGGGATACTAAAGGACTGTCTAGAATATCTAATAGTATTCTGCGTCAAAAAATAGCCAGAGAAATACTTTTACAAAAATCCCTCCATAGTGACCAGTTCTGGTGGGCTTCTAAGAAGATTTTGCCTGCTGGAGAATACTTATATGACCCTATTATGATTAAACGAGGTCTAATTATCATTGAAAGTTATTTAGATATGCTCCCTAATTCCCCAGCCATTTTAGAATTAAGGAATAAGGTTATTGAACTAAAAAATAGTTTGGCAGAAAAGTAGCTTATGAAAGTTTTATTAGTAGGCGCAGAGGTCTCTCCTTTAGTCAAGATAGGTGGTTTGGGTGATGTTATGGGCGGTTTGCCTAAAGCTCTTCAGAAACTGGGGTTGAGCATTGATGTTATAGTTCCCTTTTATTCTAACATTGAAATTCAGCCAGATTTTTACAAATGCTTTGATTTAAATGTTTCGTTTGCAGGCGAGAATTTTAGGGTTGGAGTTTTTAAAACCAAATTGCCTGGTTCTGAGGTGCGTGTTTTTATGTTAAAAAATGACCACTTTTTTTCGCATGGTGGTATTGATGCCTTTTCTAATAATATAACAGAGACCGAAATGTTTATGTTTTTTAATAAATCAGCCGTTGAATTTATAAAATCTCAGTTTAATGTATACGATTTGGTGCATTGTAATGATTGGCATACTGGTTTAATAACTCATCTTCTAAATGATGAACTAGGCATGACAAGACCTGCCACATTGTTTACAATTCATAATGTAATCTTTCAAGGTGTTGGAGAAGTTTCATCTATTGCAGATGTAGGTCTTAATTGCAATGATCACCCTTTAATTGATTGGGATGTTTCGGATGGTGACCTAAATATGATGTTGCAAGGTGTGGCCTCAAGTGATTATATTTCTACGGTTTCTCCATCGTATGCTGAAGAAATATTAACTGAGGAATTTGGGGGAGGTTTGCACGATATATTTAGAAGTAGAAAATCTCGCCTTGTGGGTATATTAAATGGTGTTGATTATTCTATGCTACCAAGGGATTATGCTCGCTACAATGTTTCTCAGGGTAAAGAAGATGCAAAAAAATTGTTATGTGAGACTCTGGGGGTTGATAAAAGAATCCCGCATTGGCAGAATGTTCCTATTTTTTCATATATAGGTAGAGTGGATCCGGGTCAAAAAGGGTTAGAGTTATTAGAAGATCTTTTTCTTGATCCTTCGTTTGAAGACCGTGCTATTTTTGTTTTCTTGGGTAAGGGAGATTTTGGTTGGGAAGAACGTTTTAAAAAGATAAAAAACCGGAACCTTTTTGTAAATATACTTTTTGATGAATCCTTGGCTATAAAGATGTACGCTGGAAGTGATTTTTTGTTGATTCCCTCAAAATATGAGCCTTGCGGTTTAATTCAAATGATGGCTATGTATTATGGGACAATTCCCATTGTAAGAAATGTGGGAGGCCTTAAGGATACTGTAAAGGATGGTGTGACTGGATTCTGCTTTGAAAAATATGCAATCAGTGATTTCAAGAATGCTGTGGAAAGAGCTCTGGATCTATATGATAACAGAAGTGCTTTGGAGAATTTAGTTCATAACTGTATGAGTCAGGATTTTAGTTGGGATAGGAGCGCTAAATTGTACATGAAATTGTATGAAAAAGTGGTACATATACATAAGTATAGTGTGAGGTTGGCTGAAATGTGATGTACCTTTACTAAAATCTTAAATTCTAAATATGTCTATAAACAAAAAACCCCGTTTTCACGGGGTTTTTTGTCCTTACTCTATAGTTTTAAGGGTTTTATTTTAGTTCAACTTTTGCTCCTGCCTCTTCTAAATCCTTCTTTGCTTTTTGTGCGGTTTCCTTGTCCACACCCTCCATTAGAGTTTTGGGAGCTGATTCTACTAAGTTTTTAGCCTCTACTAGACCCAGTGCTTGATCTAGAGCTCTTACTACTTTAATAACAGCTATCTTGTTGGCTCCAGCATCAGTTAGAATCACATCAAACTCTGTCTGTTCTTCTTCAACCTCAGCTGTACTGTTTGTACCTGTGGCTACTCCTCCCATAATCATTGGGGTCGCTGCCACAACACCGAATTTGTCCTCCAATGCTTTAACTAAATCACTTAGTTCAAGTACTGTCATTTTTTCTACCATTTCCAGTACCTTTTGTGCGTCTTTGCTTAGGGTTGCACTCGTTTTATTTGTTGAATCTTGTAAATTCTCGTCTGCCATTGTCATACACCTCCTTTTATCAATATAGTCTAGGATTTGCTACCTAAGACTTTTTCTTTTCAGCAACGGCTGAAAGAGCGTATACCAATTTTCTTTGTGGTTCGCTTAAAACATTTACTAATCCGGTTAATGGAGATTTTATTCCTCCGATAACCTGAGCTACTAACTCTTCCCTTGAGGGGAGCTTACTTAGCTCTTCTATCTGTTCAGCAGAAGTTAAACTACCTTCAAAGATTCCCATTTTAACCACGGGAAGTTCGTTTACCTTAATAAACTCTACCAATGCTTTCAGAGGTGATATCGCGTCGTCATAAGAGAAGATTGTACATATTTGTCCTGACAATTCTCCATTGAGTTTCTCCCTCTTTAAGACCCTTTTCATCAATGTATTTTTTGCTATGGAAATTTCTGCTCCAGTGGCTCTAATTTCCTTTCGTAATAAACTAAATTTATTTGCGTCAAGTCCAGTATATTCAGCAAAAATTACAGACTTGGCCTTATCAAGCTTTTCTTGAAGTTCTTCTGTTAATTTTATATTCTTTTTGTTTGGCATTTTATTCTCTAGCCCTTTATTGGAGTCTTTCTTGTCTTTAGGTACAATAAGGCTTCCAATAAGCCACAGAATAGGGAATAAGTAGATACCTCGGCAAGATTTTTAAACTAAGCCTCTGTGATTTTGTCATTCCTTGTCATTTATAAAAGGCAAAAAATTACTCGGCTTTGTCCTTGCTGTCTGCGGCTAACACAAGGAGTTTATCTAAAAGGTTTTTGTTAGTCAAGGATTTACTTTCATTCATTCGGGTATTCACCCCCTCTAAAATTAGTATCCCTATGGTTTTCTGTTGCTTTTGTTTCTCTTTTTCTTTATATTAAGTATGTTAGGTTACTTTATTTATGCTGCCCAAAATATTTTTAATTACAAGTAAAAAGTTTTACCACGCTCAGAGATTTCTTTGGACTTTTTGTCTGGTTGCTTTTTTCTTTGCATTGTCGTTGTCGTTCCTTTCTTTTTACTGTATTTTCCCTCAAAAGGTTCTCGCTCAATTTTCCGGTATATCTATAACCATCCCATGGGCATCTCGTGCCGTTGAAGTAGGGGATATAATAGTTTTGGATTCGGGAGTTTTCTCCTTAAGTAAGAAAGATTATGATGAAAATATTTACGGTGTAGTGTCTGGAGACACGGCTATCTCCCTAAATGATTTATCCCTTTCAGAAGAACAGTCTGTGCGTGTGGTTTCTTCGGGAGAAAATGAGGTAAAAGTTTCCTCAATAAATGGCCCTATATCCGTGGGAGATTATATTACTAGCTCAATGATAGAAGGAGTGGGTCAAAGAGCAGATGTAAGTGGTTATGTTTTGGGTATCGCTCTGGAAGATTTCAACGCCCCTTCCCCCGATACTGTGGGTACAATTCTTGCTCAACTTGATATAAAATCGGCTTATGTGGCAAATAGATCGCAAAAAAATCTTCTTCAATTTTTAAAAACGGGTGCCATGTCTCCTGTGATGAGCCCTTTAACAACATTTAGGTATCTTTTGGCATCTTTGGTGGTTGTGGCAAGCTTTATTGTTGGATTTTCTTCTTTTGGGAAGATATCAGGCAAGAGTGTAGAGGCCTTGGGTAGAAATCCTTTAGCAAGTGGGGATATAAAGTCGGCGGTTATTTTTAATTTTATATTTACATTTGGAATCATGATTGCCGGTATAGTAATATCTTATTTGATTTTAGTTTTATGAAAGGTTAACGATGTTAAATTTTCCTGCCTATTTGACTTTGGATTATATTGTTCCCTTAGGGTTTGTTATATTTGCGGTTTTGTTCATAGTTTTTTTGATATTAAGCGTAGTTTTTGTTCGGATGTTGACGGAAGCGTCCTCTCTAAAAGAGGAAACAGCTCGGATGTATTCCGAAGCTGGTTCCATTATAAAGGAAGCTCGTAATCAAGCTTTTAGTTTAATTTCTGATGCTAATAAAGATGCTGAAAAGATTTTAGAAGATGCCAGTTATTTATCTCAGGAAGTATCCCAAAGAATTGACTCTCACTTGGAAGAGGTGGTAAGGGAAGGTTCCGATTTTGTTGAAGAATCTACCGAAAATCTTCTAAAAGCTCACCGAAAGGCGCTTTTGGAAGCCTCCAAGGGTAATGTTAGCTCAATTCGTAAAGTTTCCGATGAGTTTCGTAATGAACTTTTAGGGGAGATCTCGGAGTTTAGAAAAGGTTTGGATGCTATTTCAACTGAAGCGCGGGAAAAAATGGAAGCGGATCTTTTTTTTCAAGCAGAAGACGGCATACGAGATATTGATAACACAGTGTATGAAAT
>JAGPFW010000057.1 GCA_018056275.1 Patescibacteria group bacterium
TTCACACCCAACATCCTGGACGCCTGCCCAAAACAACTGCAATCTCAACTTCACTCCCAGCTTAGGGTGATTTGGGAGGCGCCGGACGTGGACACAACGAGGAAGTGCGTAAACGAGGAAGTGCGTAAACGAGGAAGTGCGTAGACGAGAAAGAGTTATCCGTATCTTGCCCAACGTTGAATCGGCTAAGCGCTTGCTGGAGGCTTTGCTCATGGAGAAAGACGAAACCTGGTCAATCGACCGGCAGTATTTCGATATGAGGGCGTATGTCGAGTGGAACGAAGAACAAATGGCGATGATGACCAACGAATTACAACAGGCCGCCGCCGCGGCGTGTTAGGCATGTGTTACATATCAGTCCACCGGAGGGCTTTTTACAGAAAAGAAAGGACTTGACCTTAAATGAATTTATTCATCAACTATCTTTTTCTTTTTCTTGCTCTTTTTTATATTATTTTCAGCTTAGATGATCTAATTTTCGATTTTTATTATTTTTATTTTAAAAGAAAAAACAAAATTAGAAGCAGCTTAAAATTCAGTGATCTGGATAAAGTTCCTTTTCGCCTTTTAGCTGTTTTAATTCCTGCCTGGGATGAAAGCGTGGTAATTGAGCCAATGATTGAGAATCTGATCAGCTCAATTAATTATCCTTCATCCCTTTTTCATATTTTTATCGGGACTTACCCTAATGATCAGGCAACTTGTACAGCTGTAAAAAACCTCAGCAGTAAATACCCCAATGTTCATATAGTTATCAATCCTTTACCCGGGCCCACAACCAAGGCTCAAAATCTAAATTACATTTTTAAAGCTACTAAGGAGTTTGAACAAAATAAACAAAAACGCTTTGCGGCTTTTTTAATTCATGATGCCGAGGATGTCATTCATCCCACCTCTTTTAAGCTGGTTAATTATTTGATTTACAAACATGATTTAATCCAGCTTCCTGTTTTTCCCTTACAGCCTTATCCCACTTTTCGTTCTTTTTTTGAATTTATTACCTCCTCTACTTATGCCGATGAATTTGCCGAAAACCATTACCATATCCTTCCTATCAGGGAAGCTACTAAAGCTATGGTTCCTTCCGCGGGCACCGGTTTTGTTATATCACACAACGTTTTAGATCGTTTTGAGGGAGAGAGCTTATTTAAAGAAAATGTTGTCACAGAAGATTATTATTTATCCCTATATTTCAAAGAGGCTGGTATTAATACCTATTTTTTTATAGGTGGAGTAGAAAGGCTGTTGGACGATGGAAGAGTAGCAGTAGAATATATAGCCACCAGAGAACTTTTTCCCAACAGTTTTCATCAAGCAGTAAGGCAGAAATCGCGTTGGATCTATGGAATTTCCTTTCAAAGTTTTTCGCTAAGAGATGTTTTAGTTGACAAAAAGAAAATTTTTTCTTTCTTTGATAAACTAAGTCTTTATCGGGACAAGAAAGCCAAGTTTGCCAATCTTTTAACCCTGCCCGGTTATTTTTTGTTCATCTATATTTTAGTGTCTTATTTTTATTACGGAAGATGGATAATTTCCGAGATTTCCTTTCTGCCTTGGATTGCTGTGTATCTTCTTTTAGTTATGATTGAAAGACAAATAATGAGGGGGATTGCTCTTAAAAATGTCTACGGATGGCGCTCGGCAATCGCCGGCTGTCTTATTCCTCCTCTTTTGCCCCTGCGTATGATCTGGGGAAATATTATCAACTTTTTTGCTACTATTTCGGCCTGGGAAACCCATCTTTTTGGTCCAAGAAAAAAGAGACCTATCTGGAAAAAAACAGAACACAGCTATCTTCCTCCTCAAACTTTGGTGCGTTATAAACGAAGGTTGGGCGATTTGCTTTTAGAAAAAGGATTTATCGAACCCAAACTTTTGTATGAAGTTTTAAAAGAAGCAAAAGAAACTCAAAAACCGCTGGGCGTAATCTTAAAAGAAAACGGGTTGATCCCACCAGAAGATCTAACACAGGCTTTAAGCGAAGTACTAAAAATGGGATTTGTGCGTTTAAACCCTAAAATGGGTTTTAAAAACCTTTCGAATGAGGATTTAAAATTGTATAAAAAATATGGTGCGGTTCCGGTGGTAGTAACGGTTGATTCTTTGGTGATTGCCGTGGAAGAACCTTTGGGAGCAGAAGCAGTAGCGGAAATTAAATCTTATTTTGAAGGGAAAAAGATAGATTTTGTCCTGGCTCCTTCTTCTGATATTAGAGAGGCTTTAAACTTATTAGAAAACCAAAAGGAGGATAGGCCTTCCTATCGCATCGGCGAGCGCTTAGTTGAGAAGGGCTTAATCACTGAAGATCATTTATTAGAAGCGCTTCGGGTGCAAGAGTTTTACCCTAAGCCTTTAGGGGAGATTTTAGTAGAAATGGGCGTTATAAAAGATGCTTATTTTAATAAAATTGAGTAAAATAAATAGAAGATGCAGAATTGCTGCTGCTTCTCTCTCCTAATGGCCATTTAAGAAAGGGCCTCTTTATGGACAAACTAAATTTTTACAGCGTCGATTTAGATTACGTTAATTTTTTGAAGCAAGCAGAGTATGAGAAAAGAGGATTAAGTCGTGTTCCAAATATGGAATACAGCAACAAACATAAACCAAAGTTTCTTTGTGGTATTGTCCTGCAACTGACTTCTCCCCGCCACAAGTGACGAGGCTTTCTGCTGAACCTTAGATAACAGATGTCAAGAGACATTCTAAAGTATCCACTTTCGGACAAGAAATTCCCCATCTCCTTTTGTCTCTTCCTGAGCTTGTTTTAGCGATTTATGATAATGGCATCGCCTGCTTTTCTTGAACTTGCATGTACTCCCGTAGTCTGTAGCTATCCCCTTTCATGTTAAAGATATGGCCATGGTGCAAAACCCGGTCAAGAATGGTTGTAACGATTACTGCATCATAGTACAATCCAGACCATTCTTGAAAGGGTCTATTGCTGGTTATGATTACAGACTGGGGCTCGTATGCTTGATTGATTACTTGGAAGAAATGACTGGAAGCAGTTTTGTCCAGGCTAAGGTACTTGCCCAAACGCTCAAGTTCTCGTTGAAATGTGACATCAGCGAAAGAAGCGTAGAGTTGTGATGTCAGTTCTTGAGAGGAACAAAGCATTTTCAGCAGAATATAAAAAGTCTAGGTTGGCCAATGCTCTAATCTTAGCCTCGTCTACGGTAGGTTGTAATGCAAAGTCAAAACTATCTATTGTTTTAAACTCGGAAATTTGGCCATGTTTAGACTAGTTTCTCTAAGCGTTGCATCTCTGGCTGAAACCTCTTCTTGAACCAGATATGAAACAAGTTCAACCGGATCGTTCGTTTCTCTACCTCGATAGTAGGTCCGAAGTAGTCACTTTCATGTGATTTTAATGGCTCGTCAGGAAGAGCATAAGGATTTACTAACTGAGTCTGGATTATGCGCTGTACCGCAGAAAAACTGTAGCAGT
>JAGPFW010000015.1 GCA_018056275.1 Patescibacteria group bacterium
ATGCCCTTCTATCAAAAACTCTATAAATTGGACTCACCAGGTATTTTACTGCAAGAACAATCCCCAAACACAACAAAAAGAAAAAAATTACAAAGGCCTTTAAGTTTACTAAAAGGGTTAACAAAACCAATATGGCAAAAAACCCCGCGGGAGAACCTCCAAAGGGATAAATAGGAGCCAGTATACGGTGTGAGGAGGAACTTGCAGTACCAAACTTTTTGTCCAGAATAACCTCTCCAGACCTATATTTAGCCCTTCGCATTAGACCACGAACATTAAACACATGGGGTGGATGACAAACTCGCATATTTTCTACTACAGTAATTTTATAACCAACCTTCTCGCATCTTAAAACAAAATCCAAATCCTCCCCAATTGGAAACATAAAGGTTTCATCAAAATACATGGTCTCCTTGGTATGATATCTATCAAATGCAAGATTGGCAGTTACTCCAACTTGGTCCACAGGGGCTACCTTCCAAGGGAAAACCAGAAAATCATTTGTATAAGTCTTACCACTTAAAAAATTTAAACCACCATCAACAATTGATTTCTTTATAACATTTAACCAATCGGGATCAGGAATACAATCAGCATCTGTAAAAGCTATAATACGACCAATTGCTTTTTTTATTCCAGTATTTCGAGCTTTTGCGGGACCTGCATTTTCTTGAAAAACATATTTTAACGAAAATTCTTTAGGTAAAACCAAGGAATCAATAAAGTTTTTTGTACCATCAGTAGAGCCGTCATCTACTATGATAACCTCAAATTCTCCATAGGGGAGTTGTTGCTTTAATAAAGCCTCAATACATAACCTTAATGTACCTAAGGAATTATAAGTGGGTACAATTACACTTAAGATTGGAGAATTTTCACTCATTGCTGCCCAGAAAGAAACCTAGCCCCCCAGCCACCAATTCCGCAAAGAGCATAAACCAAGTACCTACCGAAACAACAGGATCATTTAACCAAAGCCTCCAATGCCTATAGAAAACCGGTCTTAAAAAAAACAATGTTTTCGGACCAATGATAGAAACTTTTTCTTGCTTTTTCACATATTTGGGCGCTGTTTTGGCATAGTAGAATTTCTTTTTTAGGAGGTCTCTTAATTTTATGTAACCTTCATGATGGATTATAAAAGCTTGAATCCTATGTCTAACCGGATATTTTTCATAAACTCTTTCTGGCAAATCCCAATCTTCACCGCCTCCGGAAATGCTTTCATCATAGCCGCCCATCTCCAAAAAAAACTGATTTATCAAAAAATCTTGCAGCCTCAATGTCAGGGTCTCCTTCTAAATAATAAAAATCTCGTTCCAAAACCTTACACTTTCCCCAAAACCCCTCACCCGTAGTTTTTTCCGGAATAACAATTGCCTTAATATTTACATTTTCTCTAACTGTAGATACACATTCCTCAACCACAGTTTCAGACAATTCCATATCCGCATCCAAAATCAGCACATAATCTCCAGAGGAAACCTCAACAGCATAATTCCTCTGAGCGCTTCTTTCAGGACCTTTAGTATAAACCTTATCCGTATATTTTCTAGCTAATTCCTGGGTTTTATCGGATGAATTATTGTCAACTACAATAAGTTCAATGTTTGAATAAGTCTGATTCTTTACGGATTCACAAAAACGCTCAATGTTTTTTTCTTCATTTTTTGTAGTTAGTACTACTGAGACCAACGGAATATTATCCATTTTTTAAAATCCCCCAAAACTTATTACTTTCCCCCTCCCAATCAAATTTCTTGGAATACTCCAAAGAAGACCTTTGCAATTCCAAATCATTGTACACCAATAATGCCTTATTTTTCATCCCATCCAAGTCTCCATCCGCAACCACATATCCATTTACACCATTTTCAATAGATTCCTTAACCCCCTCAACATCAAATCCTAATGCGGGAGTACCTTGAGTATTTGCTTCAATATTTACTAAGCCCCATCCTTCTTTATAGCTAGTATTCAAAAGTACATGAGCTTTTTTTAACAAATCTATTTTTTCTTCTTCGGAAACAAACCCATAAAAAGTGACGGAATCTAAAATATCCAAATGTCTACATTTTTCCTTTAAGAAATTTATATAATCCTCTTCACCTCTGCCAACAACCCACAATTTAGCCTGAGGAATTTCCTTTTTTACAAGGGAAAATACTTCCAAAGCCCTTTCTATTCCTTTCATTTTCACTAGACGATTTAAAAACATCATAGTAAATGTAGGTTCCTTTGGGAAAACTTCTTTTAGGGGCACCAGTGAAACGCCATTATATATAACTTCTATATTCTCTTTTAACATACCTAATTTAAGAAGGTCTTCTTTTGTACTTTGTGAAACACATACAAACAAAATCCTTTTATTTCTATACGGAATAAAAATAATTTTTTCTAGTAACTTCCCCAAAAAACTTATTGGAAACTTATACATCTTGCCCCATATATCACCTGCCACTTCATGAATGTAAACCACAACCTTTTCCTTAACATAAAAAGGGGTTAAATAAGGAATTCCATGGACTTGATCAATAACCACATTAATTTTGTTTCTGTAATGAGTCATATATGTAGAACAAACGCCAATATAAAAGAGAGGGAAAGCTACAAAAAGGGATATCAGGTTACGAGTAAGAGGGAAACCTATATACTTAAAATTTACACCTTCTATTATTTCTTGCCCTTCTTGGGGACAACCTTTATACCTTGGGGATAGCCATGTTACCTCTGCCCCATAATTTTTTACCCACCTTTTGGCGTGTTCAAATGTGGCGATTTCCGCGCCTCCTGACAATGGGTCCTTTAAGGATCGCCAGTTTAAAATAAGGATTTTCATTATGGAGTTATTGTATCAAAGCTAAAGGGGAAGTGGCGCACTTTGTGTTAAACCTTAAAAGATCGCTTGGGGTTTCTTTCAACACACAAACCCCCATTAACCTTAACCCTGCCGTGCTATAATCCCTCCATGTCCTATCTAGCCCTTACCGAAATAATCCACTTTATTACAACGTCCATTGTGTTTGCAGTATCCTCATATCTCTTTGGCATCCCTATTGGTAGTTTGTCCTTTTTAGGGGCCTTTTTTATTGATGGAGACCACATGTTTGACTACATTCTCTATACTTTAAAGACAAAAGAAAAGTTTAGTATTAAAACCTTTTTCAAGGCAGATTTTTTTAAGTACGTTGACAGATTATTTTTACCTCTACACTCATGGGAATTAACTTTTGGCCTAATAGCCATTTATTTTTTAAACTACAATCCTATCTTTTTGGTTTTGGGTTTCTCTATGTTTGTACATTTGGTTGTGGACCAATTAACAAACGATGTGAAGTGTTTTGCATACTTTTTGACCTACCGTGCAGCGAAAGGTTTCTCAAAAATGGCAGTTTGCAAAACATCCTAGATCTTTAATCCACCCTTTCATATACCGTAGAAAGAACCTCTTTTCCAATACGAACCTCGTAAAGTGACCGGAATCCAGACAAATTAAACTCTCCCAGAGTGTTACTATTATGCAAATAAAAATCGTAATCCGTTGAGCAATCCAATTTAATCAGTGCCCTTTCATTTAAGGCAAGAAGTTGCATATTAATTGGAACATGCCAAGAGTTTCCGGAACAAAAAGTCAAAACCTCTCCCCTATCTCGCGCTTCCGTAACCAAAAATCCCAATAACTGCTTACTAGAGACCCACCAATAATCATGCTCCCAATTTTGAGACCATGACTTACCCGCCAACTTATTAAAATAAGCGTACTCAAATGGATGATTGGAAACCATCCAATAAAATGCATGTCCCAAAAATAAAAAAGTCACCGCCACGACAGCAGAAAAAAACTTGGCAGAAAATCTTTTCCAGATGAGATCCAATGAATAAACAAATAAAATCATGAATGGCCCAAATAAATAATGAACATGTCTCCAACCGCTATACAAAGTGGAACCCAAAGTGACAATGGGTAAAAAAGACGCCCAAATAAAAAAGTGCGCTGCCACAAAAATATAGGGTCTTTCCAAATGGCTTTGACAGGATTTTTTAATAAGCAACAAAACAGGCAAAAATAAACCAAACACCCAAAACACAAGATGAAGCCAAGGATTTGATATAACAATCCAAACAGGTAAATAAAGCTTGGGAGGAGACTTTGCGGAAACATAACGACCTGCAAATAAGACCCTACCATCCCAGTCATAGTTAGCAAATTTAGAAAAAGCATCTATTAATGTGGCTCTTGGGGATCCCCAAAGGGCAGGCCATATAAAATAAAGTATTGCCCCAAAGAAAAGCCCAAAAATAACCAAGGTCTTAAAGTTTTGAGCAAAATTTTTATGAACAAGCAACTCAACAAACAACCAAAATCCTAAAAAGGCGGGAATTAAAATACCCATTAAACGAACATTAACAGTAATTGCCGAAATACAGGCTAAAAATGCTAAATCCTTTATCTTTCGTGTTTCCAAATATTTAAACAAAAAGTACATAGAGATTACAAACAACGACAGAAAAATACTGTCTTTGATATTGTAAAAACTATGCGCAGAGATGCGTGGATTAAGAAAGTACGCCATTAGCGCAAGTAAAATAATTAGGTTGTTTTTTGTTGCTTTCTTGGCAATTAAAAAGAAAGCAACTCCCCCCAGTAGGAAAATTATTCTGGTATATAAATGTCTAGCAAACCAAAAAGCAGGTAAATTTGGAGAGAATGTTTGAGGAAAAAATTCTAGAATTAACAAAGGATACTGAGCGGCGACTCCGTAAAATTTATGTTCGTAGGTGGACAAGTCAGGGGCAGACTGGATTGATTGAGGGGCATTTTCTAAGATTCCCAAAGTGGAAAAAATCTTTTTTGCCGAAATTAATAGATGTTGATGTTGGATAGGCTCATCAATGGAAATACCATAATTTTTGTATAACAAAAGACTTGCTGCCATATTCACTAGAAAAAAGAGGATAAAAGTGGTTTTCCAAGGGTTATTTTTTAACCAACTCATGTGGGCATTATAATATAAAACTACAAAGACTTATTTTTAGGCTTACTATTTTCCTTTAGAGCAAGGGTAATATTTTCCCTGCCCTTATGGTTACAGCAACCCTAAGAATTGAGAAAAGGTCCAAAATCTGGGATAATCTGGGCATGACAGAGGCAAATGTAGTAAGAGAAACAAATGCAATAAGCTCAAATCAAAGTAAGCACGAAACAAAAAATCCGCTAAGACAGTTTTTTTTGGAAAATTTTAACTCAACTCTTAAGAAAGCAATAATTGAGGATTTTATAATTGGAGAAGTTTCAGAAGAAACACAGGCTACGCCTACCTCATTGGGAAGTGTTTTAGAAGTAGGCTGTGGGGAAGGGTTTGTATTGGAATACCTGACAAGACATATAACAATAACACGAATCTTTGGGGCAGACATATCGGAAAGAGCGGTAGAAAAAGCCAAAACGCGTCTCCCTCAAGCAGAGATTTTTACAGCGGACCTCTCATCGGATGAGTTTTTGACCCAAATAAAAGCGCTAGATCAACCAAACTTTGATTTAACCCTATGCTTAGAGGTTTTAGAACATATAAAGGATTATCAGAAGGCGCTACAAAACTTAAAAAGCATCCCAACAGAGAATTTTGTAATATCAGTTCCAAATGAACCTTTTTTTAGATTAAGTAATTTTATTGCCCTAAAAAACATTAAAGATTTTGGGAATGATCCTGAACATATAAATAATTGGTCAGTAACCCAATTTAAAAGGCTTTTAGAAGAACATTTTGTCATAAGAAATTCCTATTATCCATTTCCATGGCAAATGTACCTATGCAAAAAGAGAAACTAATTACAATAATCGTGCCTGCCTACAATGAAGAAGAAAATATTGTTCCCTTATATGAAAAACTTTTGAACGAAACAAACAAGTTTACAGGCTATATATGGGAACTTTTATACATAAACGATGGGAGTACTGACCAAACAAAAAATAGGTTGGAAGAACTAAGGGAGAGGAACCAGGACAACAACGAAAAAAGCGGTTTTGGAAAAGAAACAACTCCGCAAATAGAAGTTTCTTTTATATCTCTTAAGAAAAATCAGGGAAAAACCGAAGCTTTAAGACAAGGAATTCAAAAAGCACAAGGGGAAATAATCATAACCCTAGACGCCGATCTTCAAGATGACCCAAAATACATAAAAGATTTTTTGCAAGAAGTGGAGAAACCAAATGTAGATTTTGTTGTAGGAAATAGAACAAACAAATACGCTAAAAATTTTGCAAAAAAAGTTTCATCATGGATTGCTAACGCTACAGCCAATATTCTAATAGGTTCACCCATAAATGACATGAATTGCGGATTTAAGGCCATGACAATGGAATGTGCCAAAGCCATAACCCTAAAAAGTGACTACCACAGGTATTTACCACTTCTGGCGAGTATTGAAGGCTTTAGGGTTACACAAGTAAATATAGAGCAAAAAGAAAGATTTTCCGGGGAATCAAAGTACGGAAAAATGGGATTTGGTAGGTTTGTTAATTCGTTACTGGATATGCTAAGCATTTACTTTGTTTATAGATTTAGAAAAGAACCTTTTAGACTCTTTGGCAGAGTTGGACTTGTGACCTTTATTGTTGGTATCCTTATTTTGACATATTTGGCTATTGGCTGGGTTTTTGGGCACTACATTTATGGGCGTCCTCTATTTTTCTTAGGAATACTACTATCCATTTTGGGAACAAATATCCTAGGGATGGGCCTTTTGGGTGAAATCATGGTTATGAATAAAAAGGAGTAGATCAATCCTTTTCTAATGCCAAGTTACAACACCTTAAGATGTACTTTCCATAATCCGCACATTTTTAGACGCTTCTCCTAATGATTCTGGCATACCCATATCTAGCCAAGCATAACCTCTCCGTTCAAAAATAGCATTTTGTTTAACTAAAAGTCTTTTTACATTGACCAAATTTCCCGCATAGATAAGCTTATCTTAAATGCAAATGAAGACATCTGGGTATTTTCTGTAAATGTATTGTCCAAAATTTAATCCACTAAGACCAGTCCCGCCTTAGTTAATATTCTTATCCGTTGACTTTAGCATAAATATATAACCTAACTAAAAACTTGGACACTTGATTAACTCAAATACTATATAATCCCTAAGTAATCAAAAATGAAACAAAGAGAATTCAACATAATAAATACAATTGGTAAGATACATTGGTGGTATAAAAGAACCCGTGCCGTTTCCCTTATGTTACTTGAAAACTTCCTTCCAATGAATTCTGGAAATCCTAATCTAATCATTTACGATGGCGGAACAGGTTGTAACATGAAAGCCTTGCAAAAATATGGACAAGTAACGGGTTCAGACTCTAGCGAATACGCAGTAGAACTTTTCCATTTGAAGTGCCTATAAATACATAACTAGAAAGGAAAAATAAAATGCAACAAAACAAACTTAAATCTCTCTCAATATTTTTTCCCTTCTACAACGATGAGGGAACCGTAGAAAGACAAATTACAAATGCTTATAAAGTTGGGAAAAGTTTGGCAGAAGAGGTAGAGGTTATAGCAATTAACGGAGGGGCTTCTAAAGACAACACATTTGGAAAAATCCAAGAAATGAAGGAAAAATTCCCCGATTTAGTTATTGTAAATAAACAAGACAATTGGGAAGGCTATGCAGTTATAAAGTATGGCTTTACGGCAGCAACAAAAGAATGGATTTTTTATACAGACGGAGACGCGCAATATCATTTGGAAGAAGACCTACAACAACTTGTTAGAAAAGCTCTAGAAACAGGGGCAGATGTAATAAATGGGTATAAAAAGACTAGGAGGGACAATTTTATCAGAACATTTTTCGGAAAAATATATACCTATGCCAGCACATTTGCATTTGAGCTTCCCATTAGGGATACGGATTGCGATTTTAGACTGATAAAAAATCACTTATGAATAGAATTACTTTGGAATGTCATGATGCCGCTATTTTGCCTGAACTTATTAAGAAACTCCAGCTAGAGGGGGCAAAATTTGTGGAAGTTCCTGTTTCTCATTACAGAAGAGATTATGGAACCTCTAACTATACAGCGTGGTCTTTGTTAAAGGAAAAAGTTATAGGAGATATAAAACTCTATATAAGAATGCGCAAAATCAGGCCCACGGAACATAAACAAAGAATTCTAAGATTTGGGCTGGTGGGTATCATAAGCATAGGTATTCAAGCACTTATCTTTAATTTATTGTTAGGACTAACCCCGTTGGCCCCCACTCTAAACGCTATTTTGGCGGATCAAGTTGCTATACTTAACTCTTTTTACTGGAATAACAGATTTACTTTCAAAGAAACCTTTATTTTTTCTCCATATATGCTTAGAAAGTTTCTTAAATTTTACGGAGTTGTCATTATTTCCACTTTTATTCAAGCTCTCACGGTTTTTATTGGTACCTTCTTCTTTGGAAGGGGTTTTGTAGCATCCAATGTATTCTTTTTTCTAGGGACAGGTCTTGCGTTCATCTGGAACTACTCAATCCAAAGCCGAGTTATTTGGAAAAAGGAAAGCAACTAGAAAAAGCTGTTCAAAACCTCCACCACCTTATGCACATCAGCTTCAGTGTGGGAAAAAGATATGGGTAGACTTAAAACTGTGTTGTGAATTTCCTCCGATATCGGGTAATATCCCTCCAATATGTTCGCCATTGCCTTTTGTTTGTGCGGAGGTAGCGGATAGTGTATTTCGGTTTTAATGTTATTTTGTAAAAGATATTGTTTTATCTCATCCCTTCTTGGGTGACGCACAGCATAAATATGATAAACATCAAAGTAGTTCTCATCTACAACAGGCTTAATTAACTCGTCAGTGAGGTTTTGATTATATATTTCAGCCAGTTTTCTCTTATGAGAAGTAATTTCTTCTATTTTGGCAAGTTTTTTCAACAAAAATGCCGCCTGTAACTCATCTAAACGAGAATTTATCCCAATATATTCGTTGTAATACTTAACATGAGAACCATAATTTCTTAATGCTCTAACTTTTTTTGCTAAATGTTCATCTTTACACACAACAGCTCCCCCATCACCCAAAGCCCCTAAATTCTTAGTAGGGTAAAAGCTAAAAGCGCCAAAATCTCCAAACGAGCCAGTTTTCTTACCATATTGAGTGGCACCATGAGATTGGGCGCAATCCTCTATAACTCTTAAGTTGTGTCTTGTGGCAATACGCATTATTGAGTCCATATCACAGGATTTACCATATAAATGCACTGGCATAATGGCTTTTGTTTGAGGAGTAATCTTTTGCTCTATTAAGGAAGGATCCAAATTATAAGTTTCCATAACAGGCTCTACTAAAACAGGCTTCATTTTTGCATTAAGTACAGCTAAAATAGTTGCAATATAAGTGTTAGACGGCACTATTACCTCGGAACCTTCTGGAAAATCAAGGGCTAAGAGGGAAAGTGTCAACGCATCAAGACCACTCGCGACTCCAATGCAAAAAGGAACACCAATAAACTCAGCAAACTTTTGTTCAAATTCCTGAACCTTTTTCCCCAAAACATACCAACCACCTTCCAAGACTTCGGAAAAGGAATCCTTTAATTCAGCAAAAAAAGGTTCATTTACTTTGGCAAGATTTTCGTAAGCTATTGTTTCTGGGTATGGGGCATCTATATAGTCATTAACATCGTAAGGTTCAGAGGCTAAAACCAACAAAACGGCATCATCGGTTAATCCTTCCATTTCGTGCCAATCTTCTGGTTCAAGAATTAAACATTCTTCGGGGCTATTTAGGTAGTAGTCGCATTTGTTCAACCCATTATCAACTCCAACACGATATTTCCCAGAGACACATATTAAACCCTGAATGGTTTTTTTATGCCTATGCTGACCTCTAATAGAATTATCAGAGTTGTAAATATAAAAGACTCTCTTTATAGAAAAAGGTAAATCTGTATTATTTTCCAAAACCGAAAGGCTACCACTAGGCGTATTCCCCAAATTTCCAGTACGCCTTGTTTTGTATGTCTTCACATTTATAAGTCTTGCCATATACCTAATTGCCAAAATCTAGAGGAAATTTTTAATGAATTTTCTAAAGCCATCAGACCTTGACATTATAACACAAAACAATAAACCGATAAGGGACGCAACTAATGAAATATAAAAATCCCGAGCAATATACTTCATCTCTATAAGATATTCTCCTGGAGCATCCACAAAAAAGTTAATAAATAAATCTGACGAAGGGTCGATTTTTACATTCCTACCATTTAATTTAATCCTCCACCCAGGATAGTTTCGTATATACGTTTTTACTATGCCTGGTGTATCAATAGTTGTTTCAAATTTAATGTCACCCTCCTTCTTATGTATATACTCCCCAACGTAAGAACCATTTAAAACATCTAGATTATCTCGTGGTATAAGATCGCGGTATTCTCCGTTATAAATTACTGTCCCAACTCCAATCTCTTTATATATATCCAGAGGACTTAATTGTTTAGGAACGAGATATCTGGGATCTTTAAAATCTTTAACTCCCAAGCTCCTAAGCTTTTTTGTGTATGCAGAGTCCGCAAGTTGACTATAACCAAAGGGGGATCCAACAGGGTAGTACAGATTTTCCATACCACGCATACCACTACCAGTAAAGACAATCACTCTTCTGTTGTACAAATCTTCGGATACTGTGGACCTGGAGAAAGGAAGAACTTTTCCTATCCTAAAATCCAAGGCTGTCCGGTTGAAATAGCGAGAATCAAATAAGACCAGTAGAGAAATAATACTTATGGGGATAAATACATATCTGAAAAATCTACTTTTGGATAATATCACAGAACCAAGCACAAGTAACCCTACAAGAAAAATTAAAATAAGCCACATCCGAAAATTTTGATCCTTAGGGATATTCCTTATAAAAAATAGAAAAACAGTCATAGACTCTTGTGACCGAAAATTGCTTAAGACCAATAACAACAAAAGAAGAGCCAATACGAAGAAAGAAAATACACCTTTTTTTGTAAAAGTTATCTGTGCATCCAATAGCGACTGAACAAAAAAAGCCGAAAACAAGGAAATCCCCAAACTAGCTAAAACCAAAGTTCTTCCCCAATATCTAAACAAAGAAAGAACTGGAATTTCCGGAAGATTTAAAAGTGGGTGGTATTTTGCTGTTGAGAAAAGTACAAACAAGATAATAGATGCTAAAGAAAACAAGCTCAACCGAAGATTTTTCCCTTTAAATGAAGTGAGCATTCCAAAAAACCCTAAAATTAATGCGACTACCCCAAGATACATATTGGTCTCAACATAAGTATATTTGGAGTCTATCATTGTACCCATAAAAGCAGAAGGCTTTTCACCAAAAAGACTAGGATAAGCTATATTAGCAAGCATGTTAGGCAAATAAGATCCCTGAAAGGAAGATACTACCCCAGGAGACCGAATACTTGTAAAAGAAATCCTTACTGTAGGTACTAGTTGAGGCAAAGTAAACAATAGGGTTAAAACTCCCGCAATAAACCAAAAAACAAAAAAGGATTTATAATTCAACACTCCATAGGAATGAATAAAAAAATATGTAAATAACGCAAACACAGCAATTACACAAGCCTGTAGATGCCCCCAATAAAACATAAGAGCCAGAATTAAAGAGGCGTAAACAATCTGCCGAAGTTGGCGCCTCTCCAAAAATAAATCCGCTAGGTATAACAAACAAGGCAGAATATACATGGGCAAAATAATTCCAAAATGTATTTGCCTATTTATAAAAAATATTGAGAAAAAATAAGAGGTATTTGCTATTGAAAAAGGAAGAACACCCACTCCCCTCTTTCTTAGAATCAAATACAGGCAAAAAGACCCTGCTAGATAATGTAAAAAGTGAATAATTTTATAAGAAACCTCAGGACCAAAAACCAAGATAGTAGCAATATTTAGGATATTTAAGTAAGAGTTTTCCAAGTCTGCATATATTGGGAAACCAGAATATTGTCTTTCTGTCCAGAAGGGAAATCTTTTTTCTTCAACAATTTTCCTATACAAATATTCTCTTGAGGGAGCATGATAAATCCGAACATCACTGGAAGTAAAAAAAGTCTGTGGATCAAGTAAACGATAAAAGAAGATCAAATATGTAAATGTAGCGATAAGAAGGACTTGGATATAAGGTTTGTTAAAGAAGGATAGTATTCTTTTCATATTTTATAACTCTCCAGTATTCACTCGCATTTCCAATTCCTTATCATAGCGCCACTTCTGCTTAGAGGTGGGATGATAATACCTCAAAAAGTACATACGATAAAAAACTGCCAAAGTATCAAGAAGCATACTCTTTATATAGCTATCTAAAAACAAAAATTTCTTAAATGTACTTTTTGTTACGTCAATATGAACCCTAACAGGGGCCTCATACATTCTTTTAAAACCCAAATATTTTGCTACCGCCAAAAGTTCTATATCAAAGGCAAACTGCTTTATCACAAGCCGAGGCAAAACAACCTCTAAAACTTCGCGTTTATAAACTTTTAACCCAACTTGTGTATCCCTAAGAGGAATTCTAAACAGCAACTTAACCAAAAAGTGGTATCCCCAACTATAAAATCTACGAATCCAAGGAAAATTTGATTCAGAGGCTGGGTGGCGCTTGCTCCCAACAATAATATCAGCGTTATACCACTGCATATGCTCCAAAATCAGGGAAATCCCATTGGGATCTATATCCATACCTGAATCAATAAAGGCGACATAGTCACCTTTCGCCCGAGCCATACCATAGCGTACAGCATAACCCTTTCCACGATTTGTAGCATAGCCTATTGCATAAAAGTTAGGTTTATTAAACTTTAATGCCTCTTCAAGAGTATTATCGGGGGAGCCATCATTTACAAGAATAATCTCAAAATCCCATCTGGTTTGTGACATAACTTGGTATATTCGGGATATATCCTTTAGAATGGTCTCTCCCTGTTTGTATGCAGGAATAATAATTGAAACAAGCATTAGTCTGATTTTAACACAGCATAATAAGAAACAAGTAAAATTAGCACTACTAAAGTCACGGCAGAATTTATTAGAACCACACCATTAAGAGAAGTAGCAAACTTCCAAATGAGCAAAACTTGAAGCAAAACACCGCCTCCCAAAATATAAGTAACCAAAAATTTTTCTATTGCCATAAAGTACAAAATAAAAAAATTCACCATAATATAAAAACTAATAAAGAAGGTAAACAAGGGTATATAATCAACAGCTGGAAGGAATCTTTCCCCAAACATTAAGAGCGTTATAAACCGAGGGAAAAACGCAAACACCACCCCTGAACCTAAAACAAAAACAAGTTGCAAAGGTAAAAATTTGTTAAGAGCTTTCTTATAATTCTGCCCGAGTGAAAAAGCTTCCGCTACAACCGGAAACATAATTGTACCAATAGCACCAGCCCCAAAAAGCAAGACTTTTCCAATAGTTACAACCCCTGCATAAATCCCCGCAGATTCTGGGTCAAATAGCCGCTTAACCAAAATGACATCCATATTATTTAAAAGGGTTAAACCCACTTGTATAAAAACAATGGGTCCTACAAGTTTTAAGATCTGCCTATAATGTTGGGTCATCGCTTGCTCTTTATTGCAGGACTCAAAATTTTTATTTAGTAAAGCAATGGAGATTAAAAAAGAGGCTATAGAACCTAATACCATCCCGTAGAACACTCCAGGTAACCCTAGGTGAGCAAAGACTGCTCCTACAGGAAAGACTAATCTGGTGAAAGCGGCAAAAACCGACCAAAAGGCCAATGCCTTAAATCTAAGTAATCCCTGCAAATAAGCCCTAGGTAGCGAGCCCAAAAAAGTTAATCCCATAAGAACAGAAAAAGATACCAATACTTGGGTATTACTTATATTAAAAAATTGAGCAAAACCCGACCTTAAAGCGATTAATACAAGACTAAAAAGAGCTCCAAATAATAAACAATAAAATGAAAGCCTCCAAAACAACAAAGTTAGAGTATCAAACCTACACTCGGCTTTTAAAGCCGAAACCCTTTTTATAACAGAATTACTAAAAGCCCCACCCAAAACCCCTAAAATAGTGGAAAATGACAAAAGAGTGTTAAATGTTCCATAATCTTCTAGAGAAAGGGTTCTACCAAGAAAAATTTGCAACAAATAGCTAAAAGCACTTCCTATAAAAGATCCAACAGTTACAACCAATACTCCGGAAAAAATTGAACTTTCTAATAGTTTTTTCATTTTATAAATCAGTTACTCTTGTAAGCTCCTAAATTAGCATAGACCCTATAAAGTTCTACACCTCGCAAGTATATACTATCTTCATACTCTAGGTGGACTCTAGTCTCATTTTCCGAGTTGTCCTCCCATACTGGATAGACGAAAAAATCAGCTTTAATTGCTTGAGCCGAAATGGACTCAATTACAGGCCAATGATTTATTCTCAAAATAAAGGGATATATTTGTGTGTAATATTTTTCGGGAAAAGCAATAGATAATTTAGAACTGTTGTTGTTCGCATCTAAAAAATTAGTAGAATCAGATGCGGATTTTTGTTCAAAATAGCGAACAATTTCATGATGACCAATAATCCATTTAGGCTCCAATATATAAATTCCCTTTCTTAAACCTCCAAAAATGGGGTTAAAGTAGGAAAAATAATCTTTTTGTAAAAAAACTAGTGTGGAAGCAAGATATAGGAACACAGAAAGAATTAGAAGGCCTCCATATCTTTTTCCCAGTTTTGAATAGAGATATAAATAAAAATACGAGCTTAATAAAATAAATCCCACAAAAACAGGAAGAATGTAGCGATCTAGCTTTTTGGAAGGCAAAGTAATTTGAATAAAGTAAAAAAGACTAAATAAAAACACATATAAGAAGAACTTTTTTTCTTTAGAATTATAGAAACGCAATGTAAAAATACTTCCTAAAAATCCGATAAACAAAACAGGCGAGGCTCTAACAGAAAAAACTACAAAATAATACAAGGGGCCTGGATCTAATGTGAATTTATTAAAATAAAGTTGCTCATGTCCAAGCTCAACCCCCACCGAAGAGACGCCCCGATAAAGCTCGGTTAGCGCCTTTTGAGGCATCGTCCACATAGCAGGCCAGAATATTACAAAAGTTAAACAAAAAACCAAAAACCATTTGGCCAGCGGCTTTAAGATTTCGAAAAGCTCAACAGCGACAGATGTGGGGAGATTCTCTTTTCTTTCAAAAAAATCGTCTAGGAAAGTCAAAAGTATTACAAAAGGAACCATATAAACAGCGGAAGTTTTTGTTAACAATGCTAAACCTGCAAAAAAAGCCGAAACTGCCAGATGTAAAAAATTCTCCTTACCTATTGTGTGCTTCT
>JAGPFW010000058.1 GCA_018056275.1 Patescibacteria group bacterium
CAACATGACAGTACTTTCTCCATGTGACTATTATGAAACAAAAAAAATCGTAAGAGCAGCAACAGAGATTGAAGGGCCTGTTTATATACGATTGGGCAGAGAGGATACACCTGTTTTGACAACACCACAAACAAAGTTTGAACTAGGGGAACCAAAGGTTCTGGAAGAAGGAACCAGAATAGCGCTTGTTGGAACAGGAACAATCCTTGCTCAAGGCATGCTCGCCGCACAAGAAATAAATGAGAAATATAAAAAATCAATTAAGGTTATAAATGTTGCAACGATAAAACCATTAAAAATAGAAAAGTTAATGGATGAGTTGGAAAACATAGAGAAAATAGTGACTTTAGAAGAACATCAGATCTCTGGAGGATTTGGGAGTTTGATATGCGAAAACCTTTTAGAGGATGCGCGCGCTAAGACAAGACAAGTAACAAGAATTGGAATGCAAGATTGTTTTGGCGAATCTGGAGATTATGCAGATTTATTAAGAAAGTATAGACTAGACAAAGAGGGAATAAAAAAGACACTTTTAGAAGTATTAAAGGGTTACTAAAGAAAAGATGGAAAATACTGCCCAAATAGACCTGCTAACAATTGGAGACAGCTCTATCGATCTATTCATGAAAATAGACCCCAATTTTGTCTCAAACCCAAGCGAAGAGGAAAATCCTGAGATTTGCTTTTATCACGGAAGTAAAGTTCCTGTGGAGAAGTTTGGCACATCCATTGCGGGAAATGCGGTAAATGTTTCTGTAGCGTGTTCAAAACTAGGCCTAAGAGTAGCAATTTACACAGAACTAGGGGAAGACGAAAATGGGGAACGTATTATTAAGGAACTGGCAGAAAAAGGTATAAACACAGACTTCTGCATTAAGAATAAGGATCAGCCAACAAATGTTCATTCCATTATTGTTTCTGGGAAGGGAGGAGAAAGAACAATTTTTTCTTATCATGAAAAAAGAAATTATAAATTATATAACTGGCCTACTCCCAAATGGCTTTTTTACTCTTCTCTGGCAAAGGGCTTTGATAATTTTCAAGCTGATTTAGTTGGTTATATTAAGCAAAACCCAAAAATTGGCGTGATTTTTAATCCAGGGACTCAACAAATGAGAGAAGGAGTGGATGCTCTCCGAAATTTTTTGGAAGTAACGGATATCTTACTTGTAAATAAAGAGGAAGCACAACGCTTAACCGATGTACGAGAAAATTCGGTGGAGCGGTTACACAAGATGTTGCAAGAACTAGGACCTAAATTAACCGTTATAACTTTAGGAAGTGAGGGTTCAACAGCGCATGATGGAGAAAAAATGTTTGAGCATGGAATTTATGAGGGCGATGGCAAAATTATGGACAGAACTGGAGCTGGAGATGCATATACTTCAGCTTTTGTTGCCGCCATACATTACGGAAAGGATGTTGAAACAGCAATGAGATGGGGCGCTATAAATTCTTCACATGTGATTAGGGAGATTGGCGCTATAAATGGATTGTTAGGCTTGAAGGAAATTGAGAAAATTAAGTAGGGGAAGCTAATCACACTCAGAAAATTTATTCAGATGTGCTAATATCTTAGTATGAAAGTACTCATCACCAGAGAAATCCCAGACGCCGGAATTAGAATCCTCCAGGAACATCCGGAGATTACATTAGATTATAGACAAGGTCCTCCCCTTTCCAAAGAAGAAATGATAGAAGCCATAAAGGACGCTGATGCGCTTATCCCAGTAATCCCAGATCAAATAGATAAAGACATCATAGAGGCAGGGAAAAACCTAAAGATTATTGCTGCCTATTCGGTTGGGTACGACCATATAGATATTGCAACAGCCAAAGCAAAGGGTATTGCCGTTTCCAACACTCCAGGGGATCTTACAGAATCAGTAGCCGAACATACAATAGCCTTAATGTTGGCAGTATCAAGGCAAGTGGTAAACGCAGACAAGTTTGTGAGAGAAGGAAAATATAAATATTGGGATCCTATGATTTTTTTGGGACCAAAACTTAAAGGGAAAACTTTTGGGATTGTGGGTTTTGGCAGAATTGGACGACATACAGCCGATATTGCCAGAAATGGATTTGATATGAGAATAGTCTATTCGGACAGATACCAACAACCTGCTTCGGGTGCAGAATTTGCTCCTTTGGAAAAACTTTTGGAGATTTCGGATGTGGTGTCATTAAACTGTAATTTATCGGCTGAAACCCTTCACCTTATTGACGAAGCCCAGCTAAAACAAATGAAACCAACTGCTTACCTTATAAACACAGCAAGAGGCCCAATCGTAAATGAAAAAGCACTAATAAGAGCTTTGCAAGAAAAGTGGATTGCGGGTGCAGGACTTGATGTTTTTGAAGACGAACCAGATGTGCCAGAGGAATTAAAGAAGCTAGAAAATGTTGTTCTAACTCCTCATATTGCAAGCGCAACAAAAGAAGCTCGAATACAAATGGCAAGAATGGCGGCGGATAATGTGATTGAAGTCCTTGTTTACAAGGAAAAACCAATCAATCAGGTTGCCTAAACAAAAGTAAATATAAGGAAGAGTAAGTATGCGGTTTATAAAAAGAAACATACCAATATTTTTAACAGGCCTTATTTTGTTAGTACTTTTTGCAATTATAATTGCCGTTTCCCAAACCAAACCTGTGGAAATCCCAACCCTAAAAACCATAGATGAAGCCGATTTAATTGCAGGACATACCTATATTTTAGGTTTTCCAGAAGCACCTTTGAGCTTAGTTATTTTTGCAAATTACCAAAATTCTCCGGAGCTTCCTTATTTAGATGCAGCGTATGAAGTTTATAAGAAGGAACCAAGATACTTAAGCCTTGCCTTGCGCCCTTTTACGCAAACCACCGAAGGAAAGCTGATCGCAAAGGCTGCTCAAATAGCGGGGGATCAAGGAAGGTACTGGGAATATGCAGTTTTAGCGCTGGAAAAAGGTGCAATAAACAATGAAAATAAAGAGAAAATAACAGAAAAAATTCTCTTAGACTGGGCATCACTTTTAAATCTGAATAAAAGTAAGTTTGAAAGCGGACTTAAAGATAAAGGGTATGATTCTCTAATTGAGGCAGACCTAAAAGATGCGGGAAAGTTGGAAATTGTCACATCTCCTACCTTTTTTCTAAACAAACAAAGACTAAGTGCTAAAAACGCAGAGGAGCTTAAACAACTATTAGAAGAGGAAATTGCACGAATAAAGAGGGAGAAAAAAATAGACTTACCTGGAGAGGAAACTTTGGTTGAGCCAGAGGAAAAAGAACTTACCCCTATGCAGAAAGAGAGAATAGAAACCTTGATGGAGATTAAATATACTGAAGAAGGATGGGATCCAAAAGAAGTACAATCTTTTAAGGGGCAGACCATAAGATGGACAAATACCACTAATAAA
>JAGPFW010000059.1 GCA_018056275.1 Patescibacteria group bacterium
TTACTCAACTCTTGTTTGTCCATATCTTTACTAAGGAGATAGTTTGCACTAAAAAGCTTTTTGGCAGATAAATAAACAGGGATTGTGGTCAAAGTTCCCAATAAGGCAGTAAACGCTCTAGTAATTAGACAAAAAACAGCTTCTTCGGTCCATATGATAGGCAACACAGATGATCCCAGAGTCTTAAGACCTACCACCTCTAATATACATCTAAAAAGGGAAAATGCCATGTACAAAACGTAATTAAGATATATGTAAAGGTGTGGCCAGTCAAAATGCTTGGGATTTGGGAAAAATCTTACCCCTAAAGCAGAACGTACAATTGTAGGTTCATCTGGATGAAAAATATAGGGCAATCCATGCGTAATTCCCAAGAATCTGAGAAATAAGCCTAAAAAAAGTATGCCTATTAATAATTTATTTTGCGAAAAAATCCTTTTTAACATATATTCGCCAATAATCTAAACCGTTTATTACCATTATATCGTCCAAAATAAATTCGCTAGGAACTTCTTCTAGGTAATCCGGGGGTTCCTCGTTGGGTCCTAGAACAACAATATCATAGTTAGAGGGGCCATATTCTCTTAGATCAAAAATGCGGGATGATGGATAAATTCTTCCCATAGGTTTAATATCATAAAAACCGATTTTTGGATAATCACCGTAATTGCTTAATATTTTTTCTTTTAAGGCTGGGATACCTATGCCAAAAGGCTTTTGGGCTACAATAGCATGCGCATTCTTTGCGCTTCCCACAAGTGGGGTAGTATATGTAAATTGATATGGATGAAAGGCAAAGTTAAAACCTAACAATAAGCATATATAAAGAGCAAACACAGGTTTTTGATATTTTTTTGGCAATACATTCTCATACCCAAAGAGACTAAAAATTGCCAATAAGGGAAAAACAGGGATTATATATCTGTCAATTTTTTTGGAGGAAAAAGTCATAGCCCCCATATACCCCAAATAGAATGTGGCGGAGAGAAAAACAAAAGAGTTGGTTTTTTTAAAGACATTTTTTAAGAACAGGAAAAAACCAATCAAAAGCATTGGTGAGGTTTTTAAAAAGAAAATCACAGGATAAAAAGCAACACCCGGATCTATAGTATAGGAACCAAAGAAAATTTGGTCGTGCCCTTTACGAATTCCCACCCGTTCGGCTTCCATAAAAATTCGAGTGAGCGTTTTCACAGGAGAAACCCAAGTAGCAGGGAAAAAGATAAATATTGTTCCAAAGAATCCCAATAAGAAAAAGATAATCTGCAGAAAAATCTCTCTAAAGTCTCTTTTGTAAGTAAAAAACAAAAAAGCAAAAATAAAAGGCAAGCCACCAATAGAGATACTTTTAGTTAAAAATGAAAAACCTAAAAAAACACCCGAAAAAAATAAATACTTTCTTCGTAGTTTAATTGGGTACTCTTTTGAACCCGAAAGAAAAGCCATAGTCAAAAAAATCATTAAAAAAAGAGTGAGCAAAACATCTAAGTGCAAAAGGCGAGAATTTCCAATAAAGAAAGGTTCCAAAGAAAAAAAGGTCACAATTAAAAAAGCCTTAGTTTTTGAAAATACCTTGCCTAAAAGAACCATAAGAAACAGAGAAAGGACCAATTGAACAAGAACAAGAGCGTATTTAGACAATGTGTGTAAAAGCAAAAAATTTTCGTGTGTATATATTCTTAACGCAGGATTTATTTGCCTTGCAACCTCTACTACAGAACCAATAATCCACATCAAAGTCACACCTGGGTGATAATGCTGATAAGTTCTTTCCCATTGATGATGCTTTAAACCTACAATAAATTGCTCTGATCGGTAATGCCAATTAACAGCATCGGGATTTATAGAATCAGGCCCTAAATAAGGCATCCTTGTACCAACAAAAAGAAGAGTAAATATTAAAGCCAATCCATAAGAGGAATTAAAAACAGAATAACAAGAATTTTTAATTGTACTAATCACCCTTTCCAAGGGCATATAAGACTCCTCCAATAAGGCTAACAAGTAATCTGGAAAAGTGATATAAAATTGAGGCACTTAAAGCCAAAGAACCCGAGACCCCAACCATACTCAAAAAACTCATATAAAGCGCATCTTGCACACCAAATCCATTGAGGGAAGGTATAAAAAAGCCAGCAAATGTTATTACAGGCAAAATAAAAAGGGCAAAGGTAAAGGGAACTTCTAAACCCAAGGCTAAAAAAACAAAATATTGGGGAAGAATAGAAAGAGCTTGTATTAAAAACGAAGTAAGAAAAGCTACAAAAAGAGCTTTCTTTGCGTCTTTGTACGCCCAAAGTGAATCTCTAACTTTTTTAAAGATACTTATTTTTTTTGCCAGAAAATTTAAGGAAGCAAAACCAATTATTGCTAGAACCCAGAATCCAGAGAAAAGACTCAACTTAAACAAAAAAACTAAAAAAGAATTAGATAAAATTTCTTTAGGGAGCAAACTTAACCAAAAAGACATAGTTTTTATAAGTCCAAAATAGGAGATTAAAACTAAAGAGGCCATACCGGTAAATCGTTCCATAAAAGTAGACGAAAACCCCACGGCATTATTCTTCATTTTCTTCCCCAATTGATACATTTTATAAACATCGCCCCCAACGCTTGTGGGCATAAAATTGTTAAAAAATGACCCTATAAAATAAAGGTTTATAAGATATTTAGTTTCTATTTCCCTAGAATCTTCCGAGAGAAGAAGCATCTTCCAACGAACACCTCCAATAAAATAATGAACAATTATAAAAAGTGGTACAAAAATGGCATATCTATAATCTAACAAACGAATATTTTCTATAAGCTCAGCTGTATCAACTCTTGTGAAAATAATTGTTAACAAAACAGCACTAGTGGCTATTTTTAATGCCATTTTCTTCCAAGACTTTTTTTCCTTGGGCATATCTTGCTGATTAATTTGGTTATCCATAACACACGAATTATACACCAGTAATAAAGTACCTGTTATATTCATCACCCCTGGAACCGGTTTGATAGGATTTTAGGATTCTTAAATGCGCTTTTTGACATAGCTCTTCTGCCTCCTTGGGTGAAATATAGTGACAGTATCTAACTGCTTCAACTCCTTTGTTCCAAGTTAATAAATAGTCGTTAGGCTCTAATTCTGCCGGGATAATACCAAATTTTTCCCAGGAAATTATGTTATTAGGGAAATTTGGGGCACTAGTAAATTCCCATGTGGAAAAGATAATTTTTCCAGAAGGAGCTAACAAAGCTTTCAGCTCTACCAATAGTTCTTGCCTCTTTTCAAACGAAGGAATGTGATGCAATACTCCAAAGAGGAAAATAAAATCATATTTTGATCTATAT
>JAGPFW010000016.1 GCA_018056275.1 Patescibacteria group bacterium
GTCTAGAATATAGAGTGCCAGATGTCAAGCAATTTCGGTTGAAGTTTTTATGCCTTGATATATACTATCAATGTGATGATAACTAGCAAACAAAACCCAAAAATAAAAGAAACCGCAAAGCTAAAAATAAAGAAATATCGCGACTCCTCAAAAAAATTTCTTGTAGAGGGTTATTATTCCATTAAATTCGCTCTGCAAAATAATTACCCCTTAGAAGAGTTATTTTTTTGCAAAGGGTTTTTTAGAGAAAAGTTCAATAATCAGGAAGTTATAAATATATGTCAGAGAAAAGGAGTTACTGTTACTGAGCTTCCAGGACAAGTTTTTGAAAAACTCTCTTCTCTTGAAAGTCCTGAAGGGTTGATAGCAGTTGCCCCTCAAAGAATGAAAAATTTATCTAGTTTTTCCCCCATAGAAAATGGGATTTATGTAATCATTGAGTCTATTGAAAAGCTAGGAAATCTTGGTGCAATTTTTAGATTGGCAGACAATGCAGGTGTAACAGGAGTTATTGTTTGTGACATGCGCGCAGATATTTATAACCCTGAAACCATACGAAGCAGCGTAGGAACATTTTTTAGCATTAACATTTTACAAGCCAGTTCCCAGGAGGCTATTGACTGGTGCAAAAGAAATAAGATTAAAACTTTGGCTACATCCCCACAAGCTACTTGCCTATATACGGATTTGGATTTAACTGGCTCAATTGCTATTGTTATGGGCACAGAATACGCTGGTTTAACTGATTTGTGGTTAAAAAATGCAGATGAGAAGATTTTGATCCCAATGTTTGGTCAAGCAAACTCTTTGAGTGTTACCGCTTCTACTGCTGTGGTTTTATACGAGTCTGTGCGGCAGAGACATATTTAAAAATTGGAATAAACTTTCATCCATCCTTAAATTCTATTCTCCATATTTTTCTAAAATCTCATTTGTTCTATCGTATTTGTTAAAGTGAATAAAATTTTTTTTTATTTCTTCGGTTGTGATTTTGTTTTTCATAAAAAACCTTTGTGATAAATAAAAAAGCATTTCTACAAGATCCAATGGGTTTGGGAGAAAAGTCCAAAATTCCCCTTTCTTTTCTACCCCTTCAAAAATAAAATTTGGAAAATATTTTTCTATCCATTTATTCTTTGTCAAAAACCTTAAATAGGCATTCTCCCTGTCAAATACGGGTTGCATTCTTACTATTTCTGATGCTACATATAAGTTTTGTTTGTCCTGTGGCCATACCATATTATTCTCGGTAATCAATAAGTTGGGGCAAATTTTTCCATTTGGTTCTTGCTCGGTCCTATAGGTATTCCATGCCTTAAGGTACACGACTATAAAGAATCTTGTGATCCATAGCCTGTTCTTCTTTGTAATAATGAAGATGTCTATGTCATCGTTTTCCTCTGGGTTTGACGCGGCTACACTTCCCGTGAGAGCTATCATTTGAATCCACGGAATTTTTTCTAATTTTTTTAGTAACTTTGAATATTTCTTAAACAATTTTTTGGATTGCGCTTGCTTTTGATTCCAATTAACATTTTGTACTTTTGTTAGTTTATAGACGTTTTCTCTTTTGGTAATGGCTTTCTTTTTGACCAGAATCTTAAGATTTTTTTGCAACTCCTCTATTGATGTCTTTTGTCCCAAGTACAAACCAATTTGAAAAAAGCTTAAAGGATAGGAAAAAATATTGGAATATCGCAGAGCCCCTAGGATTGCCTCTTCTATATCTCTCTCTTTTGCCATATCAGGATAAAACTTTATCTAGAGCTAGATTTACCATTGCATCTGCTTCAGAATTTTTCTCTCTTCCCACATGTTTATAGTCAATAGAGTCAAAGTTTTTTTCCAATTTTTTTATTTCCATCGAAAATTTTTGTAAATTAGGGCTTTTGATTTTATATAAACCCTTCATTTGCTTAACAATAAGTTCGCTGTCTAAAACACATTCCAAATTTTTAACTCCCTCTTGGATGGCCGTTTTTAAACCTATTAATAGAGCTTGGTATTCTGCTTCGTTATTTGTCCCATTCCCCAAATATTTTCCACCTTTTCTAACAACTTCATTTTTAGAATTATATAAAACTATTCCCGCCGCAGAAGGTCCTGGATTTCCTCTAGAACCTCCATCTGTATGTAGTGTGTATTTTTCCATTCTTTAGCTTTCTTTTGGGGCAGACTCTTTATAAAAATAGGTTTTTGTTGCAATATAAACAGTTCCGCATCCCATTAGAAATAGTCCGCCTACCCCTCCAAAAACAAAAGGATTTTGCATAAGCTCCCTAGACAAAACTGTGGTGTTAGTTTTCTCAATAAAAAGTTTGGAATCCGCCTTTGCATTCAATACTTCCATAGTTTTTACAGTTTCGTCAACCAAAGTTTCCCAAATTTCCTCTGTTTCTCGCCTCGATTTACTCCTTACCTCAACATTTATTAACTGGGGACCTGCTGTTTTTACCCTAATTTTTCTATCTATAGCCCTTATGTTTTTCTCTGTAGCTTCTGTCCCTAATTTTTTTAGAATTTGAGCATGTAGATTTTTATCTTCCAAAAACCCTCTAACCGTATTTGTAAAGGATAAAGCTACTTGTTGATCGTAATATCCAGAATAGGAATAAAACTCTTGCGTTTCTGTGACAGTTCTGCCCACAAACAATGTTCCGCTACTAATGTATTTTTTGGGTAAAGTGGAAAACACAAGTATTCCTAAAAAAACCCCAACTGCAAAGAAAGCTAGAAGACTTTTATATATTTTTTTAAGAAACTCAAGTACCTCTTTTAAGTCCATAAAACCATTATAAACCATAAATATTTGTTATATACTAAAAGTAGAGACTGCCCATATGCCCAAAGATCAGGTAATAAAAAAATCTGCTTCCATCCCTACTTTTCTTGTTTCCAATGGTGTTTCCTATTTGGGTTTGAATTTATGTCAGGAATTATTGGAAAAGGGAGCAAGGGTGGTGGCGTTAGATGTTGTTACCGAAGAAATTCGTAACCGGGCGGTGGGTCTTTTGAAAAACCCTAATTTTGCCCTTTTTAATGTTGATTTAAATTCCGGAGTCCCCGAAAAAATTGAATCAGTTGATTATATTTTCCAGTTAATGTATCCAGATGCCTTTGGGAATGTTGGTACAGATGAGGGTGAAGATTTAGTAGCCCAAGCATTTGGTACCAAAAGTTTGCTTGATCTAGCTATAAAATCTAAGGCCAAGTTTATGTTGGTTGAGCCCTGCTTTTCTTTGGAGAGACCCAAAGCGCTCGATGTTGGTGGCTCTAACAGTATTACCAGTATAAATGCTATGGAACCCACAATTTCAGATTTCTCTTATGATAAAAATAGCGAGTTTCTGCGTTCATTAGTTTGGGATTATGTGCAGAAAAAAAATCTTGATGGGAGAATTGTTCGGCTAGGCCCAATTTATGGACCAGGGATGAGCTTGGACTCTGGAGAGGGTTTAGCTGGTTTTATAAGTTCTATTTTAGAGGAACGACCCTTGCGGATTCTGGGGGATGGTGTTGATAAAATTCCTTATCTATACATTTCTGATGCAGTTGATGGGCTGATAAAAGCTTTGTTTTACAAAAAGACTTCGGGTAGAGTGTTCAAACTCATTTCCCCTGAGGCATACGCGGATTTAGAATTAGCCTTTATCTTAAAAAGTATGTCTAGCACTGACCTAAAAATGGTTTATGTGGATTCCCCCAAGGATATTCTTTTAAAATTTGATACCCTATCGGGGGAGCAGGTTCCTCGGTGGGCACAGGAAATAAATTTAAAGACAGGTTTGAAGCTTACATTAGAAGGTTTTGGTTATGATATAAATTTGCATTCCTTTAAACCGGCAAAAATGATAGAGCAAAAATTAACCGAAGAGCGTACACTACCAAAGCCTTCTTTAGCGCCGGAGTTGAATCAAAATTCTCCAAAGGTTTCTTCCAAAGTTGTTAGAGAGTCTTTGGTTGGGACCTCTCCCAGAAAGAGTCTTGCGACCTTGCTAGAAGAAAAATCCAAGCCCAGTTTACATTTTAAGCTTAGTATTCCTAGACTTACTTTTAATTTACCTCGTTTTTTGAGATCCCAACCATCGCAGAATTTGCAGGCTCCAAAAGCTATTTCTACTAAAAAATATATTATTTTCGGAATCTCGGTGGCTTTACTTTTTGCTCTAATAGCCCCACTTTCGCTTACGGTGTTTTCGGCGCAACAAGCTGTGGCATCCCTTGAGGAGGTTTCAATGAACCTTGGTCAATTGCAAACCTCTTCGTCTAGGGAGTCCGCACAAAAAGCTTTTACCTCGTTCCTTAAGGCAAAAAATTCTTTTAAACAAACTCGTTGGATATTTAGTTTGTTTCAGCAAGATGATTTATACAGTTCTTTGGATAATACTTTTGAATCTGCTGTTGATTTTAGCGGTGCTTTATATAGGACTTCAAAAGCTTTAGATCCCTTTAGCTCTGTGTGGGAGGTTTTAAAACCAACTTCTCCGAACACATTTTCGGATGGGGATTTTGCAACCAGTATTAAAGAGCTGACTTACGCTAGAAAAAGTCTGGATATGGCGTTGGCAAATTTTGATCAGGTAAAGGTTGAACACTTGCCCAAATCTCTGCGAGAAAAGATATTGCAATATTCTCAAGCTTTAACCACTACAGATACAATGTTAAATGAAGTTTTAGTAGTAGCCGATTCTCTTCCTAATGTTTTGGGCTTACATAGCGAGCAAAAATATCTTCTCCTGTTTCAGAATTCAAATGAAATTCGTCCCACGGGAGGATTTATTGGTTCCTATGCTCTTTTAACTTTGGATAAAGGAAAAATTCGTAGTCTAGTTATTGATGATATCTATAACCCAGATGGTCAGATAGATATGCGAAAGATAGTTTCAGAAGTTCCCGCGCCAATAAAAGAGTTTCTAAATGAGGACATTTTGCACATTCGTAACGCAAACTGGTCTCCGGATTTTCCCCATACTGTTGCAACAATAGAAGATTTGTTTTTTAAGCTAGAGAACCGCTCCTTTGATGGGGTGTTGGCGTTAGATTTAGATATGATTCGATCTTTGTTGGAAGTTACAGGGCCGATTTTTTTAGCAGCTTATAACGAGGAGATTAATTCCCAAAACCTTTATGAAAGAGCACAGTTCCATGCGGAATTTGACTACAAGGAAGGAATAAGTGAAAAAAGAAGCTTTTTGACTGTTTTGGGAGGAAAACTAATGGAAAAGTTGTTTACTCTTTCCCCAGAGAGATTGCCCGAATTTGGCACTTCGGTAGTGGAGGCGCTGAATTCACGAAGCCTACAGGTTTACTTAAAAGATCCAGTAATGAATTCATACTTACATAGCAAAAAATGGGATGGTTCTTTAGTAAAATCTGAAGGTGACTTTTTAATGGTTGTGAACGCAAATTTGGGAGGAACAAAGGCTAATTATTTTGTAGAAAATAGTTATGAGTATTCAGTTACCTCTGATACGCGCGATGGGTTGTTACGATCATCCCTTGAGTTAAATTATAAGCATAAAGGAGAAAACAACGCTTGGCCGGGAGGTCCTTATACAAATTATGTAAGGGTATATGTTCCTTTAGGTGCAAAAATAACTGGAGCTAAAGCTGTCCGCAATGAGCTTGATGTAAAGAATATTTTCTCGGATGTTTTGGTACAGACAGACTTGGGGAAAACTGTTTTTGCAACAAGTTTTGTTTTACAACCGCAGGAAAGCCTGAGGTTGGAGTTTTCGTATGATTTGCCAGCGGAATTGTCGCTGAATAAAGAAATTAAGGATTACAATTTGTACTGGCAAAAACAAGCGGGGACAAAGGGGGATTTATTTAGATTTAACTTTAGGGGACCCTTTGGTACAGAAATAACGACTTATAAACCTGCTGAACTAGGAAAAGAGAAAAATTTGGCGGTTTTGGAGGGTATTTTGAACTTGGATCAATCAGTGGCAGTTTTTTTAAGGTAGGAGTTATTGAGTTGTCTTGCGGTAAAGAAGCCTAAAGTCACCGCAAAGTCCTATCAAGATTATCCTAGAAAAGGTACCTTTTATTTGTTACCAAGAAGAGACCCAATTCAGATTTTATTTCCCTAATTAGATCTCTTCTGTTGGTAATTTACAGATTATCTTAAATCGGGTCCTGTTATACGACCTTGAGTCAAATATTCTCTAAGTCTTCTTGCTCTTTCGAACCCATCGTGGAATCTTTCCTCATACTCTTCATCTTCTAGTCTTTCTGAATTTGCTCTTACGGCATTTTCACGAGCCTTATCAAAGAGAGCACGTTCGTATCCGGTGAAATGTTGCGCAATAAAATCCAGCATTCCAGCTTCTTCTGGGGTAAGAGGCTTCCCATGATCTACTATAAAGGGAGCCTCGGAGCCGATTTTATATTCGGTAGCAGTATCAGACACTCTGTGTGTGCCATATTCAGGTAGCGGTTCGTGTGTTACATTCTCATTATTTGGCATTAGGAATTCACCCCCTTAATCCTTAAAATTATAGCTTTAATTACCTCCAGGCCATTATATATCATTTTTCAGGGTTTCCCTAAAGTAATATACTATCCTCATGGAAGAAGAAGATTTACTTGATAGTCTTAGAATGGAAGTATCTCCTCTGCCCCCTTCAACGGAAAGAGAACTTCGGGAAATAGTTGGAGTCATCCAGAATTCTATCATTGATCTATGGGGTGAATACATACCCGAAGAAAAAAGAGATGTAGATGTTTCACATAAGACTATAGTGGCCTCATCTGAATTTTATGAGGAATTGGGAGTATTACTTGATAGTTCTATACTTAGGCAAATATTACCCAGTTTGAGTGACAGAATTTCTGGAAGAAAGTTTGGAGAGTCTGGAGGTGTTTTTAATAGGGATTTTGGAGGTGTGAGTTTGCTACCTGACGACGTTTTTGAACGTGATAACTCTGCTATTGAGCTTTGTAGGAGATTATCTCATGAGACGGTTCACCATTTTCATAATCCTCAGCTTTTCAGTTCCTTTCTGGAAATAGGGGCATGGTATTACGCTTCAATGATTATGGAAAGCGCTTTTAATATACCTCCTCAAACTGAATTAGAATTGGCTGTTAGGGGATTTTATGAGAACCTGCTTGAGAAATATGGTGATGCTGTCCATCGGATTTATTTTGGGAATACCTATTTATTTTCAAAAGAGGTTCCAGTTGATATTAGAACGTCCATCAGAAGGGAATTTAACTCTCCTGAAGCAAAGGAATTATCCAGGAAAGTTGCTTAGCAGTGGAGATGTTAGAATCGATATTGGTATTTTAGTAAAGTGATATACTCCCCTCATGCACATAGTTCAATCACCCGTTTGGGAAAAGTTTAAACAGTCCTTTGGCACACCTACTGTTCGAGTGGGAGAAATTTTTTACACAAAACACGCCCTTCCTTTTACAGGAAAATTTTATGCTTACTGCCCAAAAGTTGATCCATTCAAAATAGATTTTTTCGTCTTAAAAGATTCATTAAAAAAGGAAAATTGTATAGGCATAAATTTTGATGTTCCCAATGTTTTAACAACGTCGTCACAAGCAAAGGAAGCTCAAGATATTTTTGCAAAATCTGGATGCGTTTTTGCCGCAAAATCTACCTTTACCCAATATAACTTACTTTTAGATTTAAACCCTTCCGAAGGAGAATTATTAGCCAATATGCATCCAAAGCATAGGTACAACATAAAACTTGCACAAAAAAATGGAGTAACTGTGCGAGAGGCTAAAACCAAGGAGGATTTTGAAACATTTTACACTCTTCTTTTAGATACATCCAAAAGACAAGGATTTTATATTCACCCCAAAAATTATTATCAAAAGATTTGGGAAGTTTTAGGTGCCCAAGGAGTGGCAAAAATTCTCATTGCTTTTTATGAAAATGAACCTTTAGCCTCATGGATGTTTTTT
Organism: Patescibacteria group bacterium; assembly: GCA_018056275.1. Taxonomy (GTDB): domain Bacteria; phylum Patescibacteriota; class WWE3; order UBA101185; family UBA10185; genus JAGPFW01. The sequence goes on from JAGPFW010000016.1 coordinate 7,927, forward strand.
ATTTATGATGGCGTTATTTATTATCCTTATGGAGGTTCTTCTGAAAGTCATAAAAATCTTTACGCTAGTAATCTTCTCGGTTGGGAAGGGATTTTACTTGGGAAAAAGCACAACTGCACTCAATTTGATATGTGGGGTGCAAATGCTAATTTAGATGATAAAACAGACCCTTACTTTGGATTTACAAATTTTAAGCTAAAATTTGGAGCAAAACATGTGCAGTATATTCCTTCGTATGATCTTGTTCTAGAACCCGTTTTTTACAAAACTTTTAATTTAGCAAATAAATTGCGTTGGGCGTTTTTGGGGTTTAAGAAAAGGTTTAAATAAATGTTTCCTCAAGATTTAACGGATATAAGACAGTCTCCTGAGTGGCTTTCCTACTTAGAGTTTCTCGGTTGGGAAAAGATAGAAACTCCTAATGGGGTAAGAGCTGCTTTAATGGACAATAAATTTGGTAAAGCAATAAAAGTACAAAGGCCACAAAAGATTGTTCTACAAGATTTAGAAGAGATTGAAAAAGTTGCTATAGCTAGGAAGATATCTATGGTCAAGATTGAGCCGAGTTTGTACCAAGATTTAAAGATTTTGGAAGAAGCAGGATATATTCTTCGAGGCTCTCCATTAAGTCCCCCCGCAACAATTTTTATAGATTTAACCTTAAAGCCAGAAGACTTATGGTCCCGATTATCGGATAGTTGCAAATATTCTGTTAGACGAGCTCAACGAGAAGGTGCAAAGACAGAGTTTTTTGTTAACCCTTCCAGAGATAAAGTGGCAGAGTTTTATAAAATTCATGCCTCTACAGGTAAACAAAAGGGTTTTTATATTCAAGGCGAAGATGATATTCAAAAAAAGGTGGAATTGTTTGGGGATAAATCTATTCTAGGTACAGTTTCTTCAGAGAATGGGGTTGTAACAGGGGCTAATCTATATTTGGGTTTTGGTAAGGGAGTTTGGTATATGCATGGAGGAACAACAGAAGAAGGGAGGAAAACCAAAAACGGATATGAGCTTTATTGGCAATCTTTTTTGTATCTTAGGAATTTGGGTTATGAGTGGCTAGACCTAGAAGGAGTTGACGACAAGAGGTTTCCTACCTTTACTAAGAACTGGGGTGGATTAAGTCATTTTAAGGAAAGGTTTGGAGGGATTCGGGTGGAATTTCCTACGCCGTATGTAAAGCTTTTTAATCCTTGGTTAAAGAGGTTGTCCAGATATGTTAATTTGCAGATCTAATAAACTAAAGATTCAGATAAAAAACGTGTTTTTTTATTCCTTTTCCGCGTAGGCACAAATAGACCGATAATCACACCACCTACAGTGAAACCCAGGTTTTGGATCAAACTTACCTTCCCTCATCAATTCCACCACTTTTTCCACCTCCTCCTTTATTGCGTCCATATCCTTTTGAGTTCTCGTAGTGCTTATTTTGCCGCTCCCTTCCACAAAGTATAAACTCAACTTTACTGGATTCAGTCCCATCCCTTCCTTTACGGCTAGGGCATAGACCGTAACCTGTTTATCTTTATCCACCTCTTTTTGTGTTTTCTCGCTTCCGGTTTTGTAATCAATAATCTCCACACCTCCCTCTACATTGTCAATACGGTCTATTCTTCCGCCCAAAGTTACTGTTCCAAGTTTTAGTTTAAAAGATTTTTCTAGTGCAACAGGTTTAATCGATTTATCTAAACTTTCGTAATAATTTTTTAATAGATTTTTTCCACTTTTAAACCGCTCCAACCGATGTTCTTCATCCTCATATCCCAGAGGTTCCCAGTTTTTTTCAAAAATTTGCCATAACTCTTCTAATGAAACTTCATTAAACAGCAATTTTTCATGAAATTCCTTTAAAGTGTTGTGAATAGAATTTCCAAAACTTAGAGCATGTGAGGGTAAACTTGGCAAATTTAAGATATATTTATATTTGTACTGTAGCGGACAATTATCATAGATATCTATTTGTGAGTAGCTCAAATAATCTGGAGCAAGGTTTGCGATTTTGCGAGCTTTTGGTTCCCTAAATAAAGAGTTTACCCCGAATAGACTTTCTTGTTTTGATTTTACTTCTTCTTCCAGTGTAACCTGTGAAGTCTTTATTCCTGTCTCATTTAAAAAGGGACTTGGCTTATTTTCTCTAGTTCCTCCGTAATCTTTTCCATAGGTTAGGTACAAATATTTTTCTGCGCGCGTCATGCCTACATAAAATAATCTTCTTTCTTCTTGGATGTGTGGATCCCCTTCGGGTAGGTTTTCTTTTATAAGCTCTTCGGGAATTCCAATTGTATTTCCTTTATCCCTGGTTGGGAATCTATTGGATGTTAGATTTACCATAAAAACCACAGGGAATTCTAAACCCTTTGAAGCATGTACCGTCATTAAATTTATGGTGTCAATATCCTCAATTTCGGCCTGCGCGGGGTTATCTCCTGCCTCCATCATTATTTCTAAATATTCCAGAAAATCTACCAAAGTTGGAATTTCTTTTGTTTCTTGATTAAATTGCACTTCAAATTTTTTTATCTTCTCCAAAAATATGTTTAGATTCTTTAAGCAAAGTTGCGTTTCTAGATTTTCGTCTCTAAGAAATTGTTCTAAATAACCTATTTTATGCACAAGGTCGTAAACCAAAGTAACAGGAGGGATTTTGGCTAATTTTGATTGATACTCCCTCATAATAGAAAGAAAATTTTGTACTTTTGTGTCTTTGGAATCTTGAATTACATCCCATAGATTTCTTTTCTCAAATTTTGCAGTTGCTAGATGATCCGAAATAACTAATGGATCAATTTCAAGACTTTCCATGTTCATTACGCGATATAAACTGATCTGATCCTTTGGATCTACTAGAATTTTTAAAAGTGCAGTTACATCTCTAATTTCGTTTCTATCATATAAACCACGATTTCCTACTAATTGATACGGTAAATTGTATTTTCTTAGAGCTAAAACAAAAGGATCTAGATGGTTATTTGCTCTTGCTAAAATCGCAAAGTCTTTGTATGTATATTGAGGTTCTTTCCCTAAAATCTCAATTATTTTTGTGACCACAAAATCTACTTCATCTTCTAAATTTTCTAGTTCTATTATTTCTGGATATTGCCCTGATTGCTTAACTTTGCTTACCAATTTTTTGGAAATTCCCAACTTACTTTCCAGAGAGTCAGGATTATTATTTGAAATTAATTTGTAAGCTGGGTCTAAAATTGTTTGTTCTGAACGATAATTTTCCAAAAGTGTAACCAATTGTGTATCAGGATAATCTTCTTGAAACTGCAAAATATTGGAAATTGCTGCGCCCCTAAATTTATAAATAGACTGTGAGTCATCTCCAACAACTGTTAAACTTCGTTGATATTCTTTTTGGGAAGGAAAAAGAAGTTTTATTAGCTCATATTGCGCGTAATTTGTATCTTGGAATTCATCCACTAAGATATGCGTAAATTGTGCTTGATATTTTTTGAGTATATTTGGGCGTTCTTTAAAAAGCTTTATTGTCCAGGTTATTTGATCTCCAAAGTCCATTCGTGATTTTTGAATTTTTAAGCTTTGATAGGTTTCGTAAATATGTAACAGTTCTTTCCATTTTGGTTCCTCTTCTGGTTCCAGATCGGCTGTTCTAAGGAAGTTTGCTAAATCCTCTGGGGAGATGTTTTCATCCTGTAGGCGTGAAATAAAATCCAAAATTGCGGAAATAAACTTGGTGGGATTTCCTAAAGGTCGATAATAGTTTAGGTTCATTTTAAAGAGATTTTGTCTTATTAAAAGCCATTGTTCAGGTTTTGGCGTTATTTTGTACGAAGGGTCTAGGCCTATTTCTAAGCCTTCTCTCTTTAGAATGCGGTCACAAAAGGAATGGAATGTGTAAACCCATGGTTCTTCATAGGCTAGGGGAAGAGCGTCTTGAATTCGGTCTAGCATCTCGTTGGAGGCTTTGTCGGTGAAGGTTAGGGCAAGTATGTTGTTGGGGGAAGTATCTTTGTCCTCTAAAAGGTGCTTAACCCTTTCTGAAATAACTCGGGTTTTCCCTGTTCCTGCTCCAGCAACAACAATAAGAGGCCCTGTTTTGTGGTTTACTGCCTTTTGTTGGTTGGGATTTAAGGTGACTTTTGGTGGCATTTCGATCACCTCTTTAAGCTCTCTAATAGGGTTTCAATCTCTGAGATTCTGGCTTTTAAATTCTGTTCTTTTGAGAGGGTTAGGGCATCTTTAAGAGTATTTAATCCTGTTTCTCTTTCCCCTATGTTAAAAAGAATTAAACCTTTTGCCATAAGTAGACGACTCTTCCAAATGGATCGGTGAGGTTCATTTTCTTCCAGCTCATACTTTGTCCATAGTTTTTCTGCCTCCTCTATAACCTCCTTCGCTTCTTGAATATTCCCTGTTCTGAGTAAAAAAGTTGCTTTATGTGAAAGCATATCTGCTTTTGGAAGTGGTCTTAGATCCTCCTGCAGGGTTTGCTCCGTTAACTTAAGCGCTTGCTCAAAAAGACCTGCACTACTAGATAATGAAATTAATGCCCTAAGTATTGAAGAAGTCTTTGTTTCGTGAATTTTTGCTATTTCTATGGACTCTTCTGTAAATTTCAGACCTCTTTGATTACTTTGTACAGCCTTTAATTTCTCGTTGTATGCTAAGTGGTTAAGGCATTCCGTAACATTAAACCAATCTTCCTTTTCCTTAAATAATTCTAAAGCCTTCTTTAACAGTTTTTCTGCCTTTTCAAACTCTAGGTTTTCTCTAGCCTTCCAGCCTGCTTCCATTATTTCTTTGGGATTTTGCATAAATCGATTGTAGCAGAATATTTTTAGTAGTTTTGGTATTATAAGAATTATCTTGTGACTGAGGAGGCGGATATGTTACGGTATTTGAAAGATCTAGCCGAAGCGCTTTTAACCGTGATAGCGGCTGTAGTGGTGTCCATCATAGATTTGTGTATAGGGGATAAATAGTAGAGGGATTTTTGTTTTTGGTGGTGGTGCTAACCCCGAACATCTGAGAGGATTATCCTTGGTTAAAACTAAGGTTAATCCTCTAATTTTTCCAACAGAGGTTTCTCTGTAATTTTTGGTTGTTCTACATTCTCTCCAATACTTTGCACTCTCTCAATCCTTCCAAACAAATCCGCAAAAGAAGAGTTAACCTTTTCCATATTTTTATAAGAATTTAAGATATGTTTTGAAAGTGTTTCCAAATCCCCTCCAAATTTTTCTGCTTCAACCTTTATTCCTCCCAAAGATTTCAAAATCTCCTTAGCATTTTTCTCAATTTCATGTTGCTGATAAGCCACCAAAATAGTTTTCACAAAAAAAGAAAAAGTATTTGGTGAAGTCATTAACACATTTTTTCTTCTTGCATATTCTTCCACTTTTGTTGAATGCACTATTAGTTCATAAAAAACATTCTCCGAAGGGATGTACATCACAGCTTGATCCGTTGTTCCCTCTTCGGGCAAAATATATTTCCCTGCCACTTCATCAATTCTTTTTTTTACATCTCGCAAAAAAGCTTTTTTATAATTTTCCTTCTCCTCTTCTTTTGCACTTATCATGTTTTTAAAATTTTCCATGGGGAATTTAGAATCAACAGGAATTATTCCTTTATCGGTAAAAATTACTGCGTCACAAATTGCTCCGTTTTTAAAAGCATATTGAGTTCTATATAAATCTTTGGGAAGCGATGTTTCTAGTATTTCATATAAAAACTGTTCTCCCAACCCTCCTCTAAGTTTTGGAGATTTCAATATGTTGTTTAAATCTTTCATATCTTTTCCAAGCTCATTAATTCCACCCAAATGTTCTTGCACTTTTCCAATTACATTGGTGGCGTTTTCTAGTCTTTCCCATAACACTTTTGTTTGTTGACCCATTGCGTCTCTTTGACTTTTTAGTTGTTCATCCAAAGTTTTTCTCATTTCTGTTAATTGTTTTTCTTGGGTTTCTCCTTTTCTCTCTACAGTTTCTCTCATCTCTTTAAGCCATTGAGTAAGAATTGTATCTTCATTCCCCTTAAGATCGTTTTTTATATTTTTGATTTGTCTCAATAGGATGTAAGATAGCACTCCAATACCCCCAAGGATAAGTAATATAAGTAAAATGAATGTTTCAGAATTTATCATTATGTCAATTTTACAATAAAAGTTTATTTGGGTTTTTTTATTCCTTCAGCAATTTCCTCTCGAATACTTTGCATTTGCGCATTAACAATATCTACCTTATTCATTAAAGCATCCCAACTCGCATTATCATGCCAACCGTCTCCTCCCTCCCTGTAATGCTCCTCACTGTTTAGAAGTAGTTTTCTTTTTTCTTCTTCCAGTTCTCTTAATTTAGCTCTAAGTAAGGGAATCTTTGTTTTCACTTCTGCATTTTTCACTCTTGCATTTTACCAAATTCTTAATCGAGTTTTCTAAAAAATTTGAAAAACATTTATTTGCTTTTTTCCTTGCATTGGCAATCTTCTGCATATTATGTTATTGACATTTTTTAAAAATGCTTCTTAATTAGAGTTAACAAAAATAATTATTTTTTATAGCATAAAATGATTGGAATACTGCCCAGTAAATATAGAGAGTTTGCATCTTTAAAGTTGGATTTTATATCTGAATCCTTTCTTATTTTAAATTTTGAAAAATGTTTTCCCTGTTTCCTTTTTAAAGGAGGTGATTTTGATGCCCGTTAAGAAAGCTGCAAAGACTGTTAAGAAACCAGTTGCAAAAAAGGCTGTTAAAAAAGCTGCAAAAAAGAAATAACTACTGGAATTTTGAACAAGGCAACCAAATCAAAGAGACGGAAATGACTATACTCTTTGAAG
>JAGPFW010000060.1 GCA_018056275.1 Patescibacteria group bacterium
AAACAATTGAATCAGTATAAATCTTTAATTAAGAATTCTTTTTTATTTGCAATAGGAAGTATAGGTTCTAAAGCTATTTCTTTTTTCATGCTTCCTTTGTACACTAGATTTTTATCAACAAGTGATTATGGCCAACTTGATATTCTTCAGACAACTATTTCTTTGTTGATCCCCTTGGTTACCTTCCAGGCAGTAGAAGCGGTTTTTCGTTACTCTATTGATATGAGAGAAAAGGATTCTGCTTCGAGTGTTTTAATCAACGGTTTTTCTCTCTGCATCGTTGGAATACTGATTACTTTATCTCTTTTTCCTGTATTCCATCATTTCGAACCTTTTTCTTCTTACATTGCATTTTTTTATTCCATCATGTTTCTTACTATGTTTGATAGTATTCTTAAACAATTTGTAAGGGGATTAGAGAAAATTAAAACATTTGTTGTATCTGATTTGGCTTATACTGCTTCTTTTGTTGCTTTCAATATTATTTTTCTCGTTAATCTAAAATGGGGATTAAAGGGTTACTTTCTTTCTATGGTGTTAGCCCATCTTATAAGCATTGTTATTTTGGTTTTTTTTGGAAATGTTTTTAAGTATCTGAATTTCAAATTTTTTGACCAATCGTTTTTAAAAACTATGCTTATATATTCAATACCTTTAATACCAAATGGATTGATGTGGTGGATTATGAGCGTTTCAGATAGATATATGTTAACTTACTTTTTAGGGTTTGATGCAACAGGGCTCTACTCAGTTTCATACAAGTTTCCCTCGCTTATAACTATAATGAATAGCGTCTTTTTTATGGCATGGCAACTATCTGCTATGCAAGAATATGGTAAAAAAGGATATGAGAATTTCTATAGGAATATCTTCGGAGTATTATCTGCCTTTTTGTTTGTTATAACGGGTTTTATTTTATTGATATTAAAACCATTAATGAGTATCTTTGTATCTGAAGCTTTTTATGAATCATGGAAATATGTACCTATGCTTTTGATAGGGACGGTATTTCAGGCTTTTTCGAGTTTTTTTGGGACTAATTATACCGCATCAAAAAAGACAAAGGGAGCATTTACAACTTCTGTAGTGGGAGCCATCATGAATGTAGGTATTAATATCTTGCTTATACCAATTTGGGGGATTCAAGCGGCAGCTTTTTCTACAATGGTAGCTTACTTAACAATGTGGTTAATGAGAGTTATGGATACTAAGAAATTCACCAAGATCAAAATAGATTGGAAAAGTTTAAACTTTTCTGTTGTTATTATTGGAATTCAAATTTTGGGATTATATTTTATAGAAGACGTTGCATTATTTTTTACTGCTGAAACTTTATTGGTTTTAATTTTGTTGTTTATACAGAGAAAGTATATAAAACAAGTATATAATTTTAGTATTAACTTGTTGGCAGAATTGAGAGAGAAGAGCGCCGAGGATATTTAGGAGCTAATGCTCGCAAATTTGCTGAGGAAAACTTCTGGACCTGGGAGGAGCGAATGGAGGCAGAAGTCCAAGAAGTTGCAAAGCTTGTTAGGTAAGGAGGGAATTGAATGGAAAATTTGCTTAACACTTTCTCAATAGAACAATGGCAGAAGGTATATTGGCGTTGGTTTTTATTAGTATATTCCAGCCGAGGCTTGGAATGATGCTTATTGCTGGTGTAATCGTTCTTTTTTTATTATTGGTTATTTTCTTCAGTCGAAATGGGACAATTACTTTCGATCGTGGATCTGTACTTTATTTATTACTTCTTGGGTTTAGTCCTGTTTTGCAGAATATAGGTGGGTTAGCCACCCTGCGTTTAGATGAGCTATTCTTTCCTATATTTCTCATTTTTTTTCTTATCATGTTGTTAGTGAGAGCTGGGAAATTTCCTTTGATTCCGAAAGCATTTCGTTACACTTGGGGTGCATACTTAACTCTTACTTTTTTGGCGATGTTAGTGCAGAATCTTATATTTGGGCAAGAGAGCCTAGTACCGTTTGCATACATGCTGCGAATTTTATATTTAACAGCAGTATTTTGCGTATTTTTTATTTACTTAACTTTAAATGATGATAAAAGACTTCAGACGACGTATGTTGTATTAGTTGTCTCTTTGGGAATAAGTCTCGTAGGGATTATGCAATATTTTGATATCGGTTCTACCCGTTCATTTATTTTAGAATACTATCCCAGAATAACGACATTTGTACCACGTGCTGCCACAAGTGTCTTTAGCGGTAACCCTACAATCTTGGGAACGTTCCTTCTAATACCTATCTCATACTTATCTGCGTATTTGTTGGTTTTAAGCGAAAAGACGATTCATAAATTATTTTTATGGATATTATTGCTTATTCTTTCTTTTTGTCTATTTTTAACCGCTTCTAAGATGGCTATATTGACTTTTCTAGCTTTGCTCCTATTGATTTGGGTTTTAGGACCTGCTAAAAAAGTTCGATCTTTGTTTATAATTTTGTCTATTTGTCTAGTAGTTTTATATTTAATAAATACCTTTGCTCCTTATGTTTTTGAGCGAATTGTGGTCAGTTTGGAAGGAAGCACTGAGGGTAGAATAACAACATGGGTAAGACTTAGCGAGCAAATCTTTGCAACTCCGCTTGTGATGATGTTTGGCTATGGTTTTCATACAAGAGTTGGTGTTATTACTGATAGCCAATACTTCTATGAGCTATTTCATAAGGGGATTTTGGGACTGATCGGCTATGTGATTTTCCTACTCGGAAACTTTAGATATTTTATTGGGCTCTATCTCCAAGAGGCGGAAGGTTCATATGATAAGGCTATTTATTTAGGTACATGTGGAATGTTATTCGCTATGACCATGGTTGGTTTTACATATACCACGCTTCAACCGGAGCGAGTGCCTGAATGGATATTTATTATGTTGGCCTTAGCATATGCATCCGTATATAGATCTAAGAAGAGGCAACAAAATTGAAGGTTTTGGTTGTATCCCATATGTATCCTTCTTCTTTTGACGAAGCAGCAGGAATTTTTGTTCACGAGCAGGTTAAAGCGCTCATTAAAAAGGGGGTAGAGGTTAGGGTAATTTCTCCAATACCGTGGACTCCATTTCCGATTAATCGTATTAAGGGAAAGTGGCGAAAATATTCTCAAGTTCCTTCTCGTGCCATCTGGGATGACGTAGAGATTTTTTATTCTCGATATTTGGCCTTTCCCGGCGCGTGGTTTTTTGCGAGCTCTGGTAAGCGGATGCATCGAGGAATCAAGGAGATGATAGAGCGCATCTATCAGGAGTTTCCATTTGATCTCATCCATGCCCATGTTGCTTTGCCGGATGGT
>JAGPFW010000061.1 GCA_018056275.1 Patescibacteria group bacterium
CTTAAAAGCGGAACAGCTAAAGCCGTTTCCTTACTTATATATTAACTAAATAATATCCACATTGGCCTGTTTGGCGTGTGTTTGAATAAACCTTTTCCTTGGTGGAACGGAGTCTCCCATTAATGTTGTAAAAACTTCCTCTGTTTCTGTAGCATCTTCTACGGAGATTTTTTTAAGTCTTCTAGTTTTTGGATTCATGGTCGTCTCCCATAATTCTTCCGGATTCATTTCTCCTAAACCCTTAAATCTTTGGATGATCGCTTTTTGACTCTCTTCGGTTTTTAGAAAAGCATCCCTTTCGGACTCATCAAAAAGGTATTTTTTATTTTTACCCCAAGTAGCCTTAAAAAGCGGGGGAACTGCAACATAAACATGTCCGTTTTCCACCAATTCCTTAAGGTGTCGGTAAAAGAAAGTTAGATACAAAGTCATAATATGCATTCCATCAGAATCCGCATCTGCCATAATAATTAGTTTGTGATATCTCAAATGTTCTGGGTCATAATGCTCCCCTACCCCCGAACCAATGGCAATGATTAGGTCTTTTAATTTATCCGATTCTATAACCTTATCTAGTCTAGCTCGTTCTGTGTTTAGTATTTTTCCAAATAAAGGCAATATAGCCTGAAATTCTCTGCTTCTAGCGCTTTTGGCTGAACCTCCAGCGGAATCCCCTTCTACAATAAAAAGCTCGCATTCTTCTGGCTTTTTTGAGGAGCAGTCGGCTAGCTTCCCTGGGAGAACTCCACTTCCGTCCAGTACCCCCTTTCTTAAAACGGTTTGTCGGGCTGCTTTTGCCGCTAATCTGGCTCGTAAAGCCAAAACATTTTTTTGTACTATTCTTTCGGCATCCTTTGGATTTTCTTCTAGATACGTGTCTAAAGCTTCTTTTGTAACATTTTCTACGATGGTTCTAACCCTAGAGTTACCTAATTTTCCTTTTGTTTGCCCTTCAAACTGCAACTCATCCGAATTTAGCTTTATGGAAACTATTGCGGTTAGACCTTCTCTTAAATCATCACTGGATAAGTTTTGATCTTTTTCTTTTAAAAAGTCTTTGTCTCTTGCGTACTGGTTTATGGATCTTGTCAGCGCTGACCTAAACCCTGTTAAATGTGTTCCCCCTTCAATTGTTTTAATGTGGTTTGCAAAAGAAATAACATTTTCGGCATAGGAATCGTTATATTGCATTGCCACTTCAACCTCGACTCCGTCAACTTGGTTATGAACATAAAACACTTTTTGATTTACTGGTGTTTTGTTTCTGTTTAAAGATGTCAAAAATGTTTTTACACCCCCCTCAAAGTAGTACGAATAATGCAGGTCTTCCCTGTGGTCTACTAATTCAAACTTTATCCCCGCCGTAAGGTATGCATATTCCTTTAATTGATCAATAAAAAAGGCAATTCTAAAGTTTACATCTTCAAATATTGTGTCATCAGGTAAAAACTGTACTATAGTACCGGAATCATATTTCCAGTTGGTTAGGTCTATTTCCCATGTTGTGTCTTTGATTTGGGTTGGGGATTTTGGGTCAAACTTATGTGTAGGGCTTACCAACTTTCCCCCATCAGTGAACTCTACTATTACTTGTTCTTCCCCTCTTCTTACATAAACTCTCATCCATTTAGATAGCGCATTTACTACCGAAGAGCCTACTCCGTGCAGCCCAGATGATACTTTATATCCTCCTCCGCCAAATTTTCCTCCTGCGTGTAGTTTTGCAAATGCAAGTTCTAAGGCGCTAACCCCATATTGTTTATTCATTTCAAAGGGGCAACCCCTACCGTTGTCGTATACCGCAACCGAACCATCCTTGAAAAATTCCACTTTTATATGAGAAGCAAAACCCGCAATAGCCTCATCCATGGAGTTATTGACTATTTCTGTAACTAAATGGTGAAGCCCTGTAATGCCTGTGGATCCAATATACATTCCTGGTCTTTTTCTTACAGGTTCCAATCCTTCTAGAACTTGTATTTGATCGGCTCCGTAATCAATAGGCGATTTGTTGTTATTGTCACTTTTGGTCATAGACTAAGTTATTTTAGGTGATTTTTTGGTTTCTGTAAACTTGACAAAGCCTTAAGTGTGGCGTTTCTCCTTGTTGCAGCAGTATGTTCCTATACAATTTGCGTTAGTAAATAATCAATTGCCAAAGCCAAATTCACATTTGTGTTTTCTATGTCTGATAACACTTCCCCCAGAATTACCACATTGTTTTTTGTATCTTCTGTCATGTTTATTCTTAGATTCTCTCTTTCGTTTTCTAGCCATTCTCTTAGTATTTCTCTTACTTCTGTGGGGGTCTTTTTTGTTAGTTTTTCTGCTAAATTGAGTTTTTCTTTAATAGAGAGTCTCTTTATTTTCTCCCACGAAGGATTTTTTCCTGTTTTTGGCCTAGTAGAATTTACATATATTTGCTGACATCTAGAAATGATTGTTTCCAAAAGGTCATTTTTGTTTGCGCATTCCAAAATAATTGTGGCAAACACGGGTGGCTCTTCTAGTGTTTTTAGTAAAGCATTTTGAGCTTGTACTGTAAGTAAGTGCGCCTCCTCTATAAAAACAAGTTTTGTGTTGTTTTCATATGGTTTTTGAGATAGAAATTTTTGAATTTCTCTTATTTTTTCTATTCCAATGCTACTTTTATTTTCTTCAACGGATACTATTAGGAGATCCGTTGAGGGTTTTTTTACATTAAATCCAACATTTTTGGCAATTTCATCTATTTTTTCTATTCGCTCTTTTTTTGAACTCCCATAAACTATTATTGAGCCTTGCATACTTTTATTATAGATGTTGTTGTGTTTTATAAAAAGCTACCTCTTATTAAACTGTGCTATCATTAAAGAAACTGCCTATGTCTTATGGATTTAACAATAAAACAATTGAGGATATTCTTCTTGAAAAAAACCTTTTAACGATAGACCAGGTTTCTTCCCTTAGGTTTGAAAATCAAAATACAGGTGTTCCTATAGCCCAGATAATAAAAGACAGGGGGCTTGTCTCTTCTTTGGAGTTTGCCAAGTCCTATAGTGAGGCGTACAACATCCCCTATGTGTCCCTTCCAGAAAAGAAGCCAGATCCTTCGCTTATGTCTTATGTAACAATGGAATTGGCTAAAAGCCAAGAAGTGGTGCCTTTTGAATTTAATCCAGAAACAAATGAGTTATCTTTAGCTATGGTGGATCCTTTGGATTTGCCCACAATAGAATTTGTAGAGAAACGTTCCAATGTTAAAGTTTTGCCTTTTATAACAACTCCCGAAGATGTAAAAAAAGTTTTAAGTGATTTTCAGGGTAGCA
>JAGPFW010000062.1 GCA_018056275.1 Patescibacteria group bacterium
TATTACAGCGCCAACTCTTTTCGACACAGCATCTCGCGGACTTCTCAAAGAACAGCTCAACACTGTTCTCTCAACTCTATCTGACAGAGAAAGAAGAGTTCTTGAAGAGCGATTTGGATTAAGAGATGGCAAACCAAAAACACTTGAAGAGGTAGGGCGCATGTTTGTCGTCACACGAGAACGCATCAGACAGATCGAAGCCAAAGCTCTTCGCAAACTCCGCCACCCATCACGAGGCAACAAACTTCGAGACTACTTAGAATAATCCTGTAACTGAGGCTAGATTTTTTATTTAACCCTTGATACAATACCCTGTACCAACAATTCCGTGATAGCTCAATGGTAGAGCAGGTCGCTGTTAACGACAAGGTTCTAGGTTCGAGTCCTAGTCGCGGAGCAAGATATTTTAGCTTCAGATCTACAAAAACTACTCATACTAATGTTTTGGTATAATATTTGTTAACAACTGTGAAAATAGAAGATAGAACAAAAGACAATCCTTGGAAATTGAAAACTCCACCACTTTCTTCAGAATACGAAATGTATATTGATGAAAAAGATGGTTCAAAAGTAATCGTTTGTGTGGTTGGTAAAACAACCTTGTTATATGACTACGATGCAATCCAAGATTTATACCAAATGCTAAAGTCTCATGGAGATTGGATAGACTTGGGTGGAACAGATGAACAAAAATCTGCAAATGATGGCACTGTTGAAGCGTGGGGTCGCTCTTCTAATAATCCTAAAGGTGGCTGGTACGGATTGAAAAAGGGACTTCGTGGAAGATTTGGTGTATATATGCCACCACTACTTGAAGCATTAGGACTAGCTGAGCTTGAACATAATCCACGGAATAATAGAATGAAGGCTTTATAAGTTAATGCGAAATAACATCTGACGTATAGATGCAGCATTCATGTCGATTACCCGATGGGAAAGACTTTTGCAAGACATATAGGGAAAGGGATTAATATGACTAAACAATTTTTAAAAGATGCTTTTCTGTGGGGATTTATCCTTTGGCTTATTGGGTATGTGCTGGGAATTGTATTGTTCGCAATAATCCCACCTTCGCTCATCGGGTGGGTGATTATGCCCATTGGGACGGCAATTACCCTTTGGGTTTTGTTTAAAAAAATTAAAGGTGATGGCTTTCGATATTATTTATTGTTAGCAATCTCTTGGACTCTTATCGCAATGGTCTTTGACTACCTCTTTCTAGTCAAAGTATTCAAGCCAGAAGATGGGTATTATAAATTAGATGTCTATCTATACTACATTTTGACTTTTACTCTCCCTCTACTTGTGGGGTGGAGAAAAAGCTATGTACATGATAAAACTTAAGCAATAAGCTTAATACCAAAAGTTGTAAATACAGACTGAATGCCCTTTAATTTACCCCAAGCTTTACTTCTTGTTCCTGAACATTTCAACTAGTGGGGTAACTTATTTGTAAAGTTTATCCTTATTTTGTTCGGCTTCATGATGTTCAACCTTTAGAATTATATTAGGTTTGATTCCTGCTATGGCGGGGAGTAGGTGATTGAGAACTTGTTCAGCTGTCATTCTAAATTCTTTACCTCGCGCTGAAATTTTTACCCAGTCATTTTTATCTTTATAATACTTTTCAGTAAAATTTTTCGTACCTATATAAATTACATAGCTATCATTTGTTAATTTCATTTTTAAATTCTAGCATAATAAGTTCTGGCATTTTCCATTAAGAGAATGCTAATCGACACTTTTTCAAAGCTAAAATCCCCATGTTTTTCCTAAAATTCGATAAATGTTGCTTAAAATAGTACAATAGAGAAAGGAAAGGAGGTATAAATAGATTTAATATATAAATTTATAAAAATTTATGACTGGAATAGTTAAGAAAAAAGTAGATAAAGGATTCGGATTTATTTCCGTAGCAGGAGAAGAAAAGGATCTTTTCTTTCACTCATCAGCGTTAGTCGGTGTTACTTTTGATGCACTTCAAGAAGGAGCAACCGTGACTTTTGATGTAGAAAACGATCAAAATGGACGCCAAAGCGCAAAGAATGTAAAGTTAGCTGAAGCTGCAGGAAATGAAACCGCAGAAGTAAGCGAACAAGCTTAATACGCAATGTAAAAAACCTTGCGTAAAGCAAGGTTTTTTTGCATTATTACTTTCACCACCATTTCAAACAACCAAAACTCATCATGAGTAGAATTGTTTTATATTTTTTGTGTTAGTGGTCGCAGAGTACAAATTATTAGTGTATAATTACGAATATGGCAAAAAGAGACACTGGAGTTGGAAAGGGTAAAAAATCCGGCTCACACAAAACCAAAAAAAGGCTTGAGATCAAGCGCGTAATGCTTGCGGAAAGAGCCGCAAAGAAAATGAAGTAGAGCAGTCCTCGCTCAAACTCTTCTAAAGACTTCCCACGTCAACTCAAGATGCTTTTTATGGCAAGATCATTCTTTTGTAAATTGGGTTCTCTGAGTCTATTTTTGGGTATGACTTAAGCGGTGACAGATCTTTTCCATACATAATTTTTGCATTTCTTGTTTTTCTCTTTTCACCATCTTGAAATTTCTGCCAAATTTCGTATTTATCAGGTGCCATATGCATGGACCCTGTACACAACTTACTTTCACATTTACATTTATGGGTACACGGCTGGCATGCATCAGTTTTAGGACTCAAAAGATATGAGATAGTTAACTCTTCACCTTTTTTTATTTCTCTGAGCGCAAAAAATAGCGTATGCCCTTGATGGGTGTATATCCAACAGTTTGGAACACAGGAGTGATTGAGAAGATAAATCCCTGACTTTTTCAGGTCTGGATAAATTGAAGCCTTATCAGAAAAATACATAAGATAGAGACCTTTTTTATCAAGATCAAGATCATATTCTGCTGTCTTTATGACTTTTCCAATATAGTCTCCGATTATCGTACCAGCTGGTATTATTTTTTCAGCAAAGACCCCACGACCTTTTTCTTTTGTATCTCTTATCTCCCACGAATCATCTTTTAATAAAAACATAATCTGCGTAATTATAGCATCGCTTCTTTTTGATGCCCTCAAAAAAACTTCAGACCAGTGAATTACTCCATCAAAGAAAGGATCTTTTTAGTTGTATTATAATTTCTTATAGTCATTTCCTTGTATATTTTCTTTCCAATGAGTTTGGTAATTCCACTCTTTGCAGCATCTATCCAAAGAGTTGCCATATAGATAACACCTGGGCCTTTTTCAATAAAATCCACACCTTCTTTAG
>JAGPFW010000063.1 GCA_018056275.1 Patescibacteria group bacterium
GTGCAATAGATACTCGTTGTTTTTCTCCCCCCGAAAGTTGGTGGGGTAAGTGATTCTTTTTATCTAAAAGTCCTACTATGTCTAAAACGTTAGGAACTATCTCTCTTAATTCATCGTTCGGTGTATCGGCAACTTCAAGTGCAATTGCAACATTTTCATATACTGTTTTTGATTCTAACAATTTAAAATCTTGAAAAACTACACCTATTTTTCTTCGTACCAAATGAATGGATTTTTTTGGCACTTCTAATATGTTTTCTCCCTTCAAGTAAATCTCTCCTGAGGTTGGTTCCTCCTCTCTAATTAAAATTTTCACAATAGTAGATTTTCCCGCCCCCGATTCCCCAACCAAAAAGGCAAATTCTCCTTGGAATAGTGTAAAGCTCACATTATCCAAAACCACAATTTCTTGCGCCCCATTTAAATACGTTTTTGTTATATTTTTTATTTCCAGTTGAGGGGTTTTTGCCTTTGTCATTTATTCTTGTCTTGAAACTATTACTTCGGTAACAACTAAAATTGGTTCACCTTCTGAAGTTTTTGTTTTTGTGCCCTTAACAGTTACATTTAAGTTTTCCGCCATTTTTAGTCTTTCATCTTTACTTTTCAAAAGTATTATTGGGTTTTTATTTTCGTCAACCAGCTCGTATTCTATGTTTTCATCAAAATAGTATTCTGGGGGCAAATACTTTATAACTCCTGTGTAAGAGATGTTCTGATTCTCGTCTATTGCAGTGTTCATCGTATTTGTAGGTGTAAAATCGGAAAAAAGATTTTCTAATGCAAATACAATCGCACCCACGATAGCAATAAGAGTTATGACCAGAGTTATTATTTTTGTTTTTAGGGGTTTCTTGTCTATAAAATGGTTCTTGGGCAGCTGTTCTTGCATACTGGAGAAATTATACCTCATTTTAATTCTCTATTTCTGTAACGGTTGTAACTTTGGAACTTTCCCATAATGCCTTTTTAAATCCCGCCTTCTTTATAAGTTGGTGCATGAGTTGTATCTCTTCTACCTTAAATAGCTTTGTAAAAATCAGATACGCCAACATCCCGAGAAGACTTGCAATTCCAGTAATTGCGAGTAATTGCATGGTTTTTGTTGTGTCAAAAACAAATTTATCCAACAATTTTAATGGTATATATAGGCTAATTCCCATAAAGAAGGAAGCATAGCTCATCTTCACAAAAGGATATAATAATTCTTTTATATTAAACCCATCTAACCTCTTTCCCAATAAAAAAAGTAGCAGTAACATTTCAAGGATGGAAGTTACAGAATAGGCAAATGCTAGTGACCAGGTACCCCATCCCCAAAAATTAATAAAAATTAAACAAAAAACAAGGTTTAAGGGTGCAAATATCCCCGTAGTTTTTAGTGGAGTTATCGTGTCCTTAAGCGCATAAAATGCCCTTGTAACCAGAAGTGTGGCACACTGTGAAAACATGGAAATACTAAAAAATGCAAGTACATAAGAAGTCTTTACTGTACTTTCCCAAGGGAATTTTGAGGCTCCGTATACGATTCTGATAACAGGTACCCTTAATACTAATAAGATAACTGAACATGGTAGCACAAAAAATAGCATTTGATGTAAAGAAGTAACGAAAATTTTCTTGAATTTTTCTGGATCTTTTGTGTTCTTTGATAGGGTAGGTAATGCCGCAGAGGCAATAGAAGCACCAAAAAGACTAATAGGGAATGATTGTAACTGGTCAGCAAACTTTAGATGTATCACGGAAGGTTTGGAAATCATTATTGCTAAAGAGTTATAGATTGTTGCCATAGAAGTGTTTATCAGTACATTTATAAACCTTGGAGGAATAATGGAGATAATTTTTTTAATGTATTCATCTTTTGTTTGTATAGTAAATTTGTACTCAAATTTTATCTTTTTTATTATGGGAGTCTGGACTAATAAATAGATTAAAGCTCCTATAAGTATGCCAAAGGTTGGACCATAAATGCCAAGTTTTTCTGAGAGTAGGATTATTCCTAAGATCATGCTTAGGTTATAGATTACTGGAGCTAAGCTTGGTAGAAGGAAAAGGTTATGGGTTTGCGCTAGGCTTGTTAGAAAACTACCTAACAAAAGGAAGAATTGCGCGAGTAGTATTATTCTCATCAGGTTTGTGCCTAAAGTAACTTCGGTGGTAGTGAATTGATAAACAGAAATTACTTCAATTATTCGTCTTGCGTATATAAATGTAAATCCTCCAAATATTACAAAAAAGAGCATCCCAAAATTTATAATTGTGGAGGCAATCTTATTTGCATTTTCTTCGGCATTTTTTAGCGAATCTGAATATATGGGGATAAAAACTGTGGAAAGTACCCCTATAACGAATAGGGAATAAATCAATGTAGGTATTCTATCTGCAGTGTAGAATACGGACAAATCGGTGGAGACGCCAAAAAAGGAAGTTAATAATCTGCTTTTTATCAGTCCCAAAAGAGCGGTTGCTCCGCTTGTAATAGCCAAAATTCCTGCAGCGGATATTATCGTGGATTGAGCCTTTGTAAGAAACCCAAGTCGAAACTTTATATCGTTCATTAGGTTAAACTTGACCATAGCAATAGATATGTTATCATTGCAAGCGCATTATGCCTAACACTATGTCAGCAAAAAAAGCCTTGAGGCAATCTCAAAGGAAAAGGGCTCATAACCAGTTTTGGAAGCAAAGGGTAAGATCGGTTGTGCATGATCTTAAGGGATTATTACAAAACGAATCCACCGAAGTAGGTGTTCTAAAGGAGAAAGAGATTTTGTTGCAAAAATACTCTGATAAAGCTACCAAAGAGAAAGTCATTTCCAGAAATAAGGCTAATAGATTAAAATCAAGGTATGCCCAAAAAATCTCTGCCCACCAAGGATACATTTCAGGATCCACAAAATAACCTACTGGAGGGTTCTGATGTTGAGGCTGCCAAGGGAAGACTTTCCGCTTTCAGTGACTTTATACCCCCAAAAAATGTTCAACAATTAAGACAATACTCTAGATCTCCTCAATTTGTTATGATTACGCAAATCACTGTTATAGTAACTTCTGTTTTGGTTTTTACTTCGCTTTTTTTGCATTTTTCCCTTAACAGAACTCTTAGAAAATCAGAAGAAGAAATAATGTCAAAAATACAAACACTTGAGTCTTTGGATGTGGGATTTTTGGACTTGAGCCAAATCGCTGCAAAGATCGCCCTACACAAGGATTACAAACAAAACCTTGTTCACATGTCCCCAATAT
>JAGPFW010000017.1 GCA_018056275.1 Patescibacteria group bacterium
CAAATGATTTTTTTATCTTTTCTTTGGCAAAACCATTGGAAAAGCCTGCGCCCCCATTGATTTTTTCTACATCCCATCCATGTAGTTTTAGGTGCCAATAATATCCTTCTATAGAGCCAAAAGCCTTGCACAGTTTGGGTATGTCTGCATGATAAAAGTCTAAAACTGTAAAAACACCTTGAGTTGCTAAGCGAGAGGCATTTCCAGCCTTAATTCCGCACAATTCGGTTAGAGTAAGTTTGGAAAAAACTTGAAGAAAATTATTTGAATCAATGGTTTGGAGCCCGTTGGGTTTTTCCAGGTTTGACGCTGTTTTTGCCAAAAAAATGTTAGGAGCTATGCCAATTGACACAGTAATCCACTCCCCTATTCTTTCCTTAATTTGTGATTTTATTTTAAGCGCAGTTGCGATTGCTCCTTTTTGTTGGGCGGGTGTCTTTTCTATATCAAGAGAAAATTCGTCTATAGAATGCGGTGTAACTTTTGGGCTAAATTCATAAAGAAGGTTTTTCAATTTTTTATGAACGGTGCGATATTTTGGCGGATCAGGCTTCAAAACAACTATTTTGGGATAAATTTTTTGAGCTTCTGCCACACGCATTCCTGTTTTTATCCCTAATTTTTTAGCCTCAATGGAAGAGGCTACAATGGTGCCGGTTGGACCTGTGTAAGCGGCTATTGCCACAGGATTGCCCCTTAGGGAAGGGTTGTATTGCTGCTCTACTGTGGCAAAGCAGGAATTTATGTCTATGAAAAGAGTTAGGGGTGAGTTTGGATTAAAGGGAAGGGATTTTGTGCCGATGATGATGCGGCTTTTGTAGTAATGGTTTTGTTGGGAATATGTTTTGGGGTGGAATTGTGGTTCTTTTGGTATAGACATAAATCTATTGTATAGAATACGAAGGAAATACGAAAGTTCTGTTTGTGTTAAAATTAGCACAATGCCTCAAATACCCAAACTCACAAAAATAATAGCCACGGTTGGCCCCGCTTCTGAAACCCCCGAAACCCTAGAAAAATTAGCAAAAGCTGGCGTTAACCTTTTTCGCTTGAATACCAAGCATAATACATTAGATTGGCACCTTTCCATTATTACCGCCATAAAAAGAACAGTTCCACAAGCAGGAATAATTGTAGATCTGCAAGGTCCCGAAATTCGGTTGGAAAGTAGCCCTTCTAATGCCCCAACATTAACATCTATGGATATGGAAATTTTAAAGGCATTGCCAAAAGATGTAGACTTTATTGCACTTTCTTATGTGCGCAACAAAATGGATATAATCACACTTCAAAACGAGTTAAAACGCCTTAAATTAAACTCCAAAATTATTGCAAAAATAGAAAATCAGGAAGGATTGGACAACATTGATCAGATTGTTACAGAAGCAGATGCAATAATGATTGCTAGAGGCGATCTTGGAAAAGAAACTCCTGCGGAAAAAATCCCTTATTTGCAAAAAATAATCATAAATAAATGTCGCAATGCTGCTAAGCCCGTTATTGTTGCTACAGAAATGCTACTTTCTATGACAAAAAGTGCTACTCCAACCAGAGCCGAAATTGCTGATGTGGCCAATGCTGTTTACGATCGCGCTGATGCGGTTATGCTTTCGGAAGAAACTGCTGTGGGAAAATTCCCTGTGGATGCGGTAGAAACCATGGTAAGGACTGTGGCTTTTAATGAAAAGCAAGAATCGTTAGGTGTTGACTTTGTGCCTGACTCCTTGGATCAGACGCATGCGGTTGTACGTTCCGCGTTAACTATGCTTGAGCCTTTTAGCGGAGTAAATGTTTCCAAGCTAGTTGTTGGAACGCAAACTGGTTATACTGCCCAAGTCTTTTCTTCGTATAGACCAAAAGTGCCAATTTTGGCTTTGAGTGATAAAAAAAGTACTGTAGGTATTTTGAATCTTTCTTATGGGGTTTTCCCAATTTTTGTGGATTTTGCTGAAAAAGATTTTTCGGACTTGGATGTTTTAACTGCACATTTGAAGGATTTAGGTTTGGTCTTTATGGATGAGATGGTGCTCTTTGTGCATGGAAAAAGAACAAATGATCCTGGGAAAACTAATTCTTTGGCAGTTTTGAGGGTAGATTAGGATTCTTCCAAATCCCCCCTAATCCTCTCAAATTCATTTTCAGCCTCCACCAAGCGCGCCTCACACTTTGTTATTAACTCCTTTCCTCTTTTTAGCTTTTCCAGCCCTTCATCCAAATCAATATCCGGTTTTTGAAACCATTGGTTAATTTCTTCCAGTTCCTCAATTGCAGTTTTAAAATCAAATTTTGCGTCAACATTTTTTGCATCAACATTAGCGTTTTTTGATTTAGATTTGCCCTTATCTTTAATTTCTTTTGTCATATTTTCTTTAATTCATTATTTTTTTAGCTCTTTGCTTTTACTTTACTCTCTATATTTCCATCAAAAAATTGTGTTTTTATTATATCACCCTCATCCACCGAATTTGCCGACCTCACAACTTTTCCTGATAAGGTGCGCACAATCGCATATCCTTGTTGAAGTTTTTTTTCTGGATTCATAGCATCCAAAACCCTTCCCAAATATTCCAGTTTTTGTTTATTCTGGTTTATCAAATGTTCACTCTCCCGAAGTATATTTGCTCCCACATTTTTAATCTTATTTCTCGTTGCTCCAACCGATGCTTTAAATGCTCGTGACATTCTTTCTGCTTGAAGATCTAGATACTCTCTATAAGAGATTAAAGCAATATTGTAGGCAGAAAAAATGTCCTTTTTAGCTTGACTTAAGATTTGGGAGGCTTCTCGCCAATCTTTAGAAACGATTTTTCCTGCATCCGTTGGAGTTGATGCCCTAACATCCGCTACCATGTCACATATTGTGAAATTCCGCTCGTGCCCAATTGCTGATACAACGGGAATCCTTGAAGAAAAAACTGCTCGTGCTACACCTTCGGAATTAAAGGCCTGAAGACTTTCCAAACTTCCTCCCCCACGAGTTATGGTAAGTATGTCTACATCCGTAAAATTTTCATTGAAGTATTTGATGGCTTGTACTACATTTTCTGCCGATTTAAGTCCTTCCACCCGCACATCGTAAAAATAAATTTTAAATCCATAGTTTCCCAGATGAGTCTCAAAGTCCTTTTTTGCATCGCTATTGTCTGCGGTAATTAAACCTATGGTTTTGGGGTAGGCGGGGAGGGCGCGCTTTCTTTCCTGTGAAAAAAGCCCTTCATTTCTCAATTTTTCTTTTAATTCCTCAAAAGCCTTTTGAAGCGCCCCCTCGCCTGTAAGAATAATGTTTGAAGCCACATAAGAAAGCTTCCCTGATGGTTTGTAAATATTTGAAGCCCCCGACATTTGTATTTTCATTCCGGGTTCTAATTTAAATCCCAGATTCCTATATTGAAAACGCCACATAACGCATTCAAGTTTGGCTGGCTCTTTTTCATCGGAGACGGTAAAAAATACGGAATTTCCTGCTCGATCGGAGACAGAACTGACTTCTCCTGATACGCTGAAATTAAGAGGCTTAAGGTATTCGTTGAGGAGTTCTAGGTATTCGCTTACGGTGAGGATGCGGTTGGAGTAGTCTTTTTCCATGTGTGCATTATACAATTTTGAATAAGCTGATAGAATTGATGCCCATTACAGTTGTGATTAGGTTAGTATGACCTAGGAAAAACTTTTTCCTAGGGTTTTTTAAATCCTCACCACAAAACGAGAAAAACGAAACTTGACTTTATAAATTCTCGTACTAGAATGTAAGTCATGATAAAAAGAAGCATAATTCCCCATTTGTTAGATCATTTAGAAAAAAAAGAAATCAGCCTTATTTCTGGACCTCGTCAATCAGGAAAAACCACTGTTCTTCTTTTTATTAAAGACTTTATAGAGAAAAACGGAAAAAAGTGTCTTTATCTAAATTTGGATATTGAATCTGACAAAAGGTTTTTTACTTCGCAACAGCAATTGCTAGACAAAATATCCCTAGAGGTGGGTTCAGAAAGGGCATATATATTTATAGATGAAATCCAGAGAAAGGAGGATGTCGGAATATTTTTGAAAGGTATTTATGATATGAATCTTCCTTACAAATTCATCGTTTCAGGTTCTGGATCCGTCGAATTGAAAGAAAAAATTCATGAATCACTTGCAGGTAGGAAAAGGCTTTTTGAATTATCAACACTATCGTTTGAAGAGTTTGTTAACTATAAGACAGATTATAGGTACGAGTCAAAATTGGAAGATTTCTTCTCCTTGGAGAGGGAACGGGCTTTGCTTTTTTTGAAAGAGTATCTTAATTTTGGAGGATACCCTAGAGTGGTTTTGGAAGAAACCTTGGAGGAAAAAACAAAGATTATAGCAGAACTTTATCAAAGCTATATAGAAAGGGATATTGCATATTTGCTAAATGTGCAAAAAACCGATGATTTCACAAGACTTGTGCGCATCTTAGCCTCTCAAATTGGAGAGCTTCTAAATATAAATGAATTATCTTCAACATTAGGTTTGTCGTTGACAACAGTAAAAAATTATCTGTGGTATTTGGAGAAAACATATATTTTATACAAAGTAACTCCTTTTTTTGGAAACGTTAGGAAGGAAATAACTAAGTCCCCCGTTGTTTACTTTTATGACCTTGGTTTAAGAAACTATGCCAATGGTACATTTGGGAATATTGAGAGTTCTGCAGATATGGGATTTCTTTTTCAGAATTTCATTGGGAATAAGCTTATGAATTCTTTAGAATATACTTCCAGTAGTTTGCACTTTTGGAGAACAAAAGACCTTGCCGAGGTTGATTTTATAGTTTCTTCTGGGAAAAGTTTACTTCCCATAGAAGTAAAATATAAAGAAATAACAAAAGAGGAAATCTCCAAATCCTTACATAGTTTTGTGGCAAAATACACTCCAGAAAGGGTTGTTGTGGCACATTTAGGGGAGGAGTTTAAGGTTTTATTGAACAAAAATCTTGATAAGAAAGGTTCTGGCAATGTGGAAGTAGCTTTTCTACCTTTTTATACGAATTTATTAAAGTAGTTTTATGAAGGTACATTTATTCCTAAAAGACTAGAAAATTCCACTTCGGTTAGAATTTTTACCCCCAACTCCCTCGCCCTATCCAACTTTGAGCCGGGATTTTTCCCTATTACTACAAAATCCGTTGAGCTACTCACCGTTGAGGTTACTCTTCCGCCATGTTTTTCCACTAAGGTCTTGGCTTCTTCCCTAGTGTAATTTTTCAGTTCACCAGTAAAAACAAACTTCTTGCCTTCCAGATCCCTTTTTTCCAAAGATCGCGCCGCTTCGTTCAAATTCTTTTCTTTGTTTTCTACAACAACAACTCCTGCTTTCCACATTTCTTCCAACATTTCCAAATTCTCTTGAGAAGAAAAAAATGCCACAACTTGTTGTGCTATTTCTGGGCCTATTTCAAAAATACCTTCCAAATCTTCTTGTTTAGCCTTAACCAAATTTTCCAGACTTCCAAAATTTTTTGCTAAAACAGAGGCAATTCTTTCGCCCACCAAGGGAATTCCTAGCGCATATAAAAATCTCTCTAGGGCTACATTTTTGCTTTTTTCAATTTCTTTAACTAAATTTTCCACTGATTTTTGGGCAAAACCTTCCAGTAAAAGCAATTTTTCTTGATTTTCTTTTTTTGGCAGTTTAAAGACGTCTGCCAAATTTTTTATAAAACCTTTCTCTACAAATAATTCTGCGGTTTTTTGGCCCATTCCCTCAATATCCATCCCCCCACGCGAAACAAAATGAACCAAGTTAGCCTTAAGTTGTGCTGGACAGTTTTTGTTTGGGCAGATTGTTTGTTTTTTATCAGGGGAAGTTACTGTTTCTGCATTACAAACTGGGCATTCTTTGGGCATTAAAAATCTTTTTTCATTGCCAGTTCTTACTTCCTTTATTGGCATAACAATTTGAGGAATCACATCTCCTGCTCGTTCCACTAAAACCCTATCCCCTATTCTTATATCTTTTTTTTCTATCTCACTTAAATTATGTAAGGAAGCTCTTTCAACCTCAACGCCTCCAATTTGAATAGGTTCCAGTTCTGCAACGGGTGTAATTCTTCCTGTTCTACCAACCTGCACCTTTATATCCAAAAGCTTTGTTGTTTCCTGTTGAGCTTCAAATTTATAGGCAACTGCCCATTTTGGGTTTCTTGTTCTAAATCCTAACTTTTGTTGCAATTCAAACGAGTTTACTTTAAAAACAACTCCGTCAATATCATAATTAAGATCAACTCTTTTCTGATTAATTTCTGCATAATATCTTTTTAGTTCCTCCAGATTTTGGCAAATTCTTGATTCTTCTATATTTACTGGGAAACCGAGGTTTTTGAGCATTTTTAGCGCATCCCATTGGCAGTTGACAAACCTTGTTGCATCAAGAAGTGTATAAGCAAAAAATTTTAGGGGTCTTTTTGCCGTAATGGAAGGGTCTAACTGGCGTAAAGATCCTGCTGCGGCGTTTCTTGGGTTAGCAAAAACTTCCTCACCTTTTTTTAGCAGTATTTGGTTCATTGCCGTAAAGTCACTTTTGCTAATATATACCTCTCCTCTTACAACCAATGTATTTTTTGCAGTTACAGTATTTTGTGGTAGTGATTTTGGTATTTCTTTTATTCTCAATGCGTTTTGCGTTACATCATCCCCTGTGTAGCCATCCCCTCGTGTAAGTGCTTGTACCAGCCTTCCATTGGTATAAATAAGCTCTATGGAAAGCCCATCGTATTTTGGTTCCGCTACAATTAAATCCTTTTCTAATTTTCCATTTAATCCTATTTGTTCTACGACACTGGAATAAAAACTTTCTAAATCTTCTTCTTTTCTAATTGATAATATGCTCAACATTGGCTCTGGGTGGTTGACGCTTTTAAATTCTTTTTGTATTTGTTCGCCTACTTTTTGTGTGGGAGAATCTGGGCTAGCAAACTGCGGATATTTTTCCTCAAGTTCACGTAGCTCTTCAAAAAGCTTGTCATATTCAGAATCAGAGATTTGGGGTTTTGCTAATACATAATATGCGTAATCATGTTCTTGTATTTGTTTCCTAAGCTCTTCTATTCTTTCTTGCATATACGTTTTGGCTTATTTATTAAGCTGTTTTTAGATAAAAAGGCTAATCCTTGCTAAAACCACCTTGCATTACTTGCATTAAAAGCTCAAAATCTACCCGGTTGGATTGCTGCTTCTTCATCCACTTCCTTTAGAGGATCTTCCACTATATTGTTTGTTTTTTCTTTTTTCAGCAAAACATACCCCGAAAAAACAAAAAAGAAAAAGCTTAGTATTAAGAATATAACTTCTGCGTTACTATCCGGATGTAGCCCTTGCCAAAGGCTCATTATTGCTGCAATATCAACCAAAGCAACCAAAGGAAGTAAGATAAGTAATGTTGTTTTTGTGGAGTTTTTATTTTTCAATCTATCCATGTGCCAAGTTTATCATAGTGGGTTACTAGGTATGTGTATGGGATAAAAAATACCCTACTTTTTTATTAACGCAGTATAAAAAAAGTAGGAGATTTTTTGTCCCTTACTCCAGTCTAACCGCTGAATCAAAATTATAGACCATTTGAACAAGTGATGGAGTTAGCGCATAATTGTAAACTCGCATGTCATCAAGTTTTCCTTGAAAATACCCAGACCCTGCGGTAGTTCGCCCTAAATAAAGCGCAGTACTGCTACTACTCGTTATTGTTTGATCAAGCTCTTGGGTGGCCGCTTGCTTACCATTTACATAAATTTTTATTTGTTCGCCATTGTAGGTGCATAGTATATGTGTCCATTCTTCCAACGGAATTGCCGTTGTTCCCGAAACTCCTGCTTGCCAAACTCCAATTTTGCATGCTGGGATGCCATTGGAATTAGTGTCTAGCATAAATTCGTCATTTTTGTGCATAATTGTTTTGGATGTTATATCAGTAGCCCTTATCCACCCTCCCCATGAAATATCTGTGTATGTTTGAGAGTTGCTTACAATCAAGGCTACATTTTCGGTTGCGGCATAATCATCTGTACCGTCTAGGTTCAGGGAGGAGTTGATTCTGCCTGCGTCTCCATTTCCCCATGCGGTGTTTGCAGTTTGGCATGTCCCAGCGGAATTTTGTGAGCCATCTGGCTCAATGGTTATGGTGGCGTTGTTTTGGTTAGGTGAAGCATCATTGGCAGTGGTTCCAGAACATTCATCCAAACGGAAGTGAGTTATTGGCGCACCTTTGTTGTATTCCCAAGCGATTTGAGCGGGGGTGCGGGCGTAGTTGTAAATGCGAACTTGGTCTATTTTCCCTTCTAAGTAATTAGTATTTTGTGTGCGCCCAACTTGTAGGTTGTTAACTTCTTGGGGTAGCTCTGTAGTTATAACTATATGGTTCCAGCGGTTGGGTTGTAATGAGTTAGAAGGTTTGCCGTTTACATATATATTGTGTGTCCCAAAGTTTGTGGCGGTAATAATACCTTCGTTGGACCAAATATAATCGGTTGTGTCGGCGATATTAACAAGATGTTCGGTACTGGTATTAGGGTAAACCCAAAATGAGATTGTTTTAGCACTAAGGAGTGTGGATCCTATTCCCACATAATTAGTTACTCCGTCAAACTCCAGTGCCTTTCCAAGGTTTCCCGCTGTCCAAACCGGGTTTCCAACCAAAGTCCCATTATTTCCATTCCCGCTTGTATCCCTAGCCGTTGTGCCGTTACCCTCATCAAAGAGCCACTCCCCCACAGGCCCTGCGCAATACTCATCACTTCCGGGAACACAATATTCCGCTAATTTAGAGTCGGTAAGAACTCCAGTTGTAGGATCAGTGCCTACGCTTCCCAATCTCAAAGAACTTCCTGCGTTGTATTCTATTGCCGCCTTTTCTGCCGATAATGGGCTAAAAAGGGTTTTAATATCATCTATAGTGCCATTTAAATAGTTGGTGCCAATTTTTCCAAATCTAAAACCCTCTCCCAAACCACTTATTAAAACATTTGTGCTGGTTATACAAACATGATTCCAATCCGTAGGACCGCCTCCTGTGCTACCCCGCCACCCCCACTCCCTGTACCGTCGCCGCCCCTTCCAAACGAGGCCCCATCCAAAGCTACACTTGCATTTCCATTCACATATACAGCGTAATCACTTACCCCGCTTACTACAACATTTCCATTTACAACTTGCACAGATCCACTGCCCATTCCACTGCCCTTATCAAATTCCATAATTTTTTCATTTGCGCTATCTAATTTTGCCCAAAAGCATAAGGAGTTTATATTTGAAGGTACAGAAGGTATAGTTAGGGTGGCGCTGTTGCTAGATTTAAAGTTTAATGCGCTATCAAACCTTCCGTTTTTTGTCCATGTTGCGCCAGAAATTACCCCATTGTTTTGGTAGTTGGATCCATCATAAGCAATAGTTCCATAACCATTGTCAAGTGCCCAATGGCCTGCAACTTTGCAGGCATAATTTGTGCTGTCTGTAAATACGCTAATATTGTCCAAAATGGGGCTTTCCAAACTTGCACCAGTTCCGAATTCTACGCGGTAGTAAAAGCTATCTCCTGCCCAGTTTAATGGGCAAAGGTCAATTATACGAGGTTGCACAACTGGGTTTCCCTCTCCATCCAAAGAAACAACAGCTTCTTTCATGTTTGTAGTGGCGTTTTCTATTTCTTCTGCGTTGTACCAAGTTGTTCCATTTCTTGAAAACTGTATAGTAGCAAAACTATCTTGTGGTTTGTATGATAATGTATACCCAATTCCTGTAATAATTTCGCCACTGTGTCCTTCTAGTAGGTTGCTAGATGTGATCGTACCCGATGAGTGGTAAACGCTGGTTGTAAATTGTGTCCAAAGTCCATAGCCTGTGGATTCGGGGTTTGTGGCATAAGCGCGGATGTAATAAGTAGTTCCGGGTGAAAGGCCGGTTACTAAAAGGGAAAATTCCCCTGTTCCAAAGTTCCCGGATTCTGAAACAGACCAAGTGGGCGTTTGGGCTAGTCCATATTGAAAACCTCTTGTTGTGGCGTTTCCTCCTGCTAGGGCTGTAATTTCTCCTTGTGCTAGTGTTTGTCGGACTTGTATATTTGTGGGTGTGTTTGTTTCCACCGAAGGACCTTCTGTATAGTATACCAAGGCATTGTATAAGATTGGAGAAACAGCTGTGTTAGTAGATTCAAATTGAATTTTGTAATAAAAGTGGCTTCTTCCCCAGTTTAGTGCCGATAGATTAATCCCTTGACCCTGCGATGTGTGGTCCCCGTTAAATAGGGATGTCCATCCGTTATAAGTTCCATTGGCGTTATACCAATTTATACCGTCTTGGGAAAATTGCACTTTAGCAGAAGTGCCTGTTGGTATATTAATATTGTAAGCAAATGTTTTTATAGAGGCTACTCCCAAACCATCCACTATGTTAGTGGATGTTATGATTCCTAAATCTATATAAGCTCCTGTAGTGAAACTCTCCCATAAGCCGTATCCTGTACTAGAAGGGTTTGTGGCGTATGCTCTAATGTAGTAGGTGGTATTGGGTTCTAGGTTTAAAATTTCCAAAGAAAAGGAGCCTGTCCCAAAGTTCCCAGATTCAGAAACACTCCAGGTAGGTGTTTGGGTTAATCCATATTCAAAACCTCTAATAGTAGTGTTGCCTCCTTCTAAGCCGGTTATTCTTCCGTTGGCAGTTGCCGTTGTGGGTGTTACATATGTAGGTTTTACAGTTTCCACAGAGGGGCCTGGCGTGTAATAAACCAAGGCTTCTTCAAGTATGGCGGTGGCATTAGGGTTTGAAGTTTCAAACCACACTCTATAGTAAAAATGTGCCCCAGACCACCCTAACGTCGCAAGATCAATAGCGTTTGGTTCACTGGTAAAGTCGCCGTCTTGCAGAGTGTCCCAAGCATCTTGTGTGCCTGTGGAGCTGTACCAGTTTGTTGTATCTTGTGAGAATTGTATTTTTGCGGAGGTATCTGTGGGAATTATGGCATTGTACCCAAATGCGTTAATACTGCTTGCCACTCTGGTTTCCAATATGTTATTAGGGGTAAAGGTCCCACTAGTGTAATATGTTTGAGCGTAAGCATGGTGTGGAAAGATCAAGGAATACATTGCAAGGGTTAGGGTTGGCAAAAATGTAAGAAAAATTTGTCTTAAAAACCGTTTTGTGTGGGCAACTCGCATGCGATAATAATAGCATATTGTTTTTTGTGTTGGGGAATCTATAAGGCAACCTTAAATAGTCTAAAAATTTGTTATGACACATTGTGATTATAAAAAACTTTATGTAACCTATTTAGCTTGTAGAAAAAATAAAAGGCTTAAGAATTCCTCCGCAGAATTTGAGTTTTACTTAGAAAAGAAACTTTTTTCTTTAGGCAATTCCCTTTTGGATGTGTCTAACAACTATACCCCGCTTCCCTTTTCTGTCTTTGTAGTTACTCAACCAAAAATCCGTGAAATCTTTGCTGCCCAATTTACGGATCGCATTGTTCACCATTTAATCGTAAGCCATATTCAACCTATTTTTGAACCAAAATTTATTTATGATTCTTATGCCAATAGAAAGGATAAAGGCACACACCTTGCAGTAAAAAGACTTCAAAAATTTAGCAGAAAAATAACTAATAATGGCACCAGAAGAGCCTACTATTTGCAGGCAGACATAAAAAGCTTTTTTACATCCATAAATCATCAAATTCTTTTTGACTTGGTAAAAACTCATGTAAAAGATCCCATTATCTTAGAACTTATAGAAAAAACCATTTTTTATAACTGTAGTATAAATTTTGTCAAAAAAGGGGATCTTACACTTTTTGACAAGGTTCCCGCCCAAAAGTCACTCTTTCACATTCCTTTGGATCAGGGGCTTCCCATTGGAAATCTTACTTCTCAGTTTTTTGCAAACGTTTATTTAAATGAGTTGGATCAATATGTTAAACATACATTGAAGTGCAAATATTACATACGATATGTGGATGACTTTATAATTTTAGGTTTGGATGCGGGGGAACTGGAAATAATTTTGGCAAAGATTGACACTTTCCTAAAGGAAAAATTAGCCTTGGAACTGCATCCAAATAAATGCAAGATTGCGCCTATTTCCAATGGAATTGATTTTTTGGGATATGTTGTGCGTCCTGGTTATGTTTTGGTTAGAAAACGAGTAGTTTGTGCATTAAAGGCAAAATTAGTGGAATATAATAAAATTCTAGAAAATATACCAAAAGATCAAAAAGTTGATAGTGATTTACTGAATTTTATGTTGGCAAGTATTAATTCTTATTACGCTCATTTTTGTCACGCACAAAGTTACAACTTGAGGAAGCATTTATGGGAAAAGCACTTTAATAGGCTACAGGAGTATTTTCTTGTTGTGGGTGGATACAAGCACTTTAAACTAAAATGATACTTCCTAAGGGGCGCAAAACTACCCTAAACCCGTTGTTGCTATTAGTATTACTAGTGTTGTTGTTATTGACATTAGAACAGCTGGAACTCCCTAAAATCCGCGCATTAGTAGTATTGTTAGCGGCTGCAACCCAAGTTTGCCAGAATTTTGTCTCTTTACTTGATTTTTGGTATTAATTGCATTAGGAATGCATTTTAACCAAAGTCTTCAAAAGCCTAGCTTTACCTTAATAAAGTAAGACTTCTTGCATAGCTCCTCCCTCCAATAAATGTGATCTTCCTAAATAATCGCCTTTGTAAGCGGAAAGAGACCGAAGTATCCTTTTACCCTCTTTTAAACCGAATTCTATTTTTCCTAGATTCTAGCTTAAAACTCTGGTATTACCTTTTTATTTTTAAAGGTGCTTTAGTTTTGACTTGACTTAATCCACCCACCTAACATTTTACCAATTTCATCAACAAAACGGGATAAAATTTCATATTTCTTAAAGGTAATGATTTGTAGATTGTGACAAAGCCTTATGTAGATTCTTAATCTATCTATGTGTTGGTTTGCTTTGTTTAAGTAGGGTTTTTTATCCTGTTCCGAATTGGCAATAATGATTTGATCCAAAAGATCTAAACAGGCTGTTTGTACTTGTTGGCCTAAACTATATTTGTATTCTTTGGGAAATTTGTGTACCTCTTTGTATATTCTAAGCAAAAGATCGTATGATTTTTGATATATTGTTAGGTGGGTATATTGTGCCATAGGACGTATTACTATAGGATATATAAAATAAAATTTTTCTGCTTACGCAGAATTTTTAAATGAGCAAATAACAAGATACTTCCTAGGGGCGCAACTCTACCCTAAACCCGTTGCCGCTAGTAGTACCACTAGTGTAGCCGTTACCGACAAGAGAACAGCTGGAACTCCCTAAAACCCGCGCA
>JAGPFW010000018.1 GCA_018056275.1 Patescibacteria group bacterium
GTGCGAGCGAAACGATTGGAGCGATTGGGAAAAATTTAAGCTTTAAGGTGGCGCATTTTGCTTTGCAAAACACCCCACCCAAATCCGCCTCGCCTGAGTTGAAGCGAAGCCCCGCCACCCTGCTTGTTCAGATTAGATCGCTAAAGAAAGGTTTTGTTTTCCTTTTAGAAGGAAAAATCGGGTGAGCGCAAATAAAAAATTTTAAACAAAACTTTTCTTTGGCGGAGTGGGGAAAATCATTCATAATTTTGCTCAAAAAATGTTTGAACTCTGTCCAGAAAACACCGCTAATTTTCACAAAAAGTGATAACTGGCGGAGGGGATGGGATTTGAACCCATGTGCAACATTCGTCACGCTTGGTTTTCGAGACCAGCCCGTTATGACCACTTCGGTACCCCTCCTTATGAAGCGGATCTCTTCTGAATTAAAAATACAGCAATAAATTTTTTTGGTGGGCGTTCCTGGGCTCGAACCAGGGACCGATCGTGTATAAGACGATTGCTCTAACCAACTGAGCTAAACGCCCAAAACTTATTTATTACCTATAAGCAAAAGAATTTTATCAAAACCCATATGAATAATCTACCTCACGCTGTAACTAAGACACCTTAGACTGGTCAGAACCTTTAGCTCATTTCACCTTCAAAAAATCGGTCTCAAAAGTTCTCCCATCCTCTGTTTGCGTTACAAATTTAACAAAATGAGTTTTATTAGGCAAAATTCGATCTATTTGTATAGTTGTTCTTTCTAGAATCTTTCCTTCCAAGTTCTTTTTATTTGTAGCCAAGGGATGAGTGCCATATAAGATATACCCAGTCACGGGAACTTTTGAGCTAAACTCCAGATTCAGTACTGTACCGCCTTCCGTTTTTTTTGCGGAAAAATCCTTTATGGGAGTCCAGTTTTTAGCATGCAAATAGATTCCAAAAAGAATAATTATGGTTAAAGAAGTTGCTGACAAAAAGGCTGTTAAAATAGAAAATTTCTTTGCGGTTTTCTCTATCTTATTTTGTTCTTTCTTAGATTTTTTCCACATATCTATTAAATAATTTTACTCTGTGTCTAGAATTCCTAATTCCTCTAAGCCCTGTGTCGACTTTAGTTCTCTTTGTTTCTCCCAATTTCTTTCGGGTGCATCGCGATCTTTTTCCAATTGACGTTCAATTTCCTCCACTGCTCTTATTATTGCAGTCTCTAGTAAAAACTCTTTTTCCTGTGCAAAATAACTTTTTCCCTTTGCAACAAGCTCTATTTTTGCCTTAAAGGCATCTTCTTGTGAGGCTTTGTTAAGCACAATTCTTGCGGTTACTTCGTCTTGTGGAAAGTGGGCAAAAAACCTTTTTAATTTTGAAACTTTGTCCTCTGCCAAGTTTTGCATGCTTTTGGTGAGTTCTATATTATCTGAGGAGATTTGATATTGCATGCTTTAATTTTAGCAAAGTTTTGGGGCAAAGAATTTAGGTGGTGTTAAGAGCTGCGTGTCTGTTAGAATTCACAATGGGCTTCTTGTGTTGTTATAGCTTTTACGGGGCAATTTTGCATAGCCTTTATCACCTGTTCCTTTTTTTCATTCCCTGTTAAAGGAAGTTTTACATTTCTTTTCAATTGGGATACCCCTTGTTCATTTATTTCAAAAATTTCAGGGGCCACTATTTTACAAGCGCCGCATCCAATACATGAATTTATGTCTATCTTTATTTCCTTAATCATCGGAAGGAATTTCTGTGTCGCTGTCTTCGGCTCCGTCTTCGCTTAATTCTGCGCTTTCGTTAACAACCAAGTTTAAATCCTCAACTAAAGCGGTTATGTCTTCATCACTTATGCCGTGTGAGGTGGCTCCTTGTTCAATGGAATCAAAATTAGCAGCCATGCACCCAACACAATGTAACCCATATTCAACAAAAACTTCAGCTGTTTGAGGGAATTTATTTAATAATTCGGCTATGTTTGTTTCCTTAGTTATTTTCATGTTGTTTACGATGAAACATTTATCAAGGCTTTTTGCAAGGCTTTTAGTGCAAGTGTAGCACATTTAATCCTTCCCATGCTTACATTTATTCCTAGAATTTCCAAAAGCTGTTTCTGTGTAATTTTCCGTGCTTCTGCAACGGTTTTCCCTTCAATAAAACTCAGAAGCTTTTCCGAAGAAAGTATACTAATCGCGCAAGCTGCTCCGTCAAATTTTGCTTCTTTTATAACCCCATCTTCAATTTTGAGTTGCAAGTTTATATTATCTCCACAAATTGGGTTTTGTTCTTGTACTTTGGAAGTGGCATTTGCTATGTGTCCTTTATGTTTGGGATTTTTGTATAGCTCTTTTAGCTCTTCTTGGTATATTGGATCCATATTTAAGGTTAATTTTTACAAAAGTATTTTTAGGCCTTCTTTTAAGCTTTCTACAAAATAATCTACCTCTTCCAATGTGTTGTATATATAAAAACTTGCCCTTGTTGAAGCGGGAATATTAAGCGCATTGTGTAAAGGCATTGTACAGTGTTGTCCCGCTCTTACAGCTATTCCCTTTGTGTTAAGTATTGCGGCAATATCATGCGGATGCGCGTTTTTAATAGTAAAAGAAACAAGTCCTGTACGTTTTGCTGGGTCTTTTGGTCCTAATATGTCAAGATTTGGAATTTTTTCAAGCTTTTCTATTGCATGTTTAGCAAGTTCTTGGGAGTGTTTTTGTACATTTTCCATACCGATTTTACTTAAATAGCCACACGCTTTGGCTAGACCTATTGCCCCTGCTACATTAGGTGTTCCCGCCTCAAATTTTGCAGGTAAATCTGCCCAAGTGCTTCCTTCATTACTTACTTGAGAAATCATTCCTCCACCAAAATCAAAGGGTTCTAATGTTTTTAAGTGTTCCTTTTTTGCCCACAAAACACCAATTCCCATAGGCCCTAGCATTTTATGTCCAGAAAAAGCCAAAAAATCGCAACCTAGCTTTTGTACATCCACAGGAAAGTGTGGCACAGATTGCGCTCCGTCTACCACAATTAACACTTTCTCATTATGGGATTTTACTTTTTTAGAGATTTCCATTATGGGAAATATTGTCCCCAAAACATTTGAGGCGTGCAAAAGCGCTACCACTTTGGTTTTAGAATTTATCATTGATATTAGCTCTTCCATTGGGAATTCCTCTTTCTTTGAGGCGTCTAAAACCCTTAATTTTCCGCCCTTTAGGTTACAAAGATTTTGCCAAGGAACAAAATTACTATGATGCTCAGCCGAAGTTACTATTACTTCTTCCCCAGGCTGAATTTTGGTAAAAAGGCTTTGAGCCATACCATTTATTCCATCGGTTGTGCCTTTTGTAAAAACAATCTCATCGCTACTTTTTGCGTTAACAAAATCTGCGATTACTTTTCTCGAATCCTCAAACATCTTGGTTGCCTCTTCGCTGAGTTCATGAATGCCTCTGTGCACATTGGAATTGTGCGTTTTATAATAATCGGATACAGCGTCAATAACTTGGTTTGGTTTTTGTGTGGTAGCCCCATTATCAAAATAAACCAAAGGGTAACCATTTATTTTTCTTTCCAGGATAGGAAAGTCTTTTCTAATTTCATTTGTATTCATTTTTTATAACCCCAATTCTTTTAGAATTTTTTCTTGTTCTATCTCGCTTGTGGTAGTTTCCAGCAAAAAAGCTTTCTTTAATATTCCTTTGCCCTCTTCTAAGTAGATTCCTCGATTCTCCAGATACTTTAGATGATCTCTATTCAAGTTTGTAATAATTGCTTTATGTGTGGCCATAGCGGATTTACTGCTTATTTGCAAATTAGGCTTTGTTTTCCATAAAGCATTTCTTCCTGTTATTAAAGCCTTTGTCTCTAATACACCCGAAGATTCTCCAGCTTCTGAAGCGATGCTTATATTACCACAAAAGTTAAATTTCGCCTCTTCCTCAAGGATAATTCTTGAAATTAATGTTGATTTAGTATTTTTTGCCTTGTGTTTTATTATAATCTCTAGTTCCAAATCTAGGTTTTTTAATATATCCGCATAAACTACATCCAGGGAAATCCCTTGCTTTAAAAGTAAAAACTGTATGCCAATTTTTTTATTGTTTTTGTAGTACGGGTCACGGATAATTCTGAAAGAGGAATTCTCAAAAACCTTGATTTGTAAGTCTCTATTGAGATGAATATACTTCATAATAATTTATTGAACTCCAAAGCGTATTCAATGGGCAATTCCCTGATAACTTCTTCCAAAAAACCTTTAATAATAAGATTCAATGCCTCTTGTTCTTCTAACCCACGTCCTCTTAAATATGCCAGATTCTCCTCCTCTAATTTTGTTGCTGAGGCCTCATGAGTTACCACTGCGCTTGGTTCGCGCACTTCTAAAAATGGAAGACTATCTGTTATTGCTGGTTCTTCCCTAATTATGCTGTCACATTGGATGTGTGCTCGAGCTCCTAAGGCGCCTACATCTATTTTCAAATCCCCTTGAAACACACTCTTTCCTCCAGGATTAACCAAAGTTTTAGAAATAACTTTGGATGTAGTACCCACCCCTTTGTGAATCATTCTGGCCCCAGCAAAAATCTCCTGTCCTTGCCCGCAAACCCCAACCGAAAGCATTTCCCCATGAGATCTTGCCCCTTCCAGGTAACAAGCTGGGTACTTCATAGTAACTTTTGAGCCTAGATTCCCATCAACCCAATACATTTTTCCTGCCTCTTTAACTAAAGATTTTTTTGTGACCAAGTTGTAAACATCCTTAGACCAATTCTGTACCGTTGTGTACCTGACGGAAGCTCCCTTTTCAACAAAAACTTCTACTACTCCTGCGTGCAAGGCATTTTGTGAATACATTGGAGCGGTGCAACCTTCCATATAGTGCACAGAGCTTCCCTCGTCAGCAATAATCAATGTCCGCTCAAATTGACCTAACCTTGGAGTTCCCATTTGGAAATATGCTTGTAAAGGTAAATCTACTTTTACACCTTTTGGTACATACAAGAAAGATCCTCCAGACCAAAAAGCGCTATTCAGAGCAGAAAACTTGTTGTCCTCAACTTTAACCAAAGACCCAAAGTATTTTTTAAATAAATCCTCGTGCTCTTTTAGTCCAATTTCAATGTTTGTAAAAATCACACCTTTTTCCTCTAGCTGCCTTTTTAAAGATCCATAAATTGCTTCTGAATCAAATTGTGCCTCCACCCCCGCTAAAAATTTTTTTTCCGCTTCAGGGATCCCCAATTTATCATAAGTATCCTTAATTTCTTTAGGAACTTCTTTCCATGTTCGTTTCTTTGTAGCTCCCGGATTCACATAGTAATCAATTTTTTCAAAATCTAAATCACTCAAATTTGCGCCATATCTTGGTACTTCCAATTCATAAAATTTTTCTAAAGCTTTAAGTCTGAAATCTAGCATCCAATAGGGTTCTCCTTTTTGGCACGAAATTTTCTTTATGGTACTTCTGGAAAGTGAATTAAAAGCTTTCATAGCCCTTTTCTTCAAGTAGGTTTAATAGTTCATTTTTTTCTTTTAATAATTCCGTTTTTTTTATTATCTGTCCAGATTTCATGATAAAGATCTCATCGGCTGGGATTTTTTTAGCCAAATTTAAATTATGGGTTATAAAAAATAGCGTTGCCTCTGTTTGTTCTTTGTATTCAAGTAGAACTTTAAGAATAGTTTTTAAGCTGTCTATGTCAACTCCGCTATCAATTTCATCAAGAATGACAAATTTAGGTTTCAAAAGCAAAATCTGCAGAATCTCCATTTTCTTTCTTTCGCCACCCGAAAAACCTACATTAAAATTGCGCGCCTTTATTTCTTGTGGGAGACCTATTTTTTCCAAATTCTCATTTAAAATCCTATCGAATTCCCTGATAGAGGTATCATTACCCGAATGTTTTGTAAAAACTAAGTGTAAGAAAGAGAAGATATTAAGTCCTGTAATTTCAGGAGGGGATTGATATGCAAGAAAGATACCCATTTGACTCTTTTCCGACGGGCTTAACCCTAGTAAGTCGGTATTGTTTATTCGGGCTTGTGTTGCGCAAATTCTTAGTGAATTGTCTTTGTCCTCTTTTAAGGTACCCGCTATAAAATTCGCCAAGGTACTTTTTCCCGATCCATTAGGTCCCAGTAGTAAATAAATCTTGTTTAAAAGAATCTCTAGATGAGGAATCTCTATTATTGGAATTTTATCAGTTCTTATTGAGAGTCCGTCGATTGTTATCATTAGTATTGAATCTCCCTATCTCGTTACCTTTTGTTTGTGTTTGGGGGCATAACTGCCTGTCTGGCGTAATCTAATACGGATGTGTAAGGAGTATTATTTGGGGTTTCTATACCACCTGCTATTCTTTCCTCTTCACTTCTCACAAGTGGACCTGCAAAATGGTCTTCTATAAAGTATGTACCCAAGTTTGAGGTACCTTTAAAGTTTGGTACCAGTATTGATTGAGCCATCCCAGCCGCTGTTATGAACGCGTCGCTTGCATCCATGGACTTTGAATCAGCACGTGTTGTAATTGTCATTTCGTCTGGTTCCCCGTCACAATCATACTTGTCCTCTCCTAGTAGAAAGTATTCCAGCTCACAGGGATCTTGACCCTGTGTTTCTTCTGTACACCTAGCAAAACAGTCTTCCATGTCTATATCACAATAATCCGTTGGGACTAGTTCCCCCTCCTGGCTACAGACTCTATTATCGGGATCAGTATTGGGTCCAAGAAATCTTATAAATATGTTAAAGGCATTTTTTAGAAGACTAAGCCCTGTAGGACTTATTGGATCCCCTAAGTAGGTTAAATTTCCTTGGGATATAACATTATCTTTATCGCATACGGGAGGGTTTCCTGGTATGCACCCTTTAATCATTACTTGAGCGGCAAATTGGTCATCGTTTTCAGGAGGGGCGTATTCAAGAGGCTCATCATTATGCCCTGATAGTTCAGACATAGCACAGTAGGTAGCTGATAAAATTACATTGTGTCTGCTTTGAGTTGTTCCCAACATGGGTATCGTTGAATTGTACCCAGATACTGGACTTGCAAGGGCTTTTACGCTTGTACTTTTCACCTCTACATTTTCAAATACTCCTTCTTCTGGATTAGTTATTAACTTAACCGTATTTTGCGAAATATAGCCATTGGCCCCATCTGATAAAAACTTCACCTCGGTTCTCCCACCTCTTCCTGAATCATCTGGGTCATTTGTACCTGGATAGTATTTTTGTTGTCTTCTACCTGGATATTCTTGGCTTACCTCAAACGAGTTTTCCGGGATGGTAGTAAAACCTCTCCTAGTAGGTTCTGAGGCGCTTATACCCCTCTTGAGGACTATATCATAGGGGAAGTACGCTACAGAAAGTTTTTTTGTGCATCCTGGAACAATCTCTGGATTACAATTTTGAGCCCTTTCCTCCGGAGGCAACCAATTATGTGGAGCCTGTATATCCATTAGTTTAACCATATCCCCGTTTGGCAATGTACAAATGTCAATGGTTTTGTCCATTTTTCTGTACAAGGAACCAATATCCATGTTGACTCTTCCTACTTCATCCTCCTTGTATATTGCGGGCGTTGCAAGGCTAATTAGAGGACCTCGTGAATTTTGGCTATTTAACTTAAAGCCACTACTCTGATTCGGATCCCCCAACGTTTTGTTGGCAGCTCTGATATTTTCGCAAGGATGTATATCATCTATTGTATTGTTTCCTGTTGGATAATATAGATTGGTAACCAATCCCTTAACTAGAAAACCAACTACATTAGAAGTTGCCTCTCTATCAGAATTGGATCCTGCCCGCATCTCTGCAGGGGTATCATAATTTAGTCTTTTAGCGAAAATTCCGTCTGCTATTTGTGTGACGTTGTTAAAGAATCTACTCAAAATATTTCCTCTTTCTGAGGTATCATTCGGTTGTTTCAGTATAAAATTAGCGTTAGTTTGTGTCTCTTGTATGGCTGGAGTAACCGGGGATCCATCCACACAGACACCTCGTCCTTCCTCTGTAATATTTCTATAATATAGTTTTTGAGGGCAGCTGTTAGATCTTACTCCGGTTTCAAAGTGTGTGGCTGCAGAAAGAGCTGGATCCTCATCATTTTGGTCTGGAAAGCTTGGCTGAGGTGCCTCTGATGGACATTTGACCCAAAGATCTAAAGGAGTAATGATTTCCCTATTTCCCTCCCAAAAGAAGTCCTGTGGGTATTTAGGGTAAGTTATATTGGGTTTTGTAGGTATCTTAGACTGGATTATCTCTTTTAGCCCATTTCTGTTATAATATTCTAATCTAAGTGGTTCCATTTGTAGGTCATTCATATCCACCTCAATAATTTGTACTGGATTCTGGCCACAAAATACAGCGAGATAATTCTTTCCCTTGTAGCTCTGCCCAATTCCAGATCTTCTTAAGAAAGTATCTACTGAAAAATATCCCTCTTCGTCTGTTGTAGTAGTCGTCTCCCAATTATTTATCGTATTTCCTATCCCTTTGGAAATAGGATCTCGCTCTCCTTGGTAAACGCATATTCTTGCATTTCTTAATGGTTGCTGGGTTTTTGTTTTTCCATCAAGTGTTTGCTCTGTAAGTGTGCTGGTTATTTTTCCTATTATGGTGCGCGGTACTTTTTCTTCAGAACTGCCACCGCAAGTTTCATATCCACCACAAGAGGAGCCGTCATTACAATCTATATAACCGGCAATAGATCCATTGGTGTGGAATACCGCAACTATCGGTTCTATGTAACCCCTAAGATCATCTAACAGTAAAGCTGTTGCGTAGTCTATGCCAGGGAAAGAACTACCATGAATTCGAGTTAGTTCTTCTAAATACCTTTTTCGTGTTGATAGTGGCCAGCTCGGACCCAAACCAATCTCAGTTGCTATAACAGGGGAACTGGAGTATCCAAGGCTGTTATGAAAACACAAATCTATATCTCGTGTTCCAGAGATAGTCATTAGGTTCCCTATCGTGTTAGGGCAAATCCCGCCGGGGTCTCCTGGGAATGCTACGCAATCGGATCCGACTTCGCTTGGCGATAAAACTCCACTTGCAGAGGGACAAAGATCATATGCGTGAGTGTCTAAAGCCTCTGTAGCCACACCAGATCCCATTCCGGCATAAAATTCCTGTCCTCCATATCCGTAACCTGACCATGCGCCTTGTATATTTCTTGGAGGGAATGACAAGTTTATGGGTGATTTTACAGGTACTATGTTTGGATTACTTAGGGATCCCGCAAAAATGTTAAAGTTACTTTTGTAGTCTCCAGGGTTGGCCTTTGGGTACCACTCCAAATCCATATTGACTTCATTTCCAAAAACTGCGAACAGGGGCCTTGGGAATCCCCCGGCATCTACACTATTCAAAACAGAAGCTGCAAGATTTGGGTTGAGTTTTGCCCACTGTCTTCCAACATTCTCAGAACCTATTCTCAAAATGGGAAACATATTGTATTGGCGGGCCGCATTCAGCATTTCGTTTATGGATGAAGCTTCGTCCCCATTAACTATTTGTACAAGAACAGTAACAGGATACCAATCTCCACTTCCCGCCATGTTTCTGATATTTTGAAACATTGTCTCATTTCCATGACAAATAACATGGGATCCCCAACCTTGAATTGCATATACTCTTTGTGTGCTAAAAGTTAAAATTGTAGAGATGAAAAACACTTTTATTACGAATTTTCTCATTGTATTGAATTATAGCAGAAGTGTACTCAAGAGGGAAAATTTGAAAGGAGAGTTTTAAGTTCTGCCATATACATAGATATAATGATAAAATGACAAGCATGAAAGAAAATAACCCCGACCCTAGAACCAATTTGGCTCAAAGAATAAAAGCAGCTCTGCATGTGTACACAAAAAGTCTCGTATCGGTTAAATACTACAGAGAAATCATAAGCACAGATTTAAGATTTTCCCTCAAATACTATGTAGTTTTGGCAGTCCTTTTTACACTTGTAAACTCACTATTCTCCACAATTCAGGTATTACCCAAGTTGCAAAAAGGAATTGATGACGCTTTGGAGTATGCCCTTGATCTTTACGAAGATGATTTAGTCATTACAATAAACGATGGGATTCTGTCCGTAAACAAAGATGAACCTTATATTGTGCCTTTTGTTGGTGTTGCAGGCGCAACCGTTGCAAAAAACCTCATAGTTTTTGACTCCGAAGCGGGATTAGATGATTTGAAAGATACCTACGAAACTCTTCTCTTGGTCAATGGGACCAATATTTTGATGCGGGGTCCCTCAAAAGTGGAAGTTTTTCCCATAAAAGATTTTCCTAACGCGGAGATTACTAAGGATTCTTTTGTGTCTTTGGTTACTCAAATCAGATCCTTTACAAAATTTGTACCTTATGTAGTGGGAGTTGCTTTTGTTCTTTCTATGCTCTTTTATTATTTAGTGTTTAGACTTATTTACCTAGTTGTGGTAGCAGTTTTATTGTGGGTTGTTGGTTCCTTGCGGGGCTTGAGTTTGGATTTTTCCAA
This sequence comes from Patescibacteria group bacterium, assembly GCA_018056275.1. Classification (GTDB taxonomy): domain Bacteria; phylum Patescibacteriota; class WWE3; order UBA101185; family UBA10185; genus JAGPFW01. Next base: position 10,481 of record JAGPFW010000018.1, read on the forward strand.
GTATTATAAGGTGGCACTTCACACAATGTCTTTGCCTTTAACTGTGGGATTGCTGAATTCGGTTTTTATGTCAAGTTTTTATTTTCCCTATTGGTTTTTTCTCTTAAATGCTATCTTTGGGATTTTGGTTGTTATGTCGTTAGAAAACACCTCTACCGAAGGGGATGTGCTAGAGGGTGAGGTTTTGTGATAAAATCTTTGGTGTTACCGTTCTTCAATGATCCTCGGTAGCTCAATGGTAGAGCAACCGGCTGTTAACCGGTAGGTTGTTGGTTCGAGCCCAACCCGAGGAGCCATTAAATTAGACACAAAATGACTTCAAAAGCTTGCGCCAGTTTTAATTCAAGAGCCATGATTAAAGAAAGGCCTTGAAATTTGTCTCGCAACTAGCCTGTGGTCACGCCTGGGAAATCCCGTTCATGGAATTCCTCATTATTTAGTTTTCTTCATAATGTTGTCTAAAATCTTCAAAAGTACCAGTTTCTTTGAAGTCTATTTCAAAGTTTTCAGCATCTATTTTTCTGATTTCAACAGAATCAATACCTAAAGCATCCAACATATCCATAGTAACGACTTGACCTGATGGAACTTTAAGGACATCGTCCAATAACCATTCACCAAGGTCTGTATTTGGATTAGACATCAAAGCCTTGCTACCGTCCTGGCATACCTTGGCACTTATTATTCTTCCATTTGGTAATTTCAGATTAAAGGGTACATCCCTTGAAGGAAAGAAGCTTTCAAACTGTCGGTGTATCCAGGCGGGTATCGGAATATAAACTTCTTTTTCTTTCCTTTCCCTACCACCCGCATTCCATTGATTTAAACCACTTTTTTCCGGAACATTTCTACCGCCACGCTCTGAATATAGGGGTAACCATACAACACCCACATACTGGCTAGTACTATCTTTTAAAAGACCCATTTTATCAATGTATAACGATTCTAATAGGTCAAAAGGGTCTTCAAAGATTTTTACATCAAAGTCGACTTGATATTTATTATAAAATCTTTTAAATAAGGTACTTTTTGAAATATTGAACAAATATTCGGAAGTGGCATCATTAAAAAAGATGGAATTATCACCACCTTTTCTAATACCAGTTATTTTATCTATATTTACAAAGTCCATAGGTTCTTCTACAACATAGAACTTGCCTTTATCCCTAATTACCGAATGATAGATTGTGGAATCTAATCCATGTATATCCTTGGTCACCTGTATTCTTTTGTTTCTAAGGTCTGAAATGACCCTTACAAGCTGTTCTGGTTGGTTGATGATGTCTGTATAAAGTGAACGAGCCTTATTGAATTCTGCCACTTTCTGAAAGCTTTCCCCACTTTTGGCATTTAAAAAAGTTTTTAAACCTATACCTACCGTGCCTTTCCTAGCATCAACCGAAGTATCACCCCTTGATAGGTTGTCAGCTTGGAAAGCCCTACAGAACGCATTTTCAGCCGTTCTATAATATAAATAAGGAACATCGCTATCAGAAAATAATCTGGACAACGACCCTAGTGATTTAAGAATTTCAATATACTTTTGCTTGTTATCTTTAGGCTGTCCAGTAATAAACATATTATTATGATAATGCCTTTATGAACTGATACGCAATTTTTTCTATAACTGGGACTGAAACCGAATTACCTACTTGTTTATATAATGTTGAATCTGCAAGGTTTCCTGGTAAAACATAGTCCCTAGGATAACCTTGTAATCTCAGACATTCTTTAGGCGTAAGTTTTCTTATACCCTTTTTGTCTTTAATAATTGGAACATTATGACCTCCCGTACCCATATTTGCGGTTAGTGTTGGACAAACATTACTTTTGTTTTCACGCACATAAATTCTACGCCACTGATATACAGTATCTTCTTTAGTCACATGTTCTTTTAACTTTTCAAATAGGGACTTGTCGTTGTAGTAATACCTATCTGGAACTTCCGTATCTAATAAATCCCTAAAAGAAGTTTTAAGTGGTTCTGAATCTGGAAAAGTAAATCTTTCGGCAACTTCAGGGTCTAGAAATCCTACTATATAAAGCCTTTCCCTGTTTTGTGGCACATTTCCATAATTCATAGTATTTAAAACAGCTTCTTTGACGCTGTAGCCAAGTTCTAATAATTTTTTTTTCATAAACTGATAGGTCTTACCCTTGTCGTGTGAATATAGATTTTTAACATTTTCTAGCAAAAATGCTTTAGGTTTGCGGTCGTTAAGCAGGCGTAATATTTCAAAGAACAAATCACCCCTGCCCGCATCTTCTAAACCTTTTCTGTAACCTGCAATAGAAAAAGGCTGGCAAGGAAATCCGCCCAACAATAAATCGAATTCGGGTAAATCTTCTGCATTGATTTTCCTTACATCTTCGATATGTAATTTAGGCCCATTGAAATTTAGATCGTAGGTATGCTTTGTGAATTTATCAAAATCATTTGCATAAACAGTTTCGAAAGCACCTGTTTTTTCAAACCCAAGTCTAATACCGCCAATACCTGCAAATAAATCTATTGCTTTGAATTTTGTTCGGGTTTTTTCCATATCCATATTAAGTACAGATTAGCATTAAAAGATTAAAAAAGCAGCACGCTATATCCTATCGCTAATAG
>JAGPFW010000064.1 GCA_018056275.1 Patescibacteria group bacterium
TGTTGGGCAAAAACATCTGCAAGCCTAACTGCAGAAAGAAGGTCGGAAAATTCCATTTCTACCTCCACAGAATACTCGCTTGGAATTATGCGTTTGTAATCCGGAAACTGGCCTTCTATTATTCTTGTGCCTACAATAACATCTTGGTTTTTAAACATAACCAAATTGGATCTGGAATCCAAACTTATAGCTGTAGGCTCTTCGGGGGAGATAAGCCTAGAAACTTCCAATAAAGTCTTTGCGGGGATGACTGCGGAAAAGGATGAACTAAATTTAGTATCAAGATTAAGTGTTTTTTCGGAAAGCCTAAACCCATCCGAAGCGACTATGCTAAAAACCCCATCGGTAAAAGACACATAAACACCCGAAAATACAGGGCGAGTATCATCAGAAGAGGCCGCGAACACCACAGACTTTACAGCGTCAGCGAATTCGGAAGAGTCCAACTCTAATAATTCCATATCCGAATGCATTGTTGGAACTTCGGGGTACTCATCCGCCGAAACCGTATTTAACTTTGCGGAATTATGGTCTGTTTCCACTTTCAAAATGTTTTTTTCAAGAGAAATTGTAATAAGACCTTCGGGCAAATTGGAAACAAAATCCCTAAAAAGCTTTGCAGGAACTGTAATAACACCTTCTTCTTCAATGGAAGCTCCAACAAAAGTAATTATGGAGGTATCTAAGTTTGTAGCAGAAAGCCTTAACCTACCATCTTTTGCCAACAAATGAACATTAGAAAGTATAGGCAGATTAGCTTTACTTGGAACTGCCTTATATACCTGATTTAAACCTTTTTCTAAGTTTTCTTGTTGGCAGGTAAATTTCATTTTTAAATTTTAAACTCTCTAGTTATTTGATTTTTCTACCTCTTTATTGGCAGGTTTTAAAACCACATGTCTGGAAAATCCCTGACCTTCACTTTGAGATATTATATCGGGATAATTTCCAACATAATTATGCACCATAAACCTCTCAGAAGAATCCATATTGGGCATATGAATTTCCTGACCAAAGAAGCGAACTTTGTCTATATAGTTTCTGGTTATTTCTTCAATCTTCTCTTGTCTTCTTTCCACGTAGCCATCTATATCAACATTAACTCTAGTCCAACCATCCTCTTGCGTTTCCTTGTTTATAACCAAGCTTAAATAATATTTTAGTGCTTTTAAACAATTGCCTCTATACCCAATTAAAAAGCTAAGATCCTCATTCCAAATTTTTACAGCCAAAGAATTTTCGTCGTCATTGTCATCAATAGTAAAATCAGGATCTACTCCCATAAAGGAAAAAATCTCTTCCAATGTCTTTTTTAGCAAATCTATTTTTTTATCCATTTTTTAACTCTCTCTATATCTGGTGTTAATCCACCAAAACCATGTAATAGATAGCTTTGTAGGACAGAAAATACAGCGGCAGTAAGTATATACAAAACTACACCTGAGGGCAGTGTAACACCTACTATAACATTCATTATTGGCATTGTGTAGAGCATTTGCTTTTGCATATTAAAAGCAATATCATCAGTTTGTTCCGGGGTCTTTTTAGCAATTTTTTCTCCCATAGCAGAAAGAGGCATTGTCATTTTTGAAGCAATAAACTGAATCACACCAGAAAGAATGGCTAAAACAAAATAAGGATCGGGTTTTGACAAATCCATATACAAGAACCGCGTATTCACAGAAGCTCCATCTGTAAAATGTAAAAAGGGAAAATACAAAAGGGAATTAATCTCTTCCATATTCTCTGCCAGTGTAAATTGTCTTATAACGCCAAATAAAGCAAAAAGTACAAGTATTGTTATTATTTGTGTTAAACATCCAGACGCTGGATTTATGCCATGCTGTTTAAAAAGCTCCATCTGTTTTTCTGCCTGCTTTTGCTTGTCATATTTAAATTTTTCTCTAATTTTATCCAGTTCAGGTTTTAGATCCTGTTGCTTTTTCATGTTTTTTGCAGACGGCAACATAACAGGAAGAAGTGCTGCACGAATTATTATGGTTAACAAAATTATGGCTAAACCTAAAGAAGCACCAGACAACCTATATAAACCTACTAAAAGATTAAATAGGGGAGTTACAAAAATTGTTTGCCAAATTGCTCCTAACATACGCTTATTTTACGGGGTCGTAACCTCCATGCGAAAAGGGGTTGCAGCGCAAAACACGCCAGAACCCTTTAAATAAACCCCTTAAACCGTGCTTTTCTACAGCCTCGTAAGTGTATTCCGAACAACTAGGAATAAACTTGCAGGTGGATAGTCTAAAGTTCTTGGGAGAAAGGACTTTTTTGTAAAATTTTAAGAAAGTCAGTATTAATTTCTTCATATTTTGCTTCTTTAACATTAAATTTTGGATATATCACTATCCAATAACCAGACTTTATTTTACCAAAATTTGTTCTAATAATTTCTCTAAATTGTCTTTTTACACGATTTCTTTGCGGGGCTACTTTTGAAAACTTATTAGAAAGTACTACGCCAACTTTTGTATCTTCTACTGGGTCAAATCTTTTTAAATAGTAGAGGTAAAAAAATCTGGAAGAAATTTTGACACCATCTCTTTTTACTTTCCCAAACTCATAACGAGTAGTTAATCTGTGCTTTTTTGGAAGCATAAACTAATAATAAACCAAAAAGGAATCAAACGCGTAATCTAGAACGGGTAAATCCCAAAGTCAGACACAATCTTTTACTACTTAATGTTTCTTGCTTGTTTTCCCTTAAAGGAAGGAACTAAAACCTTTCTTCCCTTGGCTCTTCTTCTTTTTAGAACCTTTATACCGCCAACATTGGACATTCTACTTAGAAATCCGTGTTTTCGTAGTCTTTTTTTCTTTTTTGGCTGCCAAGTTCTTTTCATAGCGTGGGTATGATAACTAAAGGTAGGGGTTAAGTCAATAGGAATCATCATAAGGTCTAGGCTTGTATATAGT
>JAGPFW010000019.1 GCA_018056275.1 Patescibacteria group bacterium
GAATAATATAGCCATCAAATCCAGCATAATAATTTTCTAATATTTCGTAAGGTTTATGCCCTAAAAAGTAAATGTTTTTATATTTATCCAACCCTAAAGAAGACAAATCAGCCTTTTTGTCCTGCAATGCTATTTGGCCAATCAAAACAAAAGATATATTGGGATTCTTTTGCGCCAACAAAGCCATCAATTCCGCATCAAACTTATACGCATCCAAAGCTCCGGTAAAACCTACTCTAGGGCGAGGGATTTGTTCTAGGTCCTGCGGCAAACTTTTTATCCTGTTTTTTACATCAAAAAACTTTTTATAGTCCCCAACATTTGGCGTAAAATAAACATTTTCATTGTACTGCCTGAGTTTATCTGCTAAACCTGGTGCTGTTGCAAAAACAAGCTTTGCACTTGTTGCTAAATATTTCTCTTTTGCCCGTACCTTTGCTTTTTTCTCAGGGGTATTGTTCCTTGGGAACCCTTCATAATTATCAACACAATCATAGATAAGCAAATCGTGAGGGATTGTACTTACATATGTAGGAATATGAGCAATCTCCACATGATAAACCCATAATAAAGTTTTTCTGTCTGTGGAAAAAAACTTTTTTGATAACGCCCTTATGCGAAGAGCGTGTAATTTTGAGGTTATTGTTGTTAAAGGAATGAGATTTATTGGAGTATAGATTTGCGCCCCAGAAGAAGATTTTTTCTGTTGAGTAAAAATACGTTTTAAACCCCAATGACCTCTCAATATTTGACGAGCAAACACCCTTCCCAAGTTTATCGGGGGATCTACAAATAAAACATTATGCCCTAGCTTTGCCATACGGGACATAACATGCCGTTTATTCGTCCAGTTAGGGAAATCCCAAAGTTGGTTTGAAAGGCAGATTATGTTGTATTTTTGTTCTTCTGGCATAAGATCTTTATGAGCTATGGCTATTATACAGGATTAAGGGTGGAATAAAGGACATTTTGAGAAGGAACTATACATAAATGTAATAAAACAATAATCTAAAATTAAAAAGAGGCGCTACTTTAGACATTCAATAAGCACGCGCACCACACCTAAAAAACGGGTAGAAAAAATCATTAAATAAACAACAATCTTTGGATACTTGCCTACATAATGCTTTTTTAAAAACAATTCCATTGCTTGCGCAGAAAGTTTTTGCATTTTTAATCTATGCTGTAATGGTTGCTTAAATTTTTCTCTTGTTGTTTTCCTAATGCCCAAGGAAGACCCTTTTAAATGTTTGGCACTCCACTGCGGAAGATACATTATTTTCCAACCTGCCTGTTTTATTCTATAGCAAATATCTACATCTTCCCCATATAAGAAGAAGTTTTCATCAAAACCCCCAAGCTCTTGTAAAAGGTTTTTTCTAGTAAACATAAAGTGAGAAATTAAAAGATCAATTTCATGTTCTTCATTCAAGTTTTTTTGAGGCAAAAAGTAGCCGTTAAAAAAAGGAGATTTTGGGAAAAGCTTGTTTAAACCTGTTAATTTTGTGAATGAAATCCAAGGGGTGGGAAAGGCTCGGTGTGCATCCATGTCCAAAGTTCCATCCGCTAAAACTAGTTTGCATGTAGCAGCACCAACATCGGGACGGGATGCAAAATAATCAACAAGGCCTGTTATGGTTTCCTTTTCTGGGAATGCGTCTGTACCTAAAAATAAGATGTATTCATGCAACGCCTGTTCTAAAGCTAGATTATAGGCTTTGGAAAGCCCAACATTAGCACCTTTTATAAGATTTACCCATGGGAATTCGCTTTCTATAATTGGCGCGGAATCATTATTGGAAGGTTGGTTTTTAATAATAACTTCTATAGGGAAATTAACTGAGTCTACAATGTCTTTAAGGTTGTTAAGGCAATCTCTAATATAGGCAGAGTCGTTGTAGGCACAAAGAATTATGGAGAGTGGTTTCATATGGTCATTCTATCAAAAATGTGATTCTCTTATATAAAGACCTTCCAAAACTTAAGGAACAACTGAAAAAAATCCTAAAAAGTTAAAAAGGGGAAGTCCGTAATCCAAACTTTACCAAAACGCGACGAATATTAAAGGCTACTTCGCTGTCTTTTAGGGACCAGAGCCAAGCAGTTTCCCTAAAACCGTCATCATAAGCCGCGTGCCAAATCCCATCGTAAAAGATTACCCCCATAAACTGAACCAACACAGAGATACCTAAAAGTATATAAAACAACTTTTTATATTGGAAAAAGTAAGCAGACTTTACAAAAGGCACTAAAAGTAAAACCAAAAAAGGCAATATGTCTGACGCCATACGGTAACCAAAAGACCAACCGCCATACCAATGTTTCCAAAAACCTAGAACCAAAATATGCAACAAAATTATATTTACAAAAGCAGCATATTCTAAGGCGTTAGGTTCCTGTCGCCACTTTTTTAGGGATAAATAAGCCCCAACGATAGAGAAAATAAAAATGGGTGAGTAAACTAAGATTCCTTTGCTAGGTGAAATCCAAAGACCTAAAAAACCTTCGGGGAAGCGACCTTGCCACTCGGTAAAAATTTGATTTGAATATCCCTGATTAGCAATAGTTCCATAATATGTTTGGTTGTACCAAAAGAAAAAAAGGGCGGGAATTGCAAAACCTAAAGCAATGGTTATCAAACAGTACACAAAATTTTTTTCTCCAAGCCTCATATTACTCGTAATGTCTAAAGAAAGTGGATGTCTTTTAATAAATCCATTAAATAGAACAAGAAGTCCTATTATTACAATGACTATGCCAGATGTGGGGCGAGAAAGAAGCATCAAACCAAAAAACAGACCTAAAAGAAAATCTTTTTTTTCATAAAATGCTAAAAGAGCAAGTATTGTAAATAGTTGAACCGTTCCGTGTTGCCATAAAGCTTGTGAGATGTGCGCAAAGTTTACGGTTGCAAAAAGGTATATAACTGTTAATAAAAAGGATTTCTGCTTCCAAAGGGTGACGGATGAGTCTTCTTCTTGGAAAAAATGTTTTTTCAGAAGTAAATAAAAGAAACCACCAGAAAAGGCTACAATAAAAGAGGAAGATAAACTGGCGAGGATTTCTACATTCTCCCACGAGGCGCTAACTCCCAAAATAACAGGGAAAAAATATATGGGAAGAGCTAGAAGAGGCGTTATTATTGGAAAAGCGGATACAAAATGACCTGCTTCGGTTTTGCGTAGATAATAAGGGACGAAGGATTTTTCCTGCTTTTTATCGTCAGGGTGCGGATAACGATTAATTAGTATATCGTAATAAGAGTCTAAAAAGATGTGACCTTCTTTAAGAATTGAAAAAGGAATGAACATAGCAGGTAAAGTATCCTCGGATTGAATTGCTAGCTTATTGACACCGGTTTTATAGGGAATTAGCCAAGAAAAAAAGAAAATGAAAGCGGAAAGAAATATTATTTTAGAAAAATTCTTCACCTGTATATTCTAGCAAAAAGAAAACCCCCGAGAGTTTAAAAACATATCGGGGGTTAAAAAAGCGACTCAACATTCAACCTAGGTAATTGAGGGTCTGAAGACGAAGCCGGGATAGCCATGCTACCAAAGGTTTCTTCCGCAACATCAGAGGAGGAAAAGCTTCCAAAATAGCAGGAACATTTGGAGCCTTTTCACGGAGAAGCAGAAGCATCTCCGTAAGTCCTAACTTTTCGCCCCGCAGAAAGGTTGAGATTTCCTCTCGCGTGGGGTGAACATGAATCAGAGAAATAGCCCCCTCTGGGAGTGCCATCAAAAGGTCTTCCCAAACCCAAGGGTTTAACCCGGTCTCTCTGTGGGGGCGACGAACATGAAGTGTATCCCAACACACATGTCCGCCATTCCGACAAAAACAAACATACTGCTGGGGGTCATCCCAAAACTCTGGATGGATCTCCAGAGCTCCCTCCTCCTCCACGCGATGAACGGACTTTATTGCATGGGGAAATTCTGGTGCATATTTCCTACCAAAGAGCACCCAATCCAAAAAGGTAGGTGCGGGATCTCTCAACAGGCCAAGAGTCCGACCGACAGCCTGCAAGAGACTCCCTTTGTTCCAGGGGTCCTCATAGGAGAGAACAAAGCCCCCTATGAATGCAGGATCCACTTCGGACCAACCTCTCAAGGGAAGGTACTGGATCCCATCAAATCCTGCCTTGAAGGCTGTGTCCAAAGCATACCAAGGACCGACAGGTCCAACAGCGCCCAATCCTGTTGAAAGGGCGCTAACCCCATACTTTCGCATTTGCGATTTCATACCAATCCTCCTTTTTGGATTTTATTCAGTTTTCAATTTATACCTATAGTAGTATACCACGGACGGCCTAAAAAGAAAGAGGATATATTTGTTGGAGGCTACTCCAAATACTCATTTCTCAAAACAACAGCCTCATTCAAAGACCAAATTACAAAAGCATTGCCAACTAAACCTTCTTTTTTCAATTCCGTTGCGATAGAACCAAGATCAAATTCTGCACCATTTTTCCGGACATCTTCACGCAAAAAATCTCTTCCGTTTGGGGGAACGTGAGAAGAAAAAGAATAAACTTGCAATGATTGCCCTTGAATATAATTAGACTTTAGAACCTTACCTTGCGGGGCATAATCTAAAAACGTTAGATCTAATGGGAAATTATTTTTAAAAAATTGCAAAGAGGTTATAAATTCTAAATCAAAACCAGAAAGTCCAAGAACAAGCGAAGCGTCCAATATATAAGGCATTTCCACAGGAACCACAAAAACAGGGTTGTCTCCTCTCAAACATCCTGGAAAATTTAGCAGATCAACTTTTCTTGTACTTACTTTGGATTTATTATCTAGTTGATAAATTTCCAACTCTATTAAGGAGGGATTTAAATCCTGTAAGCAAGAAATCTCCAGTCGCAATGAATAGTTACCCAAATATTCAAACTTAAAATTGGGCAACATAAAAAAGGAAGAAACCTTATTCGTATAAAGCTCTTTTTGCAAATTCCTCATTTTTAAAACCGATTTTAAATAATCCTCCTTAGGCGCGCCCAACACTATGTAATCCCTAGAAAAGTCGGAATCTTTTGATAAAGGTTTATTTTCTATTTTTAAGTAATTCGGATGGTATACAAGAAAAGAATCAATTAACAATGGGTGCGGAAAATCCCTCAAAATCATGGGATCATAAAAAACTTCGAATGTGCTGATTTTTTTATAGGGCAACATTACAATTTTATCTGTAACATCAATTAGTTTTTGATATCTGCCTTCCGCTTTTTTATTGGATAGATAAAAATTTATTCCAAAGCTCAAAATGAATGTTAAGGAAACAACAGAAATCGCAATGGTTTTTTCTTTAGGAGAAAAAACAGGATTGGATTTTAGGAGGAGATAACTAAAATACAAGGACAAAGATAAAAGCGTGATTAAAAATGGCAACAAGGAAACTAAGTCACCTGCAAAACTTAAAAATATTCCCAAAACAACAAAGGACAATACTAAAAATTTGGTAAGGCTTGGATTAATAATATTTTTTTCCTCTTTAAACAACTTATTCAGGGAAGCTTGCGTAAGTTCCAGAAAACTTGGCAAAAAGTACATGCCTAATACAACGGCATATACAAGAATATAAGCATAAAAAACAAATAAAGTCTTGTTTAAAGTTGTTATAGCCATTTTTATAGAGGAGGGGTTAAATACTACAGAAAAAAAGGTAGAAAAAGCCTCATAGTTGTATGAGTTGGTGTAACGAACCGTGGCAAAAATGGTTAGGGGAACAAAAAGTACTGCTCCCATAATTACCCCAAGGAGCAAAAAGTCGTGGATACGCATAAAAGTAAGAACCATATTATTGTAGTAATCAACATAAGTTTGCTTTTTGAGGAAATCCTTTGGGGAATGCACTAGGTGAACTAAGAGCTTCCTAAAAACTACTATAAAAACTAAAAAAGAAAAAGCGTAAGTAAAAGTCTCAAATCCCCAACTTTTGAGTATATTAAACGGTTCAGAAGTGGGTGTAAGTTGGGGGGAAAAATCTGTAAAATCTAGAGACCATCTATAAGATCCTAAATATTCAGTTAACTTTCCCCTAAAACTTGGCGTGTATAGAATTTGCTCGGGAATCACAATTATTTTGGGATTATCTGCAGTGGATATGGCTATTTTTATATCTGAGGCAACTGGAGAAGTAGAAATAGAAACTAACTTTAGGTCAAGGGGTGCTACATAATCATAAGAGCATTCAAACTTCTCACTTTTATATGGGCTATCACAAATAAAAATGGTATTGCCAAAATTTAGGTCAAGAAACTCGTCGGAAGAGAAGACAAGTTGCCAATCTTTTGGGGATAAACTGGCAGGATTTGTGAAAAAACCTTTAGAATCTGTTATTTTTACAAAACCCTTAGGCAAGGGAGAACTAAAAGATAGCTTATTTAGAAATATGTCCTTTGTAGTTTGAGAATCTTGGGTTGATTGATGGAAATAAAAACTGCCATCAAGAGGAATTTCCTCTCTTTCAACCCTTACGACAGGAAAGTTTAATTCTTTTTTAAAATAATTCAAATAATAGTCAGAACGATCTCCCGCAGCTGCAAAACCCGGAAAAAAGACCATCCCCAAATTAAGGAGTATAAAAATGGCAAAAAAAGTTTTATTTTGTAAAAATCTTTTCATATAAAATGTCCTTTGAAACACCCAATACCAAAGCTAAATAACACAATACAGCCATATATTCTGCTATTTTGTCCATTTTTAGGAGCAAAAAAAGTGGGGTCATACTCAAAAAAATAAGAGCCAGAATATAGACATACTTTCTGTCTACATTAAAGGCAAATAATAATGCCCAAGAGTTAAAAAGAGCCAAAAGGAAAAGAGCAATTCCAACAAATCTAAACCTTAAAATAGCAAAAAATGCTAATAGGGCAGGAAAAGCCAGTACAAGAAGAAATTGGGAAATTTTTACCTCAAACATTTTGGTCGCAATTTTATGGAAAGGAAATATGGCAAGAACGGGAATTAACCCAAAGGAAAGGGCAAATAAAAGGTTTGACGCTTTAATAAAAGTAAACATACACGGGCATTATAGCGAAATTTCATTAAAAGTGTTTACTCCAACTGTAAGGTAACGCATTGTAAGGTAACCCATGTTATCCGTTAATCTGACTCCGCCCCAACAATATCTGATTTCATTGGATTAAAGCCTTTGCGAAGAGCTACTATAAGTTTTTTTGGAGGTTTCTTCAATATCTATTAGATCAATGATTTCTCATTCTCAACGAATACGATATAAAATCGCAGTACTATCCATTTTTGTACCGTAATTTTCTATGTGAATAAAATTTGACCAAAATCCAAGATTCTTAAATTGCGGGTCATATTCTTCAAAAACCCCTATCTTCTCTAACAAAGGAGTTTTAGCAAAAAAAGCGCAATTTTCCATCATATTCTTGTCGGCAATGGGAAAATACACCAAATAATCAATTCCCAAATTATGGGCTTCTAGGATACCCTCATGCGAAGGTAGTTTTGCGGTAAATTCTTTAGAATCAAATCCAAATTCTGGTCTAACAAGGTCACGGGTGTTTGTAAATGGTCGCTTATGCTCTCTTGTCCAAAATAAGGTTTCTACATTTTTAGAATAGGGATAAACGGCAATAGCTTCATGCTCTTGTGTATTTTGGGAAATATAGGTAAAGACTTTGGGAGGTGTGGAAACATCGGTTAATCTTAGGGGAATAAAAAATTCCATTAGACTAATGATGAAAAAAGGGGTAATGGCCAAAAAATTAAGGTGCCTCCAATTAAATCTTTTTTCTATAAAAGATAAGAATGAAATGTAGCCAAAACCGGTAAAAATTAACTGGACAAGGAGAATAAACACTCCCATCCGAGAGAGAACACGGAACATAGGAAAGAGACGGAACAAAATATACGAAGGCAGATAGATTTTGGACAAATTAATTGTGATGTACGGGGGCATAGAAAGAAGAGCCATTGCAAGAGCAACCATTCCCAAAGAAAGGGCTTCATGATATTTGGTCCAATAGAAATTTTGCGCAAAATAACCAACCCGAACCTTTTTTAAAACATAGATTAGACCTACAATAGCAAAAGAGAAATTAACCCACCCTAAATAACCGGCACTATGTTCACTTGGAAAATAGTTTTGTGCAAGCCAAAACCCCTTATCGTTCTGAAGCCAATGTATTGCTCCTTGTGTTAAATGTCCAAAAAATGGATTATCAATGGAAGGTAGAAAAAAGTACCAGGGACGAAGTGAAAAAGTAAAGAAGTCTTCAATAGGGCGCTTAAGTATATATTTGGATTGTGCTTTTCCTAAAGCTTCTTCACCTACAGGGTTGACCTTCCAACTATCCCCTACTATTTCCACCTCAGTATTTCCAATGCGTGTGATAACCCTATCTAGGGTTTCTGTTTGCTGGTACTTCCCCAAAAAATTCTCCATTATATAAGGGCGAATCATAACAAAAGTGAAGATTCCAGTTGTGAAAAACATAAGAAAGTATCCAAAAAGGTTTTGTTTAGTCCAATAGTTTTGTTTAAGGGCTAGAATAGAAATTATTTGGCGCGAAAAAAAATAGAGGGAAATAAAAATGATTGTGAAATAAGCAAGGTAATTGCTAACCCCAACCGTTATAGTGAGAAGAATGCCAGTTAGAAAGTATTTTAAATAAAGTTTTTTGGGTTTATAAAAAAGTAGCGTATAAATGGAAAGTAAGGGGAGCCATAATTGGATCATGTTGATATGGGAGCGTGAACAGTAAAGAAAGTGGGGCGAAATGGTAAAAATAAGGGCAAGAAGAGGGGCAAGTTTTTTGCTTAAAAAGGCTGATAACAGTTTAAAGGAAAGGATAAAGGAAAGGAGGATTCCAAAAATGGAAAGGGTGTTGTAGATCCAGACTGAGGATGAGTAAGAAAAAAGTAGAAAAATCACGGAAAAGAACAAAGGTTCCGGTTGCTCCAAGGAACTAATAAAAGAAGCAAATGGGTAACCCCAAAGGGAATTGTACATTTTCGTCCCAAATCCAAGGAGATCTAGAACAAAATATCCCGAGTTATCTTCTAGTATGCCTAGTAGAAGCTGATAAAACATTTTTTCTTATACTAATTAAACTGTAAACTAATAAGTAACCAACAAGTAAAGCCAAAGTTGTACCACTTATAATAAGTCCTAAAATATAATAGGCTTGCGGTTTAAAAAACAATGTTAAGGTAACCTCTCCGAGATCAGAAAGAGTATCCAAATTTATATTACTTAAATCAAAAGTATTAAGTCCAAACTCATTTTTAACATGAGCAACTTGCTCTAAGGGCTTATAACCAAATAGGATGTCATACCAAGTAGGGGTACCCAAATATAAATTCCAATTGGCATTGTAACCATCAGAAAAATATAAATAACTAACAGAGTCTATTAAATGCATAGGCATGGAAAAAACATAACGAGTAGGAGAGGCACTTATACTTGAAACCCCCTCAAAGGGAACATAGAAATCCAAATTCTCAGGTTTTTTTGTCAAATAAATACGGGGCTTATAATAAGCATTTTCATAAATTTTAAGTCCATCAGTGCCGATTTGTAGGGGAGTTAACCAAGATACTTTAGAAAGGGAATCATTATAAAAACTTGGGTCACCACCGTAGGTACTATATAAACTCTCCCCATCCGAGCTACCCCCCAAGGGAACTATTACATACCTAAACCCACTTAAGGACAAGAGTTGCTTGGTCTGTGGCTTAAGAAATATGCCTATAGACCTTTCTTGCAGTGATATTTGGGAAAGATCAGGAAAAAGATCTATAAAAGAACTCCATTCACCCTGAAAGAGTTCAACCAAGGAAGATCTAGGGTTATTATAAGAGAAAATGCCCCAAGGAGATGCCGAAGGCACCCATAAAACACGGGCAAAACTATTCTGTTCAATTAAATAGTTATTCACCAATTCATATTCCGTCGGTTTTATCCTATTCACAAACATGGTTCCGATCTGTCTTGTAAACAATGGTTTTAAATTTAAAAACCCCATAAAAAGAAGAAAAGCCACAGAGAAGAAAAACAAAGTTTTTTTAAAGAAAGTGCTACTACCTTCAATTAAAAATAAAAAAAAGTGAGAGATTAGTCCCATGTAGCCCAAGGATACGAGGAGATAAAACTTAGAGGCTTCCCTATAAAGGCTAAATGTAGGAACGTTGTAATAGAGCCATGAGTAAAAACCAATAAGAGGAGGAGAATTTTGTTTTGTCAAAAATATTCCCACAATGCTTAAAAGAAAGAAAAAAAGTGCAGAATTTTTGTGATTTTTTACCCCAGTAAAAAATCCTGCAAAGGCAAGAATGGGTAAAAGCCAAAAAACTGGGTTAATAGGTTGTTTAACAAAATTCATGTCCGGATATTCACCAGTCCAGGAGGAATCATAAAGAGTAAGAGAATGTGTTATATCAAAAAGATGATCACCAAACACACTCCTAGCGGTTATAGATTCAATATCAGAACCAAAGCCACCCCAAATCGTGGGAAACAACCAAAATAGGTTTAACAAGAGAGTTATAAAACCACAAATAAAAAATGACTTTATATAAAACTTAAGCGCAAATTTTTTAAAGAACAAGAAATATAGCGCTAAGACAAAGGTTAGAATATAAGTAATGCGAATCTCATAACATAATGAGACAAAATAGATAAAAGAAAAAAATATCCAATTTATCAACTTGTTTTTAGTTAAGGCAATATGAAAGAAATGTATAATCAAAGGTGAGATTGCATAAACAAATGCAATTGGTAAATGAGCGGTTTGGCGAACTAAGAAATATGTAGTTGTACCATAAAACAAAGATCCCAGAAATGCCACGAAATTATTCTTGAATATAGACCTAATATAAAAAAATGAAAACACAAACCCACCTAGGGAAATAGGAATTAATAGGGAGATCTTAACACCAAGGTCATAACTGAATCCCAATAAAGAAATTCCATACCAAATAGATTTAAACAATAAGAACGGGAGTTGAACATTTGGGGCGCCAAAATTAAACACAGAAAACCAAGGAGACCATGTATTAACTAACTCGCTAACCGAAAAACTATTCCAATGCGTCCAATCGGAAAAATGCAAAACGCTCATGGGATCGTACCATATTAGGTGCGAAAAAAAAGCAATCACAATTAACAATAAGATATATATCACTGTCATAAATGTTTATGGCATTCTAAAATTATATTTGTAGAGAGAAGATTTCTTAAAAATGGAAAAAGCTTGATAAGGGGGCCAAATACATCGGCACCAAAAAAAACCTTAGTATTACAAAGGTTACAGGCACTAACCAAAGAAATAGCTGTCTTATATGTATAAAAATGCAAATGGGTACTATCCATAATACCGGTACTCGTATAATCAAATCTACCAAAAAGAAGATTTAAGCGCGGTTGCCAATTTGCAATATTGGGGAGAGATATCAGCACAACCCCTGTTGGAGAAAGATAATTGTCGGTAAAGTACTTTAAAACCTTGGGAGGATCAACGACATGCTCTAATACATCGGCAAAAATAATAACATCAAATTTCTTTTCCCAAGGCAGAGGCTTACAATAGTTAAGATCATATTCCAAGGTCCCCATGTAATGATTATGGGCTACTTCTAAAGCTTCTGGATCAATATCTAACCCCCAAAATCTATTATTTAAGGACTCTCTTCCAAAAAACCCATCGTTACAACCAACATCAAGTATGTCTTTACCCTGAGGGAGACTTTCCAATAGTACCCGTTTCGTAGAGAACTTCGAAAATTTCCCGGATTTATCCGTTGCGTACTTATTCATTATGAAAAAATTCCTTCAAATGCTTTATTTTTCCAAAACCTAAATACATCCTAGAAAAAATGAAAGAGTCGGAGACAACTCTATTATTTTGTACCCACTTCCTTTTTCGCATTGTACCACGGAAATTTTGAATATTAAAAAACCAACCTTGTAAATATGAAAAACTTATTTTGGGTTTTAATAAAATCAAAAAGAAAAAAATTTCCACAATATTTTGCACAAAATACAAAGGGAGTACCCATAACAAATTTCGCCATAAATAATTCTTAAGTAACATTTGCAAAGTATTTTGATTACGCCAAAGAAAAGACAAGTATTTTATCCCACTACCTGTAGAACCTGTGCCTGCATGATAAACATAAATATTAGGCACATACGAAAACACTTTTCCCATAAGATTTAAACGCCAAAACCAATCTGTCTCTTCAAAATACATAAAAAAATCGCCATCCAAACCTTGCGTCTCCATATAAAGTTTTTTTGAAAAAAGAATGCATACTCCGCTCAAATAAAAACCGGAGTCACTATCCTCAAAACTTTTCAAGTAAACAGGATGACCCAAAGGATCTATTTTAATCACGTAAGGATCTTTTTTTTGGCCATCATAATAGGCCTCATAAGGCGCTACAACATCAAAATTATGAGAATCATAAAAAGCAACAATTTTTTCCAAAAAATCAGGACCTAGCCAGGTATCATTGTTTAAAAGTAGAATTAAATCTCCAGTAGCGTGAGATATTCCTAAATTATTTCCTCCTGCAAAACCAAGATTTTTTTCAGAT
>JAGPFW010000065.1 GCA_018056275.1 Patescibacteria group bacterium
TGGAGAGGCTGAAGAGAAGAAGGATTTTTAGAAGGCCTCCTAGATTGTCTGAGAAAGGAGAAGATAGCGAGTATTGTTTTTAAAGAAGATTTAAAAATTAAGGAGGTGTCGGTATGAAAAAGATTTTTGTGGTTCTTATGTTATCGGTGTTGCTATTGGGATTAGTGGGAGTTGCCAGTGCTGCAGAGCTTTCCGGAAAAATAACAATATGGTGTTGGGACCCCAATTTTAACGTTGCTATTATGGAAGAAGCAGCAGCAAGATATAATAAAATCAATCCCAACGCAGAAATCGAGATTGTTAGCATGGCAAAAGCAGATGTAGAACAAAAGTTGAATACCATTTTAGCATCGGGGGTGAAAAAAGATCTTCCGGAAATTGTATTGATTGAAGATTATAACGCAAAAAAATATTTAGAATCATATCCAGGTGCATTTGCTGATCTGACAGACCATTTCAATTACAGTGAATTCGCTTCCTATAAACTCAACTTTATGACTGTAAACGACAGAGTATATGGTGTTCCATTCGATTCTGGTGTAGCTGGATGGTTTTACAGAAGAGACTACTTTGAAGAGGCGGGGATCGATGTTGGTGGGCTAAGTAACATTACCATGGATGAATATATAGAATTGGGTAAAGTATTTAAAGAAAAAACTGGAAAGTATATGCAAGCAGGAGATCCATATGATGGAGGATTGATGAGGATATTGCTTCAGTCGGCGGGAACATGGTATTTTGATGAAAAGGGAGAGCCAAATATCGTAAACAACCCCGCCCTCAAAGAAGCTGTTAGAATTTATAAGGAAATTAACGATTCTGGAATTTCAAAAGAGACGTCGGGATGGAATGAGTGGGTAGCAGCCTTTAATGGAGGCGATGTCGCTTCGGTTATTACAGGAGTGTGGATTGTCGGTTCAATAAAGGCAGAAGAAAGCCAAAGCGGGAAGTGGGGAGTTCTTCCAATTCCAAGACCTGATGTGCCGGGATCAGTAAACGCTTCTAACCTGGGTGGGTCAAGTTGGTACATACTGGAAAATTCAGAAAACAAAGACTTAGCAATTGACTTCTTGAATCAAATTTATGCTAAAGATGTTGATTTTTACCAGAAAATATTAATTGATAGAGGAGCTGTCGGAACCTGGCTTCCGGCTCAAAAAGGCGAAGCCTATTCAGCTGGAGATCCATTTTTCGGGAATCAAAAAATATACGTGGACTTTGCAAAATGGATAGAGATGATTCCCCCCGTTGACTATGGCTTATATACCTATGAAGCAGACGCTGCAATTATGGGAGTAATGCCCGATGTCTATAGTGGTAAGATATCGATTGAAGAAGCGCTAAAACAAGCTGAAGACCAACTGAGAAATGTCATAGGAGGTTAAAAAGAGAGGCCCGTAGGGCCTCTCTTTTTACTAAGTGAATTGCTTGTCATTTTTTATCTTCCCCAATAAGACTCTTTATAAAATAGTCTTACAAGGAGGGTTTAAGTAGTGATAAGGGGTTTTGAAAAAATTCAGAACAAATGGGGATGGGTTTTTGTTAGCTTTGCAACACTTTTTTTAGCATTGTTCATTTTTTATCCTCTGGTATACTCTTTATATTTATCAACATTCTCCACCAAAGGTATAATAAAAAACTTTGTGGGTTTGGGAAATTACAAAAGACTACTACAAGATAACTATTTTATTTTGTCTGTAAAAAATATCTTTGTAATTTTAGTTATCCAAGTACCAATAATGCTATTTTTAGCACTTATTTTTGCTTTCCTGCTTAACGATCCAAAATTAAAACTAAAGGGTGTTTATAGAACTGCGCTTTTCTTGCCCGCTGTAACCTCTTTAGTTGCCTATAGTGTAGTGTTTAAAATGATGTTCTCCACCGAAGGTTTAATTAATAATGTGTTAATAAATTTACATATAGTTAAAGAACCAATTAGATGGTTGCTGGATCCCTTCTGGTCCAAAGTAACATTAATTATAGCCATGACCTGGCGTTGGACCGGATATAACATGATGTTGTACTTGGCGGGGCTTCAAAACATATCTCAAGAAGTTTACGAAGCAGCAGAAATAGATGGAGCTGGTAAAACTGCCCAATTTTTTAGGATTACCATTCCTCTGCTAAGGCCCATTATTTTATTTACCACTATTCTGTCAACAATTGGAACACTGCAGCTATTTGATGAACCAATGATGTTGGCAGCAGGTGTTACCACCGGTTCTAGCGTTGGTCCAGGAAATTCGCTGCTTACCCCATCAGTTTATATCTACAATGTAAGTTTTAAATATGTTCCTAATTTTGGCTACGCCTCGGCAATCTCCTATATGATTGTAATCATCGCTGTTATTTTGTCAGTTATTCAATTTAGAGTGGCAGGCGAAGAAAGATGAATAGAAAATTGACATATGCGCTTATATATGTATTTCTAACAATTTCTGCTTTTGTCTCTGTTTTTCCCTTTTACTGGATGATTGTGGGTAGCACAAATAAATCAGTTGATGTTAACAAAGGAAAATTAACGTTTGGAGATCAGTTCCTCGAAAATTTTTATAAATTATCTGAAAATTTTGACCTCGGACAAGTTATATGGAATTCTATACAAGTTTCACTATGTGTCGTTGTTTTCTCATTAATTGTTTCATCAATGGCAGGGTATGGTTTTGAAATGTTCAAATCAAGAGGTCGTGATTTTGTTTATGCAGCTGTGTTATTGACAATGATGATTCCTTTCGCAGCTTTAATGGTTCCAGTGTTTAGATTAATGAC